>WJJG01000178.1 GCA_014729815.1 Candidatus Eiseniibacteriota bacterium
ATGCTATTTCACCGACGAGGAGCCGGCCGGAATCTTCTGGTTCCTCCTGGCAGCGGCGCTCAGCGAGGGCGCCGCACGACATCGCGCGCGCCGCTCCGCGAGCGCCACGGGCCGCTCCCCCGCACCGCCATCCCCGCCGCGTCCATCTTTGGGGCGGCGTCTCGAGCGTGGTCTCAAGGCTCGTCTGCTGCCGCGCGCCGCGCGGCACTTCCCGCCGCGTCCCGCGCCGCAGCGCTTCGACCTGGCTGCAGCGCGGCGGCTCCTCGTCGTGCGCCAGGACCAGCGCCTCGGGAATCTGCTGCTGATCACACCGTTCCTGCAGGCGTTGCGCGAGTTGGCCCCGCAGGCGGAGATACAGCTACTGCTGGGCGATCGATTCGCCCCGCTCTTCGAAGACTGCCCGTGGATCGATGGCCGCATCGTCGAACGCAAGCGCTGGCTGATCCGCCATCCGTACGCCTATCCACGCCACCTGCGTCGCATCTCGGATCCTCCCTGGGAGGCGACCTTCGAGCTGAGCAATCCTGACACCCACTCCTTCTACAACGCCCTGATGACGATCGTCTCTCGCGCCCCGCTGCGCATCGGATTCGATCATCCCCGTTCCCGTCCCGCGCTCAGCCATCCGATCGCGCCTCCGCGCGGCCCCACTCACGTCTCCCTCGCTCCTCTGCTCCTGCTCGATGCGCTCGGATCGTCACCGGCGGTCCATCCCCTGCGCTTGCCTTCGCGCTCTATGACGACATGCGCTGCGAGATCCACCGAGGGCCCGCTCCTGATCCATCCCGGGGGGCGCGGCGCCAAGCGCTGGCCGGCGGAGCGCTTCGCCGCTCTGATCACGGAGCTGGCGCGGGATTCGCAGCGATCCCTGCGACTAATCGGCGGCCCGGCCGACCAGACTGCGCTCTCCGAGGTGACCCAGATCGCCGGCGGGGTGGCCCAAGTGCGGCGGCTCGGCAGCCTGGCAGAGCTGCTCGACGAACTCGCTACGGCATCGCTGTACATCGGTAGCGACGCCGGTCCCTTGCACGTCGCCGCCGCCGCCGGCGCGCCGACGATATCGCTCTTTGTGACCTCCGACCCTCTTCGGTACGCTCCTCTCGGCGGCCGGCATGAGGCGCTGCTACTGGGCGCGGCCAGCCGCCGCCGTGCCGCCGCTGCGCAGCCCCGCCTTGCGGGCGGGTCCGCGCTGGAGGCGCACCTGTATGCGGCGCGACCGCGCACCGTCACGCCGCCGAGCGGGGCGGCGGCCGACGCAGAGGTGGCCTTCGTCGCCGAGCGGGTGCGTCACGCGCTGGAGCGTGCGGCAGCGCACACGCGGGAAGGAGCAAACCGGTGACCGATCGCCAGACCGAGGGTTCAAGAGGCGCGCTGCGCACCTGGCGGCGTCTGATGGGCTTCCACCGCCCACGCGCCCTGGTCTTTGCGGTCACGATCGTCTTCATGGTCCTTGCCGCCGTCTTCAACGGACTCTCCTTGGCGGCCATCGTGCCCTTCACCGAGATCGTCCTGCGTGCCGGCTTGCCCGAGTCAGCGTCCACCGCCTCGGCGACCGACAGCACGCACCTCGCCGAAGCGGACGCCGCGTCCCCGCAGGACGCGGACGTCCCGTCCGCGCAGCGCCCGTCCGCCTCCCTGGCCGAATTGCGCGCGCAGGCCGAGCAGCAGTTCTACCGGCTCATCCGCGGGCGCGATCGCATCGACACTCTGCTGCGCTTCTGCATCGCCTTGATGCTGATCTTCCTGCTCAAGAACATCTTCTGGTACGCACAGAGCTTCCTGTCGGTCTACATCGAACAGACGGCCGTGCGCGACATCCGCAACCGGCTCTTCGCCAGCTACCAGTCGCTGAGTCTCGACTATTACCAGGGGCATCATTCGGGGGTGCTTGTCAGTCGGGTGACGAACGACGCCGAGCTGGTGCGCGGCGCCGTGGCCAACGGCATGATGGAGCTGTTGCGGCATCTCTTTGCGCTGCTGACCTACCTGGGCTTCGCGATCTTCGCCAATCCGGACCTCTTTCTATGGGCGCTGCTGATCCTCTCACCGAGCCTCTTCGTCATCGATCGCATCGGTCTGGTCCTGCGGCGCATCTCCCGAATCTCGCAGGAGAAGATGGCGCGCGTGACGTCGGTGATCGGCGAGACGGTGCGCGGCATCCGCATCATCAAGGCCTTCGGTGTCGAGAATCATCAGCTCCGCCGCTTCATGCGCGAGACCGGCGATACCTGTCGCACGCTGGTACGGATGACGCGCATCGGCAGCTTGGGACTGCCCCTCACCGAGATGCTCGGTGCGTCGGTGGCGGCGCTGTTCATCTACATCGCGGGGCGCAAGGTGATCACCAGCGGCGCGCATCCCGGCTACTTCCTGCTCTTCCTGGCCGCCTTCCTGAGCATGATCCGTCCGATCAAGGCCATCCATCAGCTCAATCTGCGGATCCAGCACGGTCTGGCCGCCGGGCGCCGGATCTTCGACGTGCTCGATGCCCGACCTACTGTGCGCGCGGCCCCGGATCCGGTCCCCTGTCAGACGTTCCGCGATGCCCTCCGCTTCGAAGGCGTCTGGTTCGAATACGAGCGCGATACACCCGTGCTGCGCGATGTGCATCTCACCATTCCGCAGGGTCGCATCCTGGCCCTGGTGGGCCCCAGTGGCGGTGGCAAGTCGACGCTGATCAACCTCATTCCACGCTTCTACGATCCCACCCGTGGCCGCATCCTCCTCGACGGCCACCCCCTGCCCATGCTCGACCTGGCCGGTCTTCGTCGGCTGATCGGAATCGTCACGCAGGAGACGATCCTCTTCCAGGACACCGTGGCGGGGAACATCCGCATCGGCCGCCCGGACGCCAGCGACGCCGACGTGCGCGCCGCGGCACAGGCCGCCAACGCGCAGGAGTTCATCGAGCGATTGCCCGAGGGGTATGAGACGGTCATCGGCGAGCGCGGGCTGCGCCTCTCCGGCGGGGAACGCCAGCGCCTGACCATCGCCCGAGCGGTGCTGAAGAACCCCCCGCTGCTGATTCTGGATGAGGCCACCTCGGCTCTCGATACCGAGTCGGAACGCCTGGTGCAGGATGCGGTGCGCCGTCTGATCGCCGGTCGTACGGCGGTCGTCATCGCGCATCGCCTCTCGACGATCCGCTCGGCGGGCACGATCGTCGCCATGGCCGAGGGACGCATCGTCGAGCAGGGCACGCATTCCGAGCTGCTCGCGCGCGACGGTCTCTACCGCCGCCTGCACACCCTGCAATTCGCCGAGCCCTCCGCCTGAGCGGCTGCGCATGACTTCGCAAAGGATCTTTCTCGCGTACCGGGGGGGCGTCGACACGCCCCATCGAACGGTCCCCGCGCGCGGCTGCACACGGCCGTCGGACATCGAGCAACCACGATCAGACCGAACGGGGGGGGTCGCCGGCGGGCTCGGCGAAGGCGCCCAGGTTCAGGAAGCGCGCCTGCCGCTGGGTGAGGCGCTCCTGCGGCGAGAGTGCCTCCAATGCCGATAGCTCGCGCGTGATGATCTCCCCCATACGGGCCGCCATCGCGCGCGCGTCGCGGTGCGCGCCGCCGGGGGGCTCGGGAACGATCTCATCGATCACGCCCAGCGCGAGCAGATCGGGCGCCGTGAACTTGAGCGCCGCGGCTGCATCGGCGGCCCGCTCCCGGCTGCGCCAGAGGATCGAGGCGCAGCCTTCTGGCGAGATCACCGAGTAGAAGGCGTATTCGAGCATGTAGACCCGATCGCCCACGGCGATCGCCAGGGCGCCGCCGCTCCCCCCCTCGCCCGTGATGAAGACCAGACTCGGCACGCGCAGCGCCGACATCTCGCGGATGTTGCGGGCAATCGCCTCGGCCTGTCCGCGCTCCTCCGCGCCGATGCCGGGATAGGCGCCGGGCGTATCGACGAAGCAGAGCACCGGGTGGCCGAACTTCTCGGCCAGGCGCATTACGCGCAGCGCCTTGCGATAGCCTTCGGGATGCGGCATGCCGAAGTTGTGCCGCAGATTCTCGCGCGTCGTGCGTCCCTTCTGATGGCCGATGATCGCCACGGTGCGGCCGGAAAGGCGCGCCAATCCCGCCAGGATGGCCGGATCCTCGGCGTAGGCCCGGTCACCGCAGAGCTCGACGAACTCCTCGGCCAGATGTCCGATGTAGTCGCGCGTGTAGGGTCGGCGCGGATGCCGCGCCAGCTGCACGCGTTGCCACGGCGTCAAACGGGCAAACAGATCCCGGCGCAGTCGCGCGGCGCGACGCTCGAGCTCTTGGAGGCGCCGTTCATCCGCGGTCTCGGCGGGCGAGCAGCTACGCAGCTCCAAGATCTGCCGCTCGATCTCGACCAGAGGTCGCTCGAAATCCAGCCACCCGTCCGCCATGTCCGTCCTCCGTGTGCTCGCAGCTCAAGGCCCCACTGTGAACGCATAGGTCGCGCGTGCTTCGTGTCCCACTCGGTCGACGATGCGCGCCTCCCACCGATGCCGTCCCGGAGCCAGCGCGCCCTCGACTTCGGCCCACAGCAGATGCGCATCGACGTCCCAGATCGCCAGTAGCGGCGTACCATCGAGGAACAGGTCCGCCTGGCGGGGATCGAAACCGCTGCCGACTTCCTCCACGCGCACGGCCAGCCGTTGGAGCGTCGCGGACTGCGTGCTGCCATCGGGCGGATCCGGCTGGCTGCAGAGGGGCGGATGGCGATCAGACAGAACGGCGAAGGTTCCCAGCGCCGGGATCCGGCCGATCCAGGCCTCTTCCGCATACGCACCCCCCAGCCAATGCCAATCGCCATCCGCGTCGCACCGGGCGAGACCGCAATAGCGCAGATCCGCATCGCGCGAGAGACTCTTACGCGCCACGTACAGCTCGCACGGTCCCCTAAGCGGCCAGTGGACCGGATCGATACGCCAGATCGGACTACAGATCGGCAGCGTCGCGCCCTCCGGTTCGTCGGCGCGCCAGACGGCCCGGCCTTCTCCGTCGGTCACCGCGCCGCGCAGCGAGTCGGCGGCGGCTAGCGCTGCGATGCGCAGGATCAGCGGCCCGCAGAGGCTCCGGCCGCTCCCGCGCAAGCGCACACCGGACGGACCGTCGATCGACCAGGACGCCTCCTCTCCTATCTGCGCGACGCCGCCCAGTCCGTGTACGGGGAGCCGCATCGTCTCCTCGCCCCCCGGGCCACGGAGGATCAGGGCTCTGGCCATACCCTGCAGCGCGCCCGCACGGACGGCGAACGACCAGCTCCGCACATCCGGAGCGGGGCGCAACGCCAGGGGCCAGAAGCGCCCGTGGCTGTCTTCCAGCAACGCTTCGGGCAGTCCGCGCAGGGGTCGGGCGGGCTGCACGCGCAATTCGACGAATCCCTCCTGAAACGCCAGACGCAGATTCCCCTCGCCGCCCCGCTTCTCGGGCGCGTCCCCGATCGCCATCCAGGGCAGAACCGGTTCGCCGGCGGCATCGGTCACGCACACCGCATCGGCAGAGCCCGCCGGCACGGGCGCGACGAACCAGCCGTCGGTCAGCGGCGCCCATTCGGCGCACGGTTCTCCCGGCGCAGGCAGTGCCTCTCCCGAGGCAGGCCGCGCGGTTCCCCGCGCCGACAATGCCTCGCGCTCGCCGAAGCGGCAGCGGTGGAGCCACAGCGGGAGCCGCAGCGAATCGATCGGTGTCGCCAGCCGCAGCGCCAATTGCCAGTTGTCTTCGGCGAAGCGGCACGCCTCCCAACGTCGCGGAAGCAACGGTGGACGCACCTCGATCTCCCATTCCCGCTCTGACACGTAGCCCCCGGCTTCGACCACCTCGAGACACAGGCGATGGCGCCCCGGCGAGAGGCGCTCGCTGCGGAGCACGCCGTCCTCCGCACACCGTTCGGTCTGATCGGGACCGGCGCCGTGCGGCCAGCGATAGAGGCGCACCGCGAACGGACCGCGCTCGCGCGCCAGGCGGCCGTAGATGCGATCGACTTCGAAATCGCGCGCGAAATCGATGGCAGTGAAGCGCCGCTCGTAGATCAGCGTCTCGTTGAGGAAGAGCCGCGCCGCCAGCGGGGCGAGGCGCGCGCCAGTGAGTCCCGAGCGATCGATCAGGAACGCCTCCAGACCGACCGGCCCCCAGATCCGCGGCGACTGCCCCCGGCTCACGGTCCAGGTACCGTTCGGCGGCGTGACGTATGCGTGCGGCGTCAGCGGGTGCAGGCGCACGGGCCCGATCTCCGGCGCGCCCAGATCGGGCGCGGCCAACCCGCAGATGAGTGGATTGACTGGAACATCTCCGTCGCGCAGCTCGAAGTGCAGATGCGGCGGCCCGGCCCCCGTCGCCCCGGAAACGGCCAATGTCTCGCCGCGCTCGAACCGGAAGCGGCCGGCCTCGAGGTGGCAGTCGATCTCGTACTCGCCTTGCGCTGCCTGGCGCCGGCGCAGCTCCGCCTCGAGCGGCGCCGCGAACCGCTCCAGATGACCGTAGACCGCCAGCGGCCCGGCCTCGGTGCGCAAGTAGAGCGCGCGCCCGTATCCGCCCGCGCCCGCCCGCATGCGCACCACCGAACCATCGTGCACCGCCAGGACCGGCATGCCGGTCCGCCCACCGGTGGAGAAATCGACCCCCGCGTGCAGATGCCCGCTGCGGAACTCCCCGAACGTGCCGGTCAGGCGCAAGGGGGGCGGCAGCGGCGGCCCCCACTCGATCGCCACCGGCAGTCGGCATTCCGACGTCGGGCCTGCCAGCAGCGTCTCGTCTCCGGCCGCGTCGCCCCCCCCCGCCGAGGTGAGCCACAGCATGATCGATCCCAGGGCCCATGTCAGGCACCCCAGACGCCGCAGCCGCCTCGGCGTGCGCCGCCCCGCTCGGAGATCTCTCAGATTCACGCGCAGCCCTCCGGAAAGCATGTGATTTGCAATCCCGCAGGGTCGTGGATTGCACAGCGCCATGCAAGTCTCGACTGTCGGCAAGCCGCTTGCGCGCCCCGCGCACGCCGCCGTGGAGCGGCAAGCAGCCGTCCCATCTGCGCCTAGGCACCCCGACCGGCCGCCAGAGCCTCCCGCGCCGGGGCGGCATGGCCCTTGCCCGTGCATCGTCGACTCGCCATTCCAACAGTGGCCGAGATCAGTCGGCGCCCACGGGGCTCCGCGGGCGCAAGCAGCAGACAGATGAGGAGGTACATCATGAATCGCTCGAAGGTGAAGGGCGCAGTCTTCATGCTGGCGATGCTTGGCGGCGTACTTCTGGCCGCATCCGGCTGCAGCAACGACGACAGTCACGCCTGCTCGCCGGATGTCGGTCTGCCCGGTTCGGGCTTCGACGGGTATCCGCCTGCCACCCCGACCGGGGTGGACGTCGCCAAGGCCACCGATGCCGGCTTCAAGCTGCAGTGGAGCCCGAACGCGGAGGCCGATCTGGATGGGTATCGCGTCTACGTCTACGACCCGAGTCCGTTCCGTACGACCAGCTACGTATGCTGCCACGGCAACGGTCTGGTCTCCGGTGATCGCGACTACTACATGTATTGCGATGACCTCTACGTGGGCACGCACTACTTCCGCCTGACGGCCGTCGATGTGGACGGCAACGAGAGCGTCCCCACCGCTCCGGTCGAGTTCTACTACAACGGCGGTGCCACCGAAGAGTCACGTCTCGAAGGGGAGGAAGGCGAGCCCGCGCCCGCCCCGCGTGCGAGCGGCAGCGGCGGCTCGAGCCACCCGGACGACTACGACTGGCCCGGCGGCGGCAGCGACTAACGATTCCATCCGCCGGAGTCCGGACGGACTCCGCATCGTGCCGACCGACCGAGATCCCGCGCTCCCAACGGGCGCGGGATCTGGTCGTTTTTCGGAGGCGCCACCCGCCCCCCGTGCGCCCGCCGGCGCATGCCCTCTCCGGCACGCGTCCACGTACGTCGGCTGTCTTGACATCCGCGCCAGCGGCCACCTAGACTCCGCGGATCGATCATCATCTCTGGGCGCTCGCGTCGCACTCGAGGACCTGCGATGAAATCGTTCTTCGATAGTGATACCGAACGGCGGGGCGCGCGCGCGCGCTTGCGCGATGTCATCCGCGAACACTCGTTGGCCTTCGGCTCCTTCACTCTCGCCTCGGGGGGACGCAGTCACTACTACCTCGACCTGCGCAAGACCGTCACACATCCGGAGGGCGCGCACCTGGTCAGCACGCTGCTGCTGGACCGGATCCAGACCTGGCGCCCCGATGCGGCCGGAGGGCCCACCCTGGGAGCTGACCCGATCGCCGGCGCCCTGGCGGCTCTCAGCCACCTGCACGGCGCTCCGCTGCGGACGTTCATCGTACGCAGCCATGCCAAGGGACATGGAACGGGGCGCCAGGTCGAGGGCAACTTGCAGAGCGGCGACCGAGTGGTTCTGCTCGACGACGTGATCACCCGCGGCGGCTCGTTGATCCGCGCCGCGCGCATCGTCGCTGGGCTTGGGGCAGAGATCGTCAGGGTCCTGACGATCCTCGACCGTCAGGAAGGCGGGGGCGCGGCGATTGAGCGCGAGGGACTGCAGCTCGAGTCGCTCTTCACGCTACCGGACATCTTGAGTGCGCAGGAGCTGGAAGGACCACCGCAAGGGGAATCCGAATCGGGTCCCGCTCCGCGCTCGCGGCGCGCGGGTGACGCGCCATGACGCCGCGCCGCTGCCCTCACTGTGATGCCCCGCTCCCGGCGGAACGGGGACCAGCGCTGACGGTGGACTGCATCGTGCAGGACGCCGACGGTGCGCTCCTGCTCATCGAGCGTGCCTACCCCCCTCCCGGTTGGGCTCTGCCCGGAGGCTTCGTCGAGACCGGAGAAACCGTCGAGGAGGCCGTGACTCGGGAGGTTCGCGAGGAAACCGGTCTCCGGCTGCACGCGCTGCGGCTCTTCGGAGTCTACTCCGATCCGGCCCGTGATCCGCGCGGCCACACCGTCTCGGTCGTCTTCAGCGCGCGCACCGCGGATACGCCTCATGCCGGTGACGACGCCGCATCGGCACGCTTCTTCCCGCCCGATCGGCTGCCCGAGGAGCTGGCCTTCGATCACGGAGGCATCCTGCGCGACTACTTCAGCGGCTCTCCTCGGTAAACTCGATGCGCCCAGCCGTGGCTTCGCGCAGCTGACGGCGCGCGCCCGCCAGCTCGGAGCGGGGCAACTCGATCCTCCAAACCGGTTCGGGCTCGAAGCTCCGCTCGAGGACCGCGAAGCCGGCGCGCGCGATCGCCGCTTCGACGGCCGAGACCTGATCGAAGGCGACTCGCAGGCGCATCCGCGCGAGGGGCACACGCAGTTCGAGGGTTGCCGCCGCGATGGCCGCTCCGGCCGTCCGGGCGTATGCTCGCACCAGTCCTCCCGCACCCAACTTGACGCCCCCGAAATAGCGCACGACGACGCAGAGTGCGTTCACCAGCCCGTGCGCCTCGAGTTGCTGCAGCACGGGTCGACCGGCCGTGCCCCCGGGCTCCCCGTCGTCGTGGCAGCGCTGGGCGATCGGGTCCCCGTCCGAGGCCCGCAGCCGCCAGGCGTAGACGTGATGCGTCGCCTTGGGGTGCTCGGCACGGATGGTATCGAGGCGCCGGGCAACCGCGCGCTCGTCCTCGACGGCCCACAGGGTCGCGCAGAAGCGTGACTTGCGATCGACGATCTCAGCCGTCCCTGTCTCGGTGACCACGTGCGCCCGCCGATCGTCCATCATCCTGCGTGCATCTAGCCGCGGCCCGACCCCGCGAAGCGGATCTTGCTCACCTGCATCCATTCGTGCTTGGCGAGCAGTCTGTGCCAGGTCAGCAGATCGGTGAACGGACCCCACGCATTGCCGCATCCTGCGAAGACGTAGTCGTGCGCCGGCGCGTACCCTTCTGCACCGCGGGCCTCGGGATGCTCCTCCTCGCGTTGCTCACAGTCCTCGACCGTCACGCTCTCGGGGCGCTGCGCGAGCAGGCGCCGAATGCGCGCGGCCACGGGGCGGCTGAACGTCTCGAACTCGTAGTGGAAACCCGCCCCGCGCAGGCCACGGTCGGCACGCAGGCGCAGACCGGTGCGCCCGCGCGCCGCACGGATCGCCTCGTGCACCGCCTCGACCTGACGCTCGGGCACCAGGACGTGCGTGAGGTCCTTTTCGAGATGGAGCTTCTCGAGCAGCCTGTGGCCGCGACTCTCGGCGGCGATGCCCACTTCGTCGCAGAAGAGCATCTCCGCCGACCAGTTGCGTCCGATGGCCAAACCGACGAGGAACGCGCGCACCACCGGGAGCGACCCCTCGAAGACCAGTTCACGATAGCTCTGCATGCCACGCCTCCTCTCGCGCTGCCCGGTGCGCGATGGTCATCCCCTACCGAAAGAAGACCCAGGTGACCAGGACGAAGAGCGGAACCAAGACCGGCAGGGAGAAGCGAATCATGTAGCCGAAGAAGCTCGGCATCGGCACGCCGCCCTCCTCGGCAATCGAACGTACCATGAAGTTGGGTGCATTGCCGATGTAGGTGTTGGCGCCCATGAAGACCGCACCCGCGGCCACCGCCTTGAGGTAGACGGCGTATTCGGTGCACAGCCTGGCTACGGCTTCGACCTCGCTCATTCCGGGACAGAAGCGCCCCAGCTCGGAGTTGAAGAAGGTCAGGTAGGTGGGCGCATTGTCGAGGAAGCTCGACAGACCGCCGGTGACCCAGAAGTAGTGCGCCGGCGTGCGCACGCTCTCGAGCAGCCAGGCCAGCTCACCCTGCTCGCCGGCGCGCAGAATGGCCAACGCCGGGATGATCGTCATGAAGATGCCCGCGAACAGGTAGGCGACCTCCTTGATCGGGAACCAGGTGAACTCGTTGTCGATGCGCGTCTGGCGGCGGGTGGTCAGCAGCGAGAGCCCCGCCATGCTGAGCAGGATCAGATCGCGCGCGATGTTCTGCAGACCCATGTGGACGCCCAGCACGTTCACCCCGCCGGGACGCCAGGTGCCACTGAGCAGTACCCCACCCAGCACACCCGCCAGGAAGAGGAAGTTGTGCCCGCCCTCGAGGGAGAGCGGCTCGTACGGCGTCTCGGGCAGGTCGCGCTTCTCGCGGTTGTAGAGCAGCGTGTCCCAGACGAAGAAGATCGCCAGCAGACAGACCACCATGACGGCCATGTGGGGAAAGAGGTTGAACGTCCAGAAGAAGGGCACGTGGTGCAGGAAGCCCAGGAAGAGCGGCGGATCGCCGAGCGGGGTCAGTGACCCTCCGATATTCGCCACCAGGAAGATGAAGAAGACCACGATGTGCACCCGCGAGCGACGTTTGGCATTCGCGCGCAAGAGCGGCCGGATCAGCAGCATGGCCGCACCGGTCGTGCCGATCCAGGAGGCCATCAGCGTGCCGATCAGAAGGATGAGCAGGTTCACGCGCGGGGTTCCGGCGGGCGTTCCCCGCAGCAGGATCCCTCCCGAGGCGGTGAAGAGCGCCAGGAGCAGGATGATGAACGGGATGTAGTCGACCAGGTAGATGTGCAGAATCTCGTGCAGCGCGGCACCCCGAAAGGCGATCAGGAACGGAATCGCAAAGAGCAGCGCCCAGAAGGCCGAGACCTTCGGGAACTGATGATGCCACCAGCGCGGCGCCAACAGGGGCCCCAGCGCGATGGAAAGCAGAATCCCAACGAAGGGGATCACCGTCCAGAGCGGCAGTTCGGCGCCCAGGTCACGGTGACCGCCGCCATGGGATTCGCCGGCGGCGCCGGGCTCTCCCGCAGCGTGTGCCTCCGCGCCCGGCGGCGATACGAGCTCTCCGCTCGCGGATTGCACCGGGCTCGCGCCGCCCTCATGCGCATCGGCCCCGCCGCCGGTCTCATCGGCGAGAGCCTCCCCCGGACCCCACGCCAGCAGGCCCAGCAGCAACAGCAGCCAACATCCCCACCCGATCCGTCCGCACCCACGACCGCGTCGACCGCGTCTGCCGAGCCAGCCCATCTGCTCCCCCATCCAGCGTCTCGCGGCCGCCCGGGGCGCCGCGCACTCGGTGGCCTGACCTCGAAAACTGTGATGAAACAGCGGAGCGCCACCCCGACGCAAGCAGAAGATTGTGACCCGAAGATTGGTGAGGGAGAGCTCCTAAGCCGGTTCGGCTGCCGAGCTTGACCCGCGGGTGCCTGTGGGGCCTGTTTTCGCGCGGCTTTGGCTCCAGCCTGGCTACCTATTCGGGCATGAACCCGATGCGCAAGCTCCCCGACCCCCACCGCCGCGGCTTCCGGCCGCCCTTCTGCCCCAACCCGGCCTGCCCCTTCCACACACGCCCCCGGGCCTGGAAGGCACAGCGCGACGGCTTCTTCCTCCGCCCCTCCGATCAACGCTCCATCCAGCGCTTCCGTTGCCCCCACTGCCAGCGCCGCTTCTCCTCACAGACCTTCTCCACCACCTACTGGCTCCGCCATCGCTCCCTGCTCCCAACCATCACCCAGATGGCCTCCGAAGGTCCCGCACTCCGCCAGATCGGCCGCATCCTGGGCCTCTCCTACAAGACCGTCGCCCGTCACCTCGCCCGCGCCGGTCGACACTGCCTCCTCTTCCACCAGGCCCTGCGACACGAACACCCGATCCACGAACCCCTCGTCGCCGACGGCTTCGAGACCTTCGAGCTCTCCCAGTTCTTCCCCTTCCACGTCAACCTGGCCGTGGGCGCCGGGAGCTGGGCCCTCTATCACTTCACCGACAGCCCCTTGCGGCGCAAGGGACGCATGACCGAGCGCCAGAAACTCCGCCGCGCGGAGCTCGAGCGCCTCTGGGGACGGCCCGATCCGCGCGCCGTCGAGCGCGGCATGATGGCCCTGCTCGATCCCCTGCTCCCCGCTGTCGCCACACCGACGCTGCGTCTGCGCACCGACGAGCATCCCGCCTACCGGCGCGCCCTCGCCCAGCTCCGGCGCCAGAGACCCCACGGCCCCCGCATCCTCCAGCAGGTCACCTCCTCGCGCCAGCGCCGCACCCCGGCCAACCCGCTCCACCCCGTCAACCTCGCCGACCTGCTCCTGCGCCACGGCAATGCCAACCACCGGCGCGAGACGATCGCCTTCAGCAAGCGCCGCGTCGCCTCCCACGAGCGCCTGGCCGTCTTCC
>WJJG01000179.1 GCA_014729815.1 Candidatus Eiseniibacteriota bacterium
CGACCCGCATCCGCTGCCTCCGCTCGTCGGGGAATGGGGGCGGCTGCGACCCCTGGCGCACGTGCGGCCGGCCGACGCGCTGCGCGCCGTGGCGCTGCTGCCGCGAGGGGCGTGCCGCGGAGCCGGCCTGCTCCTGATCACGCGAGAAGCCCGCTGCGTGGCGATCGCCGATCACGCAACCCAGGCCTGGCAGGCGGACTTCCAGCTCGTGTCCGACCCGCCCACGGTCGGGATTCTGCCGCGCCCGCCCCGCAGCCTGCCGCTCCGCGAGGCCTGCTGGCATCCGCTCCCCAGCGAGGACGGCGGTGACGGCCGGCTCTTCGCTCTCAGTGAATGGGAAGGGCTTTTCGTCAGCGACGATGGGGGGCACACCTTCCGCGCGGTGCGCGGCGGACTGCCGAAGGCCGTGCGGGCCGTGACGCCCGGTGGGCCTGCAGCGCCGATGATGGCCGTGACGGCGGATGCGGTCCTGCGCAGCCCGGATCTCGGACGCAGCTGGAGCGCGAGCCCGCCTGTTCCCTGCAGCATCGTTCCCGATGGCCTGGTCGAGATCCTCCCCACGGGGGGGACGGATGCAACGCTGCTCGCCGTGGATCAGGACGGCGAGCTGCTGCGCCGCGACGATGAGCAGGCGCCCTGGACGCTGCAGCTCGGCGCGTGTGCCCTTCTCGTGCGAGATCTCGCGCGCCGGGGCGACGAGATCCTCGCGGCGACATCGCGAGGCGTGCTCGCCAGCCGCGACGGCGGGCTGCACTGGACGTGGCGCAACCGCGGGATGCGCCGCATCAGCGTACTCGCCGTCGATGCGACCCGGATTCCGGGAGGTCCGATCCTGATCGGCACGGATCAGGGAGCCTATGTCTCCACGGGCCAAGAGGCGCACTGGGCGCCGACCAGCGGCTGCTGCGGGACCCACTGCGACGATCGACGGATGCGACCGGCGGCGTCCCCGGAGCAGGGCGGGCCGCTCTTCGGAGCGCATCTGGAGCGGGATCGATCGCTGCGGGGAATCCTGCGCGCGCCGGTCTCGGCGATCGATCTGCTCGGACTCGCCGGCCGGACGTGCCTCGTGGCGCTGGGGGGCGATGCCGGTGGCGGACTGCGAATGCCACCCTCGCGCGAGTCGTCGCAGACGGAGACCTGGCGCACCTTCCTCGCGGATCGCACCATCGCCACGCTCTGCTGGACGGCGGTGGGGACGCTGTGGGGCGTCGGCCTGGATCGCGACGGGGTGTGGTACGGCGAGATCGATCCGGAGACTGGTTGCGCGCGTCCGCAGCGCCTTCCGGAGACCCGCGGCGTGGCGCATCCACAACTCGTCGAGGTACGGGGAGGCGACGGATCTCCGGAGGTCTGGCTGCTATGTGGCGGGCTCTGGCGTATCGATGGTGAGGCACCCAGCTCGATCGCCGTGCCCACGGATCGGGAGCCGCTGGCGTTGGCCGCCGCCGGTGGGGAATGCTGGTTGGGGACGGATGCGGGCCTCTTTCGCGCGACCCCGCACTCGAGCTGGAGACCGGCTGGGCTGGACGACCTCCGCGTGGTCGATCTGCTCGTACATCCCGGCGGGGCGCTCTTCGCGCGAACTCCGGAACGAATCCTCTGGCGAAGAGACGGAGCGGCCGATTGGGATCGGGTGCCGGCGCCGCCCGCATTGCGAACGCTCAGCATGGCCGTCGGCGCGGATGGCCGGCTGCTCCTGGGAACCGCGGACTACGGTCTCTTTGCCGTGGATCTCCCTCTCCCCGGACCTCCGCCGACGCTGCCTTGTCTGGTCGACGCCACGCCGAACCCGTTCCAGAGTCGGGTCGTGCTGCGCTGCATACTGCCCGCCGGAGAGCCGGCAGCGGGTGCGATGGGCGCGTACGACGCGATCCCGGCGCCGCCGGACTCCGGCGCACCGGAGAGCACGGCGCCCCTGGCGACCGCCGGCCTGGCGCAGATCCTGTTCGATGCCGCGGGATCCGATGGGGCGCGGGCGGAGGCTGAGCTGCTGATCTACACCATCGACGGGCAGCTGGTGCGGCGACTGCGGAATCCGCACTATGCCAGCGACCCAGGCGGCCGGGCTGCGGTACAGTGGACCTGGGACGGGCGCACCGAGCACGGCCTGCCGGCACCGAGTGGGATGTATGTCATCTCCTCGGAGATCGGATCGCAGAGGTTCGCGGGCAAGATCATCAAGATGCGCTAGAATCTACAGACGGACGGCCCGCGACCGATCGCGATGTCGCGCAATCGGGGTGTGGGGGCGCTGACGGGATGGGGGCGCGCGATATGCAACCTTGGCTACAGAGATCGATCGCCGGTGTGGGGATCTGCCTGCTGATGGGAGCCGCGGCGGCCGACGACGCGTTGCCGGACTCGCTGCAGCAGGAGCGGCTCATGCGACGCTACGAACAGATGGTCCAGTTCAATCTGGACCAGCCGTACACTCTGCCCTCGGCGACGATCGACTCCCTCATGCAACGCCTCTCCGCACGCCCGGTGGGAGAACGGATCGCCGGTTGGGCCGACTACTTCCACCAGCGCGGGGACGCCCGCTACCGTTTCGGGCTGGCCGAGGGCGGGTATGTGTCCGAGGGGCGCCTGGTCGACGACTTCCACACCGACTGCGTGCTCTTCTTCTATCGCACCACTGAGCTCGGGCGCTCCAGCTCGGCGGTCGAAGCGGTGCAGTTCGCCTTCGGCACGCGCTTCTACGGGGCCACACTCGAGGAGGTGGTCTCCGATGAGGGACGTGTGGACTACGACAGTCCCGTCCACCTCGACTACACGGTGGACATCATCCGCTCGGGGATCTGGGGGCAGCAGATCACGGCGACGCTCGGCGAGACGGTCGCCGACGAGGCGGGCACGGATCGTTACCCGCCCGGTACCGTGCACTATGTCCCGAAACAGAAGGTGCGTTGGGCGCAGCTCCAGGATGGCGACATCGTCTACTTCGTCTCCGACGAGGCCACCGACGCGGGCCGCCGGACCCGCGAGGTCGGGGCGATCATCGGGCATCTGGGCATCGTCGAGGTCGAGGGGGGGCAGGTCTACGTGATCCATGCAGCTTCGAAGGGCCTCGCGGGCTTCTACGAGAGCGGACGCGTGGTCAAGGTGCCGCTGAAGACCTATCTCGAACGCGTCGAGACCTTCAAGGGCGTGATGGCGACCCGGATCGAGGACTTCTAGCGCCGTTCGTCTGGCAGCTCCGCGATGCGCGTCGCTCGTGATGCAGGAAGGAGTGGCCGAGCGTCACGGACGGCGCGTGCGCTCCTCTGTGAGATCACGCCCCGACCTTCCTCCGCCAAAGCACTGCATCAGCCGCGCCAGCGTCAGCATATTGATGCCATGCCAGGTAGCATCGAAGATCTCCGCATCGCTCCAGCCCAGGCCGCGCAGCCGCTCGAGCCCTGCGGCATCCTGCGGCGTGTCGGCCGGCGTGGGCGCCGCGGCGGCCGAGACGACGAACCCCAGCAGGGCACGCTCGCGCTCCTCGAGCGGTGCCTTCTGCGGATCTTCCACCATCGCCTCCCGCGTCTCGACGCTGACGCCCTGCCGGTCCAACAGCATGGCGTTGAACTCGGTGCAGGCCCGGAACCCGCTGCGTTTCGAGATGATGTAGCGCAGGCAGGTCGTCAGCGGCATCGGCAGCGTCGGGTGGGTGCGGATGAAGTCGACGTACTGCAGGTAGACGTGCCAGGCCTTGGGGCTGGCGGTGAAGAGGAGCAACGGTCCGGGGACCGTGCCCAGCTCCTGCTCGAACGCATCGAAGACCTGCTTCATCAGGCCCTCTGCCTTCGCGGGGTCGGTCGTGGTGAGTAGTGTCATCGGTTGTCTCCTCTGCCAGAGTTCCTCTTGGTGGCATCTCTCTCGCGCCGCCACTTGCTGGGATTCGGACCAGCGGCGAAGTGTGGAGTCCGGGCTGAAGCGCTGCCAGTGGATATGCGCTACGGCCGCCCCGAGACGGCCGCAACTCCCGCAGGCCGTGGTTGCTCGGCGGAGCAGAGATCGGTGTGGGAGATGAGTAGACCATCGGGTTCGAGAGCGCCGGCGGATGCGGCGCACTCCCAGGGCCAGCGCCGTGATCAGGACGGCGCTGCCCAGGACAGGTAGCCAGCCGGGCAGCGCCGAACGGTGCTCGAGCGGAATTCGAATCGCGCCCTTCCCGATCACCACGAATCCGGCCCAGAAGAACGGGTGGCGGGTCTCGGCGCGCTGCCGGATCCGGTGCTGCGCCTGGGACACCGCCGCCGCGACCGTCTCGCCGGCGCAGAGTGCCGTGTGGAAATGGCCGGTAGCGGCGAGACAGGGCCCGGACCTCGGACGCCGCGCCCGGAAGTCGGTGCTCTCCTCAGCGGCGATCGCCAGGATCGGCGGCGGTGCGGAATCGGCGCGCAAGGGCTCGCGCGCGGCTGCCGAGGAGTCGGGCGACTGCGGGATGGAGGATGCGCGCAGCCAGGCGAGCACCGCAGCTGGGCTTCCGAGAGCCCCGCGTCGATCCCCGCCCTCGGCGGGGGGCGAAGGCCACCAGCGGGAAGGGAAGTAGCGCAGCGAGCCGGGTCGCGGACCGGATCGTAGAACGAGGATTGGACCTGGTCTGCTGGGATCCGACGGGTGGACGGGGAGCCGAGAGCGTCTTGCGGAGCTTGCAGGTCGTCCCGGGCAATCCCTCCGCAATTCGCCCTGCCGAAACGCGCTTGCGACTGCTCCGATCGAACGAGCGACCCGCGGATCTCGCTCCCTGAATCCCGCGACGCTACTCCGGCCGCGGCACGCTGTCCAGGGGCGAGCGGTCGATCTCATCGCCCCCGCGCAGATAGACCACACGCCAGAAGAGGGATGTGCCTGGGGCCACCTCCGGGAGCTCGCCGGCGTCGAGCCGCAGCCGGGATCCCTCGCCGGCGTCACGGCGCAGGAGCTCACTGAGATCGCTGTCATAGAGGACGATCTCGCGACGATCGCTCTCCGGATGCGCGGACCAGGAGAAGAGCAGACCGCCGTCCGGCTGCCGCCGTACCCCGGCGACCGGGGCGGCGCTCGAGTCGTTCTCGACCCCGCGCAGAACGATCGGCGTCTCCGCGGGATCCCGGGGGGGCAACACGTCGCGAATCACGATCACCAACAGCGCCACGGCGGCCAGAGCCCAGACGGGGCGCAGAGCGGGCAGCCCGAGCACGCGCCCGAGTCGCTGCCCGAGGCTATGTGGCGGAGTCTCTGCTCGCTGCGGAGACGCGTCCGCCGCATCGTCCGAGAAGATCTCGCGCTCGAGGGCCGCGTTCAGCCGCTCCTGAGCGGCCTGCGAGTCGGCGTTGGACGGCAGATCGTCGGCCCGCATGAACGCCTCGTAGGCGGCCAAGCGGGCACGGCAGCGGGGGCAACTCGCCAGATGGCGCCGGCGCGGAGCTTGCTCGGGCAGGGCGGCGATCTCCGCCAGCTCCTCGACGCGAAAGCAGCGTTCGGTCATGGCTGGGCCCCCCGCAGTCTGAGCTCGAGATCCGGCAGTGCGGCGCGCAGCTTGCGACGCGCGCTCTGCAGCACGCCGCGCGCACCACTGGCCTGGCGGATTCCCAACATGCGCGTGATCGTCTCGACCGGCATGCGCTCGAAGCAGCGCAGCCAGACGACCTCCTGTTCCCGCGGCGAGAGGGTCGTGCGGATCAGTTCCAGCAACGCCTCCTCCCCGAGCTTCTCCTCCAGCGCCTCGGCGGGGCCCGGCCCAGATCCATGGAGCTGGTCCGGATCGCGCTCCTCTTCATAGAGCAACCGCGGGCGACGCAGCGCACTGACGCAGCGGTTGCGGGCGATCGCGAAGAGCCACGAACTGAAGCGTGCCCGCTCCTGGAACGAGCCCAGGTTGCGGTACGCGCTGATCAGGACCTCCTGCGCCAGATCGAGTGCCTGGTCGTGGTCGCGCACATGACGCAAGCACCAGGCGTAGACGCGCTGCTGGTAGCGACCCAGCAGCTCCGAGGCGGCCTGCTTCGCCGCCGGGCTGCCCGGCTCCGAGCGCGCCTGCGCGAGCAGCTGCTCGTCGGTTCTCTCCGTGGCGACCGGCGTTCTCACCCTCTCTGACGCTCCCTAGCGGTGGGAATCACGCGAATTCCCGGCACTGCGAATCGCCTGCGGGTCCGCTGTTCGCATCCGGGCTCGAGGCCACATCCAGAATAGCACATCCGTTCCAGGAGCGGCGAAGGCGCCGGGGAGGCCATCCCTGCATTCGGGCGCCCTGGATCCGCGCCCTGCGAGCGTGCAAGAACAGCGCGACCTGTGATTCCTGGGCGCGAGGGGCGTCAGAGAGGGTGAGTCCGTAGGAGGCCAAGAACCGCAGTCGGTCGGAGACACCGCTCCGCCGGCGCACTGAGGAGGGAGAGCACGCCATGAAGGCAACCATGATTCTGATGGCCCTGGTCGGTCTGTTGGTCACGCCGTTTGCCACCAGCCACGCCGACTTCACGCTCTGGCACTCGCCGACAGTCGCCTGGACGAACAACTCGCAACTGACCATCGAACCGAGCTTGCCGGGGACCGGCCTGCATGTCACGACCACCAGCCCTGGGGACCACCAATGGGTCACGATTGGTCTGACCCTGCCCTCGAACGTGACCATCGAGGGCGTGCACGTCTGCTACGAGCTGGCCAGCCCGCAGAGCTTCATCTCGCAGGTCCGCCTGACTCGGATGGTCTTCCCGAACACGGCGACGGTGATCCACGACGATCCTACCGATCTGACCGACCCCGGCCCAACCTGCTACCTGAGCCCGGTCTACAGCGAGGCGGTGGAGTCGACCATCAGCCTCAGCTTCCGCCTCTACTTCGACAGCGTCGATGACTGGGTCGACATCGGGGCGATCGGCATCGTCGTGCGGCCGGTCGTCTCGGATGTCGACGACGATCCGGTCGCCGACGATCTGATCGGCTTGCAGCTGCGCCCCAACCAGCCCAATCCGTTTGGGAGCGAGACGATGATCGAGTATGCGCTCTCCGAGAACGATCAGGTCGAGCTGCAGATCCTGGACGTCTCCGGCCGCGCCGTACGGACCCTGCTCGCGGCCGAGCAGCCGATGGGTCAGTACCGGGTCATCTGGGACGGGCGCAACGACGCCGGTCTGGAGATGCCCGCCGGCACGTACTACTACCGGGTGCGCATCGGGGAGCAGGAAGGCTCGCGTGGGATGGTGATGGTTCGCTAGAGACTTCGGCTCGCCCGAGCCGAGCGGATGCAGCCCTGAGAGCCGACCGGGGGACCAGACATCCGCGCCCACAGCCGGCGTCCGCCTCGGGCGGGCGCCGGTTGCGTTCCCGTGCCGCGGCACCGAACCGTACTGCCCAACACCACGTCCTCCGCGAGCCGCCGCGCCGCGCGCCCCGCGAGTCCGCGAGGGTCCCTGCTAGCTGATCACCCCCAGCCAGTCGCGCAGCAGGAAGAGGAAGCGTCCGATCGCCAGGGAAACGCGCGCCATGACGGTGAAGCCGAAGCTGGCGCCGAAGCCGACCATCACGAAGACGATGCCGGTCTTGGCACCGACCTTCCAGATCCCCTTGTGCTCGCGCGAGAAGAAGAAGTAGCTCAGCGTTCCCAGGACGCCCAGTAGCACGACCAGCGCCCAGATGCCGTCGATCGAGGAACTGCCGGCGGCGGCGCTGAAGTCGCTCTGGGTGACCAGCGTGCCGCGCATCTGCGGGAAGACGGTGCCCTCGAAGTAGGCCGGCACCGAGAGGCCGGTGTAGTAGCCCATGAAGATTCCGATCGGGATGCGCACCATCCACTGGGTGCCCGGGATGAAGCGCGTGAAGTAGAGGCAACCGACCAGCCCGGGAATGATCAGCAGGAAGTTCTGCGGCGCGATCGGATTGAAGAGCTCCCACGAGAGGCCCGACTCGCCGGCTGTCTGCACGGCGCCCCAGAACGGCTCGAGCATCACCGGACGGATCACGCGGTGGAACATGAAGGCCACGAAGTAGCCGTTCGACACGCCCACGAAGAGATGCTCTCCAAACCGGTAGAACGGGTTGTCCCGATAGAGGAAGGAGAGGATGCAGAGAGTCAGGAAAGCCCCGACCCAGACCCAGACGACCTCAGCGCTCATGCCTGCCCCTCCTTCCGCCGGGTGGCGAAGAAGGCGATGTTGCCGACCACCACGAAGGCCATGATCACGACATGCGCGATCGACTGCGAGCCCATGCCCTCATTGGCGCGCGCGCGATCGGTGATGCCGAAGTTGCGTTCGACCAGCACCTCGTACTCCGCGGCGCCCTTCATGCCGCCCATCATGCCCGAGAGCTGGCCGGTCTCGAGGTAGGGGTAGAAGTCGGGCGCCATGACCGCCGTGCATCCGGCGCCGACCGGGACGCCGAACTTGGTTTGGGCGAACATCACGTACCAGAGGGGAGACGAGCTGGAGCTCAGCGCCGCGACGATTCCTACATCGTCGTAGTCCTGGATGCGGGCCATCATCGGCAGCGAGTCGCTCGGCGTGCCGTAGAAGTCGACCGGGTAGATCCCGGTGATGCTCTCGCCCATCGAGAGGATCGGCACGATCGGCGGGGGCTGCCAGCCGAGGAAAGCCACGTCGCGGCCGTAGATGATGCTGTCGGCATGAGTCGTCGCCCGGGCGTTGAATTCCGCCATGACCTGCTTGACGGCCGCATCGATGAGCCCGGCGGCCTCGATATAGAGCACGACCGAGATCACGGGAATGCGGCGGGCGAAGGCGTGGCGCAGCAGAGCGACGGTCATCGGATGGTTCTCGGCCTCGGTCTGCGGCGTGTAGTCGCTGGAGATCAGCAGGCACTGCTTCTCGGGATCGATCGCATCCACGGCGTCGAAGAGCCCCTGGGTCGGCTCCTGGACGCCCATCGGCAGGCGCATCGGAAGGAGCAGAGGCACGACGATCGCCAGACCCATGGCCAGGAAGATCCAACGACGGTCGATGTTCATCCAGTTGGAGACTCTCATGAGCCACCTCCCAGCCAGCTGCGCTCGATCCCGGCCAGAATCTTGAGCAGGGTGGCGGTCACGCCGAGCGTGATGCCCAGGTCGATCCCGCGCTTGGCGGCGGTGTTGGGCACGGTCATGATCCAGTGGCTCACGCTGGGCAGCTCGCTCCACAGAGCCTGGCCCAGGGGAACCTGACCGAGCATCACGATGAAGGCCGAGGCGAGCAGGAGAAAGGCCAGCGTGTTCTTGGCGCGGAAGGAGCGGTAGGCGGCCGAGGCCATGTAGAAGGCCAGCAGCGAGAACATCGTCGCGCCGAGCGGGATCATCACCTTGTCATACAGCGTGTTGACGTCGAAGCTGAACTCCCCGATGCGTGTGGGGAGGATCCCCTCCCCGGAGGTGCCACCGAAGAGCCCGATGATCGCGGTGACCGTCAGGCTGATCAGCAGCACGTAGGAGCTGCCGTAGTTCTCCTCCTTCTTCTTGATCTTGCTCCAGTGGCGCAGGATCAGGTTCCCCAGCCCCAGGATCAGCGCGAAGGCCGAGATGATGCGCAGCAGGGTGTCGCGCAGGTAGGCGTTAAGGGCCTCGGCGCCCGGGTGGGGGATGAAGCGCGAGGTGATGCCGAAGATCCCCATCAGAATCAGCAGCGCCAGGGGTAGCTTGCTCTTCATGGGCGCTCCCTCCTAGTAACCGGTGGTGGCCAGGAGCCAGCCGGCGTCGATGCCGAAGATCAGCGAGGCGATCGATCCGAAGACCAGCAGGAGCAGGAAGAGGAACTTCCCGATGTCCTGTCCCTTGAGCGCGCCGACCATCAGCGGATCGCGCGAGAGGTAGGCCGACGCCGCGTAGAGCTCCTCGCCCATCAGCGTGTAGTCGCAGGCCACGACGAAGAAGGGCAGCTGAGTGACCTGATCGGTGCCGGCGATCTGGATCGCACCGGTCGAGGCGCCGGTCTCGGCCAGGATCAGCGACTCGGCCGCGAAGTAGCCCAGGAAGAGATTGGTGGCCGGTTTCTCGCGCACCATGATGCCGCTCACCGCGGCGGCGTAGGCCAGCGCGTACTCGACCACGAAGTGCACGCTGTTCGGATCGTGGGCTTCCGGCCGGCCGGCCTCGATATGGGCGTTCTTGACCACCTCGCGCGCCACGGTGTAGACGACCGGATCGCGGTTGGGCACGTTGATCTTGGTGCCGTACTCGGCGGTCTTCTTGGCGACTTCGCCGAGGATGTTCATCGAGGCCACCGTGGCGATGTCGGAGATATAGCCGGTGCCCGGAATGTAGAGCACCGCGCGCCCCATCTCGGTGGCGCGTCCCACCGCCTCCTCGACCGCATCGAGTCCCGCGATGCGGCGTAGGAAGAGCTTCTCGCCGCGCCGCGCCCGGGCGATGTACCAGACCACGACCCCGGCGAAGGCCACGCAGGCAAAGGCCACTCCGAAGAGATCGAAATTGAACCATTGCGGCTGGGCCATCACCGGGGCGGTGGGGGGCGAGGCGGCCTCGAAACCGCCCGCGCCCAGGGTCACCACCCGGTAGCGAAACGGCACGTCCTGAGGCAGGCCGGTATCCTCGAAGCGGCGCTGGTCCGCCTCGGCCTCACCGACCGTCTCGAAGGCCTCTTCCGCAGCGGCGCGTTCGATCCGATAGCCTCGCGCGCCGGGAGCTGGCTCCCAGGCGACCGTGATGCTCGAGCCGTCATCGCTCGGGGTGTCCTTGGCGGTCACTCCCCCGGGCGGCGCCTGGGCCTGGGCCGGCAGCCACAGCGTGCAGAGCAGCAGCGGTACCAGCAGATGGCCGAATCTCCTCATGGCGGTCGTCCTCTTTCTGTTGCCTGTGGTCGAGGGTTTGGGCTGAGTCCCGCCCAATGCCTTGCCATGCAATCCCTTAGGGCGCGACTGCCGAGGATCTCGGCAATCGCGCCCCAAGGCGGCGTACCTGATGCTCCTCGTCGGAATGGGTGCACCTCCGGCCCGAACCCTCGTTCCACAACCCTCTCGGTTGGAGGGCGCCCGTTGCATGCGGAGCAGATCTGCGTCGGGGCGATGCGCTCCGAAGAGCAGGGGGGAGACGGGACGGGGCATGCGGCGGGGGCATCCGGGCCGAGAGGCGGGGCAGCGTCGATCGAGCCGGGGACATGGTCCCGCTGCGACAGATCCTGCCACCCCTGCCTGCATTCCACCTCCGCCCATCCGCGAGCGTGTTGCTCGATAGCGAAGAGTAGCGGAAGGGTCTTGCGCGGATCAAGACGCCATCGCCGATCGAGCGGGCGGCCGATCAACTCCCCTTCGCCTCGGCTACTTCGCGCTGCTCGCGCGTCTCGGTCTTCTTCGGCTTGACCTTGAGCAGCCCGCTCAGGCGGCTCTTGAGATCGCCGATCTGTAGATCGCGCGTCAGCTGTCCGCCCTCGGCAAGGGAGATCTGCCGCGTTTCCTCGGAGACGACGATCACAATCGCATCCGACTCCTCGCTCAGACCCACCGCCGCGCGGTGCCGCGTACCCAGTGTGCGCTCGAGGTCGGGATTGCTGGAGAGCGGCAGGATGCAGCCGGCGGCGACGATCGCGCTGCCGCGCAGGATCACGGCTCCGTCGTGCAGGGGGGAAGGCGGGGTGAAGATCGTCTCGAGCAATTCGGCGCTCACGCTGGCGTCGATGCGCGTGCCGGTCTCGATGTAGTTCTTGAGGCCGACGTTGCGCTCGATCACGATCAGCGATCCGAGACCCTTGCGGCTCAGCCGCTCCGTGGCGCTCTGCACCTCGAGCAGATAGCCGAACTCATCAACACTGACGAAGCGATTGAACAGCCGGCTCTGGCCGATCTGGGTGAGCGCCTTGCGCAGCTCCGGCTGGAAGATGATGATGAAGGCGATGACCCAGACCGTCTTGAGACTGGCCAGCAGCCAGTTGAGCGCCGAGAGGCGCAGCCACTCCGCCCCGATCGACACCAGCACCAGCAGGATCAAGCCGACGAGCATCTGCGCCGCACGGGTGCCGCGCACGAGGATCAGCAAGCGATAGAAGAGGAAGGCGACGATCAGGATGTCGACCGCATCTCGGAGCCACTCGAACTCGATCGGCAGCGGCATGGCACCTTTCGTTTCCGAGCGCGAACACGCCGGGCAGCGCGCGGCGCGCCTAGCCGGTCAGGGCATGGGCGCGCAGCGCGTCGGCGATGCGCATCGCGCGCACGTGTGGGCGAACATCATGCACGCGCACGATGTGAGCACCGGCAAGAACCGCCGCGGTATGCGCCGCCAGCGTGCCTTCCAGACGCTCGGCGGGCGGCAGGTCCGCCGCGGCTCCCAGGAAGCGCTTGCGCGAACATCCTATCAGCAGCGGCCGATCGAGGGAAGCCAACTCGCCCAGTCTCGCCAGCAGCTCGAAATTGTGATCCGCGGTCTTGCCGAAGCCGATGCCAGGATCGAAGAGAATCTGCTCCGTACGCACGCCCCGCGCTCGTGCCGCCGCCCGGGCGGCGGCCAGCTCGGCGCCGACCTCGGTCAGCAGGTCGTCGTAGTGGGGTTGCTTCTGCATTGTGCGCGGTGTTCCGCGCATGTGCATCAGGATCAAGCCAGCCCGGTAGCGTGCGGCCAGCTCCGCCAGGCGCGGATTGAAGCGCAGGGCACTGACATCGTTGATCACCACCGCGCCCGCATCGAGCGCGCGCGCGGCGACCTCGTACTTGGTGGTGTCGATCGAGATGACCGTCCCCGGGGACCGCCGGCGCGCGCCGTCGAGGACCGGGGCGATGCGCTGCCATTCCTCGATGGCGTCGATCGGAGATGCACCGGGACGCGTACTCTCTCCGCCGACGTCGACCCAGTCGGCGCCCTCGGCCACCATCTCGTCGAAGCGGCGCCGCGCCGCATCCGGGGAGGCGTGACAGCCTCCGTCGTAGAAGGAGTCGGGCGTGCAGTTGAGCACGCCCATGATCAGCGTACGTGGACCGACATCGATTCGCTGGTTGCCGAGTTGCAGGGAGTAGGTACGCCGGATCCCGATCGGACCTGCCGGTGGTGCTCCGCCCGAGGCGGTCATGACTCGGGGGCGGCGGGCGGGGGATCCTTGGCGGCGGGATCGTCCTCCCCCGACTCTGGCGCATCAGCCTGCGTTTCGCCCGCCCGCGGTTCGGTAGCCCGCGCCTCGCCCGCGCTCGGATCCGAGGTCTCCGCCGCGGACTGTTCCTCGGGATGGTGATGGCGCCCGCAGTCGGGATCGTCGAGCGACTTGCCCTGCAGAAGGCAGTCGACCTGATCGCCGTCGAGGACCTCGTGCTTGAGCAGGGCCTCGGCCAGAGCGTGGAGCTTGTCGCGATGCTCGGTGAGGATCTCATGCGCCTTCTGGTAGGCGCTCGAGACGATGCGCTGGACCTCCTCGTCGATCAGCTGCGCCGTCTGCTCGCTGTAGTCCTTCTGATGGGAGATCTCGCGGCCGAGGAAGACCAGCTCGTCGTGCTTGCCGTACTGGACGGGGCCGAGCCTGTCGCTCATGCCCCATTCGCAGACCATCTTGCGCGCCAGCTCGGTGGCCACGTCGATATCACTCCCCGCGCCGCTGGTGATCCGGCCGAAGACGATCTGCTCGGCGGCGCGGCCCCCCATCATGGTGGCCATGGTCTGCTCGATATACTCGCGCGAGTAGAGGTGTCGATCGTCAACCGGCAGGCGATGGGTCAGTCCCAGGGCTCGCCCGCGCGGGATCACGGTTACCTTGTGGACCGGATCGGTGTCGGGGAGGAACCAACCGACCAGCGCATGCCCCGATTCATGGTAGGCCGTGATCTTCTTCTCCTCCTGGGAGATGATCAGACTGCGCCGCTCGGTGCCCATCATCACCTTGTCCTTGGCCTCCTCGAGGTCGGCCATGGTGATGACCTGCTGGTCCTTGCGGGCCGCCAGCAGCGCGGCCTCGTTGACGATATTCTCCAGATCGGCGCCGGCCAGTCCGGGCGTTCCCCGGGCGAGGACACGCAGATCGACGTTCTTCGAAAGCGGCTTGTTGCGCACGTGCACCTTGAGGATGCCCTCGCGCCCGCGCACGTCGGGGCGATCGACGACCACGGTGCGGTCGAAGCGTCCCGGGCGCAGCAGTGCCGGATCGAGGACGTCGGGTCGATTGGTCGCCGAGAGCAGGATCACGCCCTCGTTGGCATCGAAGCCGTCCATCTCGACCAGCAACGCGTTGAGCGTCTGCTCGCGCTCGTCGTGACCGCCGCCGAGGCCCGCGCCGCGGTGCCGCCCGACCGCATCGAGCTCGTCGACGAAGATGATGCAGGGCGCGTTGCGCTTGCCCTGCTCGAAGAGGTCACGCACGCGGGCGGCGCCCACGCCGACGAACATCTCCACGAAATCGCTGCCGCTGATGCTGTAGAAGGGGACCTTGGCCTCGCCGGCCACGGCGCGCGCCAGCAGCGTCTTGCCCGTGCCGGGCGGTCCGACGAGCAGGACGCCCTTGGGGATGCGTCCCCCCAGACGGCGGAACTTGCGCGGGTCGCGCAGGAACTCGATGACCTCCTGCAGCTCCTGCTTGGCCTCCACGGCGCCGGCGACATCACCGAAGGTCACCCGCACGCGGTTCTCGTGCAGTAGCTTCGCGCGGCTCTTGCCGAACTTGAGCGCCGCCGAGCCGCCGGCCTGCATCTGGCGGATCAGGAGGAAGAAGAGACCGAGCAGGACCAGGAAGGGCAGCCAGGTGAGCAGCACGCTGAACCAGGGAGTCGGCTCGGGCTTCGACTCGATCTTGACTCCCTGCCGGCGAAGCATCTGGATCAGCTCCGGATTGTCGTCGGAGGGCAGGTAGGTGTTGAAGCGCTCGAGCTCGCCGCCCTCGGTCTGGCGGTACTCGCCCTGGACCTGCCGCTGCATGATCGTGACTTCCGTGACGCGCTGGTCCTCCACGGCGCGCCAGAAGGCGTCGTAGCTGATTTCGGTGCCGGCCTGCTGGCTGCTGAAGATCCACTGTACGACCACGAAGACCGCCAACGCCGCGAGGAGCCAGAGACTCAACGTGCGGAAGGAACGCACCGGACCTGGACCTCCGGGACCGGGTCCCCCCCCGAGGCGGGGGCGATTCGTGCGGCGACGTCCGCTGCCGCGCGCGGGGCGCTGCCCGGCCGGACGGCGGCCCGGCGGATCCTCATCCGGCGGCGAGGCGTCCTGGTCCGATTCGCGCGGCTCGTCCGAGAGGAGGGCGCTGGGCGGGATTCGCCACGGCGACCCGTCCATCCTGGGGTGCTTCTCAAGCTTCATGCGCATCCTGGCTCGCTTGCATCGGGTTGCGTGGCGTGAATGCCGCGATGACCGGCAGATTGCGGTAGCGCTCCTGGTAGTCGAGACCGCACCCGATGACGAACTCGTCGCCGATATCGAATCCCTTGTACTGCAGGGGCACCGGGTGGTTCCGCGCGCTGGCCTGACAGACCAGGGCGGCGAAGCGCAGGGAGGCCGGGGTGCGCTGCTGCAGGAAAGCGCGTACGAACTCCATCTTCGTGCTGCTGGTGCGGATCCCCTCGATCACGATGACGTCGCGATCGCGCACATCCGAGCGCAGGTCGTGGAGGATCTTGACGGCCGTGGGCCCCTTCTGGAGGCGGTCGAAGCGCGAGACGGCCAGAAAGTCGATCTCCTGGGGCACGGCGATCGCGCGGGCGAGGTCGCATTGGAAGATGAACCCTCCACGCAGGATTCCGACCAGCACCGGCACGCGGCCGGCATAGTCGGAGGCGATCTGCCGGCCCAGTTCGCTGATGCGCGCGCGGATCTGCTCGGCGGTTCGCAGGATCGTGCCCGCGCCGTTCGTCAGCCGGATCTCATCACCGGCCTCGAGTCTGGAGATCGCTTCGATCATCTTGTCGTTACCGTCGTTGACGGATCACACGCGCCCGGATTCGCTGCTGCGAGATGGCGCCCAGACATGAATCCTGAGGAGTCTAGGGGGGCCATGCATCGGCCATCAAGCCGATTCTTGCCCGACCGGCGTCGTCGCGTGCGCCCGCAGCGTCAGCACCGAACGCGTCTCGGGTGTGATCGGCGCCCGCGCGGATCTGCGGTGCCCGACCACCCAGAGGATCCCCGCGCGATCGGCCACCACGCGCACGCCCGTGCGTTGCTGGCGTGGCAGCCGCTGCTCGCGCAGCAGGTCGCTGATCTTCTTCGAGCCGCGCATCCCAAAGGGCACCAGCGCGTCTCCGGATCTCCAGGGCCGGACCGTCAAGGGCAGCTCCAGCGCGTCGAGATCGAAGGCCGCGATCTCGCCGCGAACCAGATCGGCCGGCGGCGCGCAGCTATGCTCGAGCTGCAGGGTCAGCCCGCCGAGCTCGACGCGCCGCGTGGCGCCCAACGGATCGCCTTGGGACGGGCGCAGGAGCGGATCGCTGGCGGCCAGCAGCAGTCGTTCGCCCCGGGCGGGCGGCCGAGAGCGAGCTGCGGCGGGGCGCGCGCGGTGCGATTCGATGCGCACCGACCGGGGCCCGATGCGGACGCGGAATCGCCCTGGAAGATGGATCTGCCGTTCGATTCCGGCTCGGGGATCGGCCACCCCCACGGCGTCGCGCTCGATCTGCTGCAACGCGGAGAGGATCTCGTGGGCATGGCGGCCCGAGAGGGCCCGCTCGGCGCCGCTGAGGCGCTGATAGGCCAGCCAGACCGCCTGCGTGGCGACCGCGGCCGGACGGGCGAGCAGCTCGGTGGTCTCCAGCTCGACGCGCTGCCGGGCGGCGCTGCCGGCGACGCGCGCCCGCTGCGCGACCTCCCGGGCCCAGCGCGCGATCGGTGCGC
>WJJG01000180.1 GCA_014729815.1 Candidatus Eiseniibacteriota bacterium
GCGCGTCGCGGCCCGCTCCATCCGCCCGCGCGTCGCCCTACGAGCCGCCCGATGCGCCGCACGGCGCCGCGGCCCAGCCGGCTCTTCACGCGCAGCAGCTGGACACTCCGGTCGCGCGCCAGAGCCGGGTCCGCCCGCAACGCGGCAGCCAGATGCTGGCGCGCGCGATCGTCCACCCCCCGTATGTAGGCCAATCGGGCCAGCTGGAGATGCATCTGTGCTTCTGCGGCGGTCAGCAGGCGATGGTCGTTCCCATGCGGCGCGACGTGCGCCAGTCTGCCCAGGATGTATCGCGCCGCCGCCTCGCGCGGCTCCAGATCCTGCGAGATCTGATCCGGGTGCAGCCGATACTCGTAGAGCGGCGCGGGAATCAGCTCGAAGGGACCGAGCTGTGCGAGGCGGATCCCCAGTTCGCGGTCCATCGCCACCCGATGGCGCGTGTCGAAGGCCCCGGTCCGCTCCAGGGCCGCGCGACGCACCAGCGCCGTCGGCCAGGGGATCTGGGCTCCGAAGCTGCGCACCATCTCGCGGGCCAGATCGCCGCGCAGCATCGACTGCTCGCGCGGCACCCAGCGCCGGCCGGAGACGTCGCGATAGGCCACGTGCGTGTAGACGAGCACCGCCGCGGGATGCGCCGCCAGATGGGTCACCTGTCGGGCGATCTTCTGGGGTGCGATCCGGTCGTCGGAATCGATGAAGGTCACCAGCTCCCCGCGCGACTCGGCGATGCCGCGATTGCGCGCCACGTACGGACCGGCGTTCTCCTGACGCAGCACGCGGATGCGATCGCCGTAGCGCGCCAGCACGCCCGGTGTGCCATCGATGGACCCATCGTCGATGACGATGACCTCGATGTGGGGGTACGTCTGCGCCAGGACGCTGTCGAGGCAGGCCGGCAGGAAGGCCTCTCGATTGAACACCGGAATGATCGCGGTGACGCGCCGCTCGGCGGCTGCGGGCTGGCTGTTCATCAGGTCGATGCTAGGCCGCGCCCGCGGCGCCCGTCAAGACGGCCGCGGCGGCGCTTGTTCCGCCGCGTCGATTGTGACAGATTCCATCGCGCACTTTCGCCGCGGAGGAACGAGCCGATGGGAGCCACGTCGCATCGCGCCAGATCGTTGATCTACATCCTGGACGTCTTCCCGGCCGACACGCTCAATTTCGTCTACAACGAGTTGCGTGAGATCGAATCCGCCGGCCTGCCGGTGGAGATCTTCTCGCTCTCGCCGACGGCCTACTGCCCACAGGAGGCGCGCGACTACGCCGCGCGCACGACGGTCCTGCGTCCGGTCCCGCTGGGGCGGCTCCTGACCGCGTGCGGACACTACCTCCTGCGCCGTCCGCTCCCTCTGCTGCGCCTCTGCTGGCAGCTTCCGGCCGAGGATCTCCGCGGCGGACCGCGCCAGGCCGCGCGCGCGCTCGCCCACCTGCTCTTCGGCATCTACTTCGCCTACCGCGTGCGGCATCGCCCGGCGCACATCCATGCCCACTTCGCCTTCAAGGCGGCCACGGCCGGACTCGCCGCGGCACGCCTCAACGGCCAGCCGTTCAGCTTCACCGCGCACGGTGGCGCGACCGTGCACCCGCCGAGCCGCTTTCATCTGCGCAGCAAGATCCGCGCGGCCGATCCCATCGTGGCCATCTCCGACTACAACCGGCGGGTCCTGCGCCAGCTCTGCCCCGGCATCCCGGACGACCGCATGCGGGTCAATCGCACCGGGGTCCGAATCGAACAGTTCCCCTATCGCGATCCGCCCGCGCGCGGCGACCCGCTGCGGCTGCTCTGCGTCGCCTCCCTGCGACCGATCAAGAATCACGAATGCCTGCTGGCGGCCTGCGGCCAGCTCGCTCGGGACGGGATCGACTTCCGCCTCGACCTGATCGGCCGCGCCACCGCGCGGCGTCTGGCGCATCTGCAGCGCCTGGCAGCCGCCCATCAGATCGCATCCCGCGTCTCCTTCCGGGGCGTCGCGGACCACACGACGATCGCGCGCGCCTACGGCGAAGCCGATCTCTTCGTGCTCACCTCGCTCAGCGAGGGGGTCCCGGTGGCGCTGATGGAGGCGATGGCCACCGGCACGCCGGTCATCGCCCCCCGCGTGACCGGTGTGCCAGAGCTCGTTCGCCAAGAGGAGACCGGGCTGCTGGCCGACCCGCGCAGGCCCCCGGAATTTGCCGCGCAGATCGCCCGCGCGCATCGGGATCCCGCTCTGCGCCTGCGCCTGGCGCGGGGCGCCCGGGCGCGCATCGAGGCCGACTACGACATCTCGCGTAACGCCCGCCGTCTGGCGCGCTGGTTTCGCGAGCGACTCTCCGACCCAGCGCCCGAGCCGGCCCCGCAGCGGGATCCGCGCGGCGCGTTTTGAGGTGCATTCGGTCGGGCGCGAGGGCTAGACTGCAGTGTTGCAGCTTTCGCAGCGCGAGGCGGCCGGAGCATGGTCGCCGAGGGAGGTAGCCGCCAATGAAGCATTTGCGGCGGACTGCGCCATGGCGCCCGGGACGCGGGACCGGGGCGGTCCTGATCACGGCCCTGCTCCTGCTCGCGTCTCTGCCGGGGGGCGCCGGCGCGCAATTGACCGGCGGCTTCGCGGCCGAGGAGACCGAGACGGTCGAGTTCACGCTGGCCGAGACGCGCGAGATCCTGCTCGCCAACGAGATTGAACCCCAACTCGTCGAACGGTACCTATCCCGCTTCGACGCCGAGCGGACCTTCACCGAGTCGGAAATCGAGCTGATGGTCGGCCTGCTCTCCTCCGGCATCGGGCCGGCCGAGGGGGAAGCCGCCGGCGAGATGCCCGCCGACGAGGAAGAGGAAGCCGAGGTGCGCGAGGCGATCCTCTATCCGCCCGAATTGGCCGCGCGCCTGGTGCGTCCCTTCGGACACGGCTATTTCCGCCGCCCGCCTCCCGAAACGGCGCCCATCGAGGACCTCACCGTCGGCTCCGACTACGTCGTCGGCATCGGCGACCAGGTCTTGATCACGGTCTGGGGCGGGATCGAGAAGCGCTACATCCGAACCGTCGATCGGCAGGGACGCTTGATCCTCCCGGAGATCGGCGTCGTCACCGCGGCGGGCCGCTCGCTGGGCGAGCTCCGCGAAGAGCTCGCCGCGCTCTTCGGGCAGATCTACAACGATTTCCAGATGGCGGTCTCGATCGGGGATGTGCGCACCATTCAGGTCTACGTCACCGGCGACGTCGAGAGTCCCGGCAGCTACACCCTGAGCGCGCTTGCGACCGTCTTCACGGCGCTCTACTACGCGGGTGGACCGACGCCCAGCGGATCCTTGCGCGGCATCCAGCTCTCGCGACGCAGCGCCGAGATGGAGCAGATCGACCTCTACGACTTCCTGCTCAGCGGCAACCGCAACATGGATCGCCCGCTACAGAGCGGGGATGTGGTGCACGTGCCGCCCTTGGGGCCCACGGTGCGCGTCACCGGAGAGGTGCGTCGCCCGGCGGTCTACGAGATCCGGCAGGGCGAGTCGCTGCGCGACCTGGTGGCGATGGCGGGCGGTCTGACGCCCCTGGCCTTCGACCAAGTGGTCACCGTCGACCGCTTCTCCGAGACGAGCGGCACTCAGATCTTTCGAGTCGATTGGGGCGATCCACGCCAAGACCCGCTGCTGCGCGGCGGCGACGAAGTGACGGTCTACTCGGTCTACCACGTGCATCCGCGGGAGTACGTCGAGATCCATGGCATGGTCCAGGAGCCGGGCACCTACCGCCTGGTCCCCGGCATGCGCATCGCCGATCTGCTCTTTCGCGCCGGGGGAACGCGCGAGGGCGCATATCTCGAGCAGGCCGAGCTGGCCCGCATCGACGAGAGCCGCTCCGACTCGACCACCCGCACGACGCTGGTCAGCTTCCCCCTGCGGGAGCTCATCGAGGATCCGGATCATCCCGCCAACCGCGTGCTGCAGCGTGGGGACAAGCTCTTCATCCGCACCTCACCGGGTTGGCAACCCTCTCCCGTGGTGGTGTTGGAGGGCGAAGTGCGCTTCCCGGGGGGCTACGGACTGCAGAGCCTCACCGAGCGGATCAGCGATGTCGTCGCTCGCGCCGGCGGGCCGACCGCGGATGCCTTTCTCAAGGGCGCCCAGCTCTTCCGTCAGGACGAGGGGCGCGTGATCATCAACTTCCGGCGCGCGCTGGAGGACATGCGCAGCAGCGACAATATCGCCCTGGTGGATGGGGATTCGATCTACGTGCCGCGCACCCCGGAAACGGTGCGCGTCTCCGGCGCGGTGGCCATCCCCGGCCTGCTGCTCCACACACCCGGCAAGAAGTCCAGCTACTACATCGAGAAGACCGGCGGCTTCACGGAGAAGGCCAATACCGGAGGAGTCAAGATCATCCGCGTCACCGGCGAAGCCGAACGCGCCAGCCGCCGCTTCTGGCCCGATCCGGTGGTGCAGGCCGGCGACGAGATCCGTGTCGCCGAACTCGAGGAGCAGAAGCCGATCGATTGGGGCAAGACGCTCAAGGAGGCCACCACGATCGTCGCCAGCCTGGCAACCACAGTCTACGTGATCTCGAAGATCGACCAGTAGTCCCGCAGCGATGGCCAAGCTGACCACACAGGCGGGGGGCGTCTCGCTGGGCCGGGGCGTAGCGGCGCTGGCCGGCCTGGCCACCGCCATGGTCCTCTCCCGCTGGCTTTCGCCGGACGACTACGGAACCTATCGCCAGATCTGGCTGGTCTTCTTCACCCTCGCACCGATCTTCGAGCTGGGCATCCCCCCGAGCGTCTCCTTCTTCGTCCCGCAGCTCCCACGCGAGAACCTCAAGCGCTACTTCGTGCAGAACGGACTCGCCCTGCTCGTCTCCGGCTCGCTGGTGGCACTGGCGCTCCTGACGCTCGCCGAACCGCTAGCGCGCCTCTTCGGCAACCCCGCGCTGATCACCGCCCTGCGCGCCTTCGCGCTGTTCCCGGCCCTCACGCTGCCCTTCCACATGACCGAGAACGCCCTGGTGGCGCTGGGGCGCGCCGGACGGGCGGGCTTGGTTTCGGGCACCGCGGCGCTGCTCCAGAGCGCGGTCATCTTGCTGGCGTTCTTCAGTGGCGCCTCGCTCGAGCGGGTCTTCTTCTACGTCTCGCTCTGGGCCCTGCTGCGCTGGCTGTGCGTCACCGCCGGGCTCTTCTACGGGCTGCGCGGGCAGTCGCTGCGCTGGGACCGGCGCGAGCTCGGGCGGCAGCTCTGGTTCGCGCTGCCGATGGGCGCCGCGGCGATGGTCGGCCTGCTCTCGCGCCAGGTCGACAAGCTGATCGTCTCGGCCAACTTTCCGCCGGAGCGCTATGCGATCTACGCCAACGGCTCCTACGACATCCCGCTGATCAATGTCCTGACGCTGTCGGTGACCGCGGTGCTGGTTCCCGCGCTGGTTCGCGCCAACGCGGCCGGCGATACGGCCGAGATCCGCCGCCTCTGGCATGGTGCGGCGCGGCGCATGGCCTGGCTCTTCTTCCCCGCCTTCTGCTTCCTGTTCGTGGCGGCCAGGCCCTTGATGGTCTTCCTCTTCTCGCCAGCCTATGCGGAGAGCGCGGGGCCGTTTCGGGTGCTGCTCTTCCTGCTGCCCCTCCGGATTCTCTTCCATGGCGGCTTTCTGCGCGCGCTGGGTCGCACACGTCCGATCTTCTACGCCTCCGCCGGCTCGCTGCTGATCAGCATCGTTCTGGCGCTGCTGCTGGTACGCGTGCGGCCGCTGGGGTTCCTGGGACCGGCCATGGGCAGCGTGGCGGGGGCCTACGGGTCGGTTTTGGTCGCGATCCATGTCGTCTCGCGGCATCTCGGGTGGCGCTGGCGGGACTATTTCCCATGGCGCACGCTGGGCGGCATCATGGCCGTGGCCATCGCCGCCGCGCTGCCTACGGCCGTGCTCGCCTGGACGCTGCGTGGATCCTCGGCGTTGCTGCAGCTCCTGCTCCTCGGCGGCGCGTATGCGAGCGTCTACCTGATCCTGGGGCAGGCAACGGGGGCGGCGCGTCCGCGGGAGTGGATCGAGGCGATCGGGGATCTGTTGCGACAACGCTAGACCGCAGGGTGTGGGACGAAGACTGGACCTGACAGCGCCGGCACTTGCGCTGCCGCGCCTTGACTTGTCGGCGCCCAGGGGCAAGACTCCGCTCCTGCGGCGGCCGATCCGAAGCCGCCCCATCGGGCGCGCGATCATGAGGAGCGCATGCAGGCCGAATCGGCGAACAGACCGCCCCCCGGCGGGACCGAGCATACGCATTTCATCACCGAGTACCTGACGCTCCTCGTGCGGTGGAAGCGCTTCGCGATCCTGCTCTTCGTGCTGATCACCCTCTTCGCGCTCTTCCAGGCGCTTTTCGTCCCGCCGCTCTACGAAAGCCAGGCCCGCATCCTGCCGGTGTCCGATTCGAGCGTGCTCGAGAACCGCAATCTTCGCCAGCTCTCGGAGTTCTCGTCGCTGATCGACTTCGGCGCCTGGGGTTCCGACGGCAAGTCGACGCTCCTCTCGCTGCTCGACAGCGATCTCCTGCGCGCGCGCGTAGCCGCGGATCTCGATCTGATCACCCGCTTCGGTGTCGAGCATCCCGACTCTCTGATCGCCGTCAATCTGGCGGCGCGTCAGCTGCGCGATCGGATCTCGGTGAGCATCAACAAGTGGGACAACATCATCATCGAGGCCGAAGGGCCCGATCCCCAGTTCCCGCTCGATCTGCTGGGTAGCGTGCTCGCCGAGCTGCGGGCCGTGCAGACCGAGATGAGTCTGACCACCGCGCAGCGTACGCGGCGGTTCATCGAGCGCCGCATGGCCGAAGCCGAAGCCGCCTACCGCCGCGCCCAGGCGGAGCTGACCGCCTTTCAGAACGAGCACGGCATGGTCGCGGTCGAGGAGCAGCAGCGCGCCCTGGTCCGCCTGGCGGCCGAGCTCGAGACGCAGCTCACGCTCAAACGTGCCGAGCTCAACGCCGCACGCAGCTTCTTCTCGGGCGAGCACGGTCGCGTGCGCCAGCTCGAGGCGGAGATCGAAGCCCTCGAAGAGGAGCTCAATCGCCGCCAGCGCGCTTCGGACGCACATCTGGCGCAGCAGGCGCGAACCGCCGATGCGCCGCCCGACACGTCCCGAGTGCCGTCCGGGGCGTCCGCGGCGCCGACGGCTGCCGAGGCGTCGCGTCCATCCCTGGGCGATCTGCCCGAACTGGCCGCCCGCTACGTGCGTCTGGCGATGGACGTGGAGATCCAGCAGCGCCTGTTGACGCTCCTGGCCGAGCAGTACGAACAGGCCAAGATCAGAGAAGTGCGCGAGATCAGCAGCTTCGAAGTGGTCGACCCGCCGCGGGTGCCGGCCTCGGCGAAACGTACGCGTCGCGGTACGCTGCTGGCGGGAATGATCATCGGTGCTTTGGCGGCGCTGGTCTTTCCCCTGCTCCTCGGCAGTCTGGATCGCTACTTTCCGGCGCCCGCGCGGCATGATGCAGGGCAGCTGCTGCGGCGCCTGGTGAGTCTGCGCCGTACCGGATCCTAGACACGGGGCGCACCGGACGCAGGACCATCAGCGGCGCCCGGCCCCGCGGCCTCCGGCCGCCTGCCACGCTGGCGCTCGCTGCCATCCCGCTCGGCGCGCAGACGCACGCCGACCAGCACCATGCCCCAGATGGCCCAGAGCGTCTCCGCGGCGCCCGAGTATTCGAAGTAGTGCCCGCTCAAACTGGCCACCAGGTTCTGCAAGAAGAGCGCCAGGCCGAGCACGGCCAACGTCCCCTCGAAGGTCAACGGACCAAGGCTGCGTATGACGGCGCGCATGCGCCGCCACACGTAGGCGATGAACCCGAAGAAGACCGCCAGACCCACCAGGCCGCAGTTGGCGACCAGAAAGACGTACTCGCTCTCCGCCGTCAACCAGTCGAAACGTGAGGGCCCGATGCCGAAGAGCAACGAGTCGCGTACCGCCGGCCAGGCGAACTCGGCCCAGAAGGCCACACGCGTTAGCAGGGTGACCGGAATCAGTGTGCCGCGGAACTGCATCCCCATGCGCTCTCGCAGAGGGCCGGCGAAGAAGAGGGCCACGACGATTGCGAAGAGCACGACCAGCGGCAGCGCGCGGAGCAAGAAGCTGCGCAGGCGGCGGCGTTGCACCGCGAAGTAGCCCAGGGCCAGGAGCAACGTCAGGGTGGTGGCGAAGGAGAAGGAGAGTCCCATGACCAGTGCGATCAGAACGGCCGAACCCGCCACCAGGGCCCGCGGCAGGCCCGGGCGTTCGAACGGGTGCACCGCGATCGCCACGAGCAGAATCTGCGACAGGTAGAAGGCGCAGACGTTCCAGCCGCCGGCGAACAGGGAGGTCACCCGGCTCGAGTGCAGGAAGGTGTAGATCGGCTTGTTGGACGGATAGTGGGTGCGCAGGAAGTCCTCGACCAGCGGCACGCGCGCCGCCTGCAGGATTCCCACCAGCGAGACGATCACCCCACCCAGGAGCATGACGCGGATCAGAAGCATCAGATCCGCCCGGCGGTGAGCGGTGCCCTGAATCAGCCGGTAGAGCAGGAAATACTGCAGCGGGGCGAGGAAGAACTTCACCAGCTGACTCGGGTCGCCGACGGTGGCCAGCGGATGGACCACCAGCGGCAGCACGCTGCGGCCGAGCAGGAAGATCAGGAAGGCTCGATCGAGAAAGGTCGTCTCGATGCGTTGCTTGCGTCCCAGCAGAAGCGCGAGCAGATAGGCCCCGAAGACGAACGCCAGGGCCAGTTCGTTGGGCCGCAACAGCGGCACCCAGCCGCCCCGCGGCATGCCGGAGACCAGCGGCACCAGGAGCAGCACCAGGGCCGGCGCGAGGTGTGGCAAGCGTACCAGCGGAATCAGCAGAATCGCCAGCGCGACCGGCAGGGCCGCCACATAGGGCGAGGCGGGCAGCAGGTAGGCCACCAATAGCGCCACGCCCAGCGCCAGCAGCAGCGTGCCCGGACCCAGCGGGAGCGGGCGAACATCCAGCAGCGGAGAGCGGGGTGCGCTGTCGAGCGAGGTGGCCACGGGGCCTACTCGATCTCCTTGAGCAACTCCAGGAAGCGGCCATACGGAATCGCCGTCCAGCTCTCGGCCTGCACGGCGCCCTGCGCCTGGGTGATCATCGAGACCTTGGCCGCCACCTCCTCGTTCGGCGCCTCATAGATGTCGAGGAAGTCATAGGAACCCAGAAGCGCGTAGTGGCAGATGAACTTGACGTCCGGGCAGTGGGCCTCGATGGCCTTCTTCCATTTCCGGCCGATCGCTTCCCGGTGTTTGACATCACTGATCACATCGGGTGCGAGCTTCGTCATCAGCACGTAGGTAGCCATGCCAGCCTCCCCTCCTGCATCTGCCGCGGAGACCCAGCCACAGCGCCTCAAAGCAGCTTGCCGATTCTCCAGATCCGCGGCAGGAACTTGTCCTTGTCGAACGAGAAATAGAGGATATCCGCCTTGGCGATCACCAGTTCGAACGGCACCGTCCCGAAGAAGCGGCTGTCGCGACTGGCATCGCGGTTGTCACCGAGCATCAGCAGATGCCCCTGGGGAACGACCAGCGGTCCCCAGCTATCCCGGCCCGGATGCGTGCGGGGATTCACGCGTGGGTCGATGTGTTTGACGTACTCCTCCTGCTGCGCCTCGTCATCGATGAAGAGCACCTTGTTGCGCATCTCGACCGTCTGCCCGCCGATGGCCACACAGCGCTTGATAAGTGTCTCTCCGGTCTCGGGGCTCTTGAAGATCACGATGTCCCCCGGTTCGGGCCGTCGGAACCCGGGCACGCGCGCGGGCGCCAAGAAGGGGACGCGGGCTCCGTAGGTCACCTTGTCGGCGAAGAGGAAGTCGCCGATCAGCAGCGTGTCCTCCATCGAACCCGATGGGATCCGATAGCCCTGCACGACGAAGGTCATGATCGGCAGGAAGATCGCCAGCACGACGGCGATCGACTTGATCCAGTCGAGGCCCTCCGCCGCCCATTCCTGCTTGGTGCGTGGGATGCGGAACGATCCGCGCCGCTCGGCAGAGCTGGCCTTCTTCATCTCCATCTCCTTCAGGTGCAGAGTGTGGGTGCCCATGGCCGACAGCTCCAACCTCATGGCAGGCGATCGGTTCCGGAACCCAAGCCGTCAAGAGTACCGATCCCGCGGCCGATTTCAACTGCCGCCTCTCCATACGCTCTGCCGACGCGGCAGGATTCCCTCTCGGCCGCCCCCTTCCATCCGCCCATGCCTGATCCGCCCGACGCTCCGCTCGGCGCGCGGCCTATCGCATCCGACGCCCCCTCGGAGCATCTCTCGGCAGCCCGCGCCCCGGATCGATTCCGGCGTAAATCCTCTTGCCAAGCGGGGTTCCTCTCCGCGATACTTGCTGCGGTCTTTGCTGGAATGCTGCTTGCGCGCGTGCATGGGGCCAGTGCGCGGCAGCGACGCCCACAACAGCAGGATTGAGGAGGTTGAATGGCGAAGGGGCCCAGAGGGGGCAGAGGTGGTCGCGGCGGCAAGCGTGGACGAGGCGGCGGTGGCCGGCGGCGCGATTCGGGGCCCCCACCGCGCAAGCCACGCGCGGATGCCGTGGAGGTCGAGGGCGTCATAGAGGAGGCGCTCCCCAACACCATCTTCCGGGTTCGACTCGAGGACGGACGGCTGATTCTCGCTCACATCGGCGGGAAGATGCGCAAGCACTTCATCCGAATCCTGCCGGGGGACAAGGTCATCGTCGAGCTCTCGATCTACGATCTCGAGCGCGGCCGGATCACATACCGCTACAAGTAGGGGCCTCTCTCCATATTGACTCGCTGAATCCCACGCACGCCGGCTTCTCACGTGTTCGCATCCTCGGCAGGGTACGCTCGTGATGGATGTCCGGCGGCGCAGCGCCGCTGTTCGGCACGGATGCGGCGGGAGGATCGACCGGAACGCGCACAGTCCCACTTGCCAATCGGGGAGGAAGTCGTGAGCATCGAGGAGAGCGCTCTCCCGAACGAGGAGCCCACAGCAGAGACGTCCGCATCCGAGGGCCGGCGGCAACGCGAGTCGCAGTCGGAGCCACAGCCTGGGTCCTCCGCTGAGACCGAGACGGGGGGGCCAACCGAGGCCTCGCCCGCTGCCGAAGGCGGGCGCCGGGCCGAAACCGCGCCACACGCCGAAGGCGAGCGCTCGGCCGACTCGGCATCTCACGCCGAGGGCGAGCGCCCCGCCGAGGGCCAGCGCCCCGCGGAGGGCCAGCGCCCCGCCGAGGCCCCACCCCACGCCGAGGGCCAGCAGTCGGACGACGCTGCCGGAGGCAGCCGCTACACGCTCGGCCAGCGCGTCTGGGGGACCGTTCTGCGACTGACCGATCGGCAGGCCGTCGTGGCGCTGGGCGAGGATGAGATGGATGAGGGCCAGCTCGACCTCGTGCACTTGCGCGACGAGTTCGGCAACCTGAGTCTGGCGGAAGGCGATCAGGTACAGGCCTATGTGGTCTCGACCGACCCGGCGATCAAGCTCGCCCCCTCCCTACAACCGCCGGCCGCGGAGGTACTGCGACGCCTACGCGAGGCGATGGATCGCAACGAGACGATCCGCGGGCGTGTGACAGGCGTCAATCGTGGAGGGTTGGAGGTCGACATCGACGGACGGCGAGCGTTTTGTCCGCTCTCCCACATCGAGATCGGTCGCTGCGAGAAGCCCGAGATCCACATCAACCACGTGCTCGACTTCCGCGTCATCGAGCTCGACGAGGAGAAGCGCCGCATCGTGGTCTCACGTCGCGCGACGCTGGAGAAGCAGCGGCAAGCGGCGCTGGCCGAGGTGCGCAGCAAGATCAAGGAGGGCGCCGAGCTGGAGGGCATCGTGCGCCGGCTGCAGCCGTTCGGTGCGTTCGTCGAGATCGAGGATGGGGTCGACGGGCTGGTGCACATCTCCGAACTGAGCTTCGACCGCATCGATCATCCCAGCGAGGCGGTGCGTGTTGGAGAGAAGGTCCGCGTGCGCGTGCTGGGTGTCTCGCGCGATCGCAAGGGCCGCGATCGGATCAAGCTCTCGATCAAGGCGACGCTCGAGGATCCCTGGACGAAGATCGACTCGCTCTTCCACAGCGGCGACATCCTCACCGGCAAGGTGGTTCGCGTAACCGACTTCGGCGCCTTCGTGAAGATCTACCCGGGGATCGAGGGCCTGCTACACGTCTCGCAGTACGCGCCGCGCGACCGTTCGCCGCAGGAGTCCCCGGCACCCGCCGCGACTGCTGCGACGACTGCGCAGCATGGGGAGCAGAACGCCAAGGCGGACGGCCCTCCGGCCGCGAAGTCGGAGGAAGCTGCCTCGGCGCCGGACGCGTCAGACGCGGATGTCGCCGAGCCGCCCGCCGCTCCGCAACCGGCCCCTCCCGTTCCGGCCGCAGGAGAAGCGGTGCCCGAATCCCCGGAGTCCTCGGCGACGGCCGAGAGCGAGATCCCGACGACGACGCCCGCCAGCCAGAGCGAGGCCGCGGCCCAAGCCGAAGATCAGACGCCCAAGGTCGGCGACGAGATTACCGTGCGCATCGGCCGCATCGATGCGCGCCGGCGGCGCGTCTCCCTGCTGCTGCGCGAATCGGAACGCGCCGCCACCGACGAGCTGGATCCCACGGTGGGCGAAGTCCTCGAGGGCATCGTGCGCACGATCAAACCGTACGGCGTCTTTGTCGACCTGCCTGCGCTCGGGCGTCAGGCCAGCGGACTGCTGCCGGGAGCCGAAACCGGGCTGCCGCGGGGCTCGAATCTCAAGCGCAAGTACACGCCGGGAGAGAAGGTCCGCGTCGAGATCATCGAAGTCGACGATCGGGGTCGCATCCGTCTCAGCCAGCGCAGCCTGGCCGAGCGCGAGGCGCGGGGGGAGACCGGCGGCGCCGCGAGCGGGCGTGGCGTAACGACCGCCCCGCC
>WJJG01000181.1 GCA_014729815.1 Candidatus Eiseniibacteriota bacterium
CTATGCCAGCAGCGCACCCGGGAGTCGTCTCGAGGCGGTCGTCTCCGCGATCGAGGCAGCCGCGGCGCGGGGCGTGGCGGTGCGCTTCCTGGCCGAGAAGAAGTTCCAGTCGATCTACCCGCAAACGCTGGCGCGCCTGGAAGCCCGTGCGGGAATCGAGGTGCGCATCTTCGATGGCGCCGCGCTGCTGGGCGGCGTGCATCACGCGAAATACTTCCTGGTCGATCGGGATCAGGCCTTCCTGGGAAGCCAGAACTTCGACTGGCGCGCGCTGGCCCACATCCAGGAGCTCGGCGTGCGCCTGCGGGGCCGGGAGCTGGCGCGTCCGCTGCAGGCCGTCTTCGAGGCGGACTGGAACGCCGCCGCCGCGGGCCCTGCACCCGAGCTCACGGCACGCACGAGCAGCCCACCTCCCGGGAGCCAGCCGATCGCCATCGCCGATCCGTCCAGCGGCGACACCCTTTGGGTCCATAGCGTGATCAGCCCGCAAGGGCACCTGGCAGCCGGCAGCGACTGGGATCTGCCGCATCTGATCGAGCGAATCGACGCGGCGCGGCGCACGGTGCAGATCCAACTCCTCACCTACCGCACCGTGGGACGCCAGGGCGACTACTTCGGGAATCTCGAGTCCGCCCTGCGGCGGGCGAGCGCCCGCGGGGCGCGGGTCGAACTCCTGGTCTCGGAGTGGGCGCTGCGCCAGGGCACGGTCGAGGGGCTGCAGAGTCTGCAGGCGCTGCCGCGGATCGAGGTGCGTTTCTTGCGCATCCCGCCGCATTCGAGCGGCTTCATCCCCTACGCTCGCGTGGCGCACGCCAAATACATGGTGGTCGATCGCCGCGCCGCCTGGATCGGCACGAGCAACTGGGAGCGCGACTACTTCTTCGCCAGCCGCAATGTCGGCCTGATCCTCGAGGGTGCCGGCTTGCCCGCGGCGTTGGGCGACTTCTTCCGCGCCAACTGGGAGAGCGGCCACGCGCAGCCGCTCAGCCCGTGCGTCTCCTACCCACCGCCACGGATCTCGGAATAGGCGCCCATCGGCGTCTGGTGATCGCGGGCGCTGCGAGCGTATCATTCTGGGTGGCATTCTTCCCGCGATCGTGACGGCCGGCAGACGAGGAGGCGATCATGCGTTCCGCGAGGCTTCCGCTGGTCCTCCTGTTCCTCACCGCTGTGGCGTGCAGCAGCCTTGCGCCCACGCGTGCGGATCCGGGCGACCTCTCCAACGGAGTACTCATCACCCATCACCCGCCGCTGATCGAGTTCACCAACCCGCCGCCGGTGGAGGGTTGGTGCGACGTCTACCAGGACGGATTCCAGATCCACTGCTGCTCGGAGCAGAACGCGCGCATCGATCTCGATCCCGGGGAGGGCACGGTCTGGTTCATCCTGGCGGCCTGGGAGGAGGAGAAGGAGTTCTGTGGCATCGACTTCGGCTTCGGGGACTACGAGGCCGATCTCTTCCTCTTCGACGACTTCTTCGTGTGTCCGCCCGAGGGGACCGGCGCGCTGCAGTGGCCCACGCCCGGTTGGCCGGGACCGAACGAGGGTGTGATGGTCACGCGCACCGGATCGATCGGGTGGCAGGGGAACTTCGTCCCGATCTACCATTTCACCGGCTACGCCTACGGAGCGGGGATCATCCCGCTGGCGCGCGACCCGCAGACCGGGGATGCGGCCTTCTGCAACTGCATCGAGCCCTACGAGCTCTTCGACATCGAATGCCTCGGCGGCATGGGCATCGCCACCGACGGGATCGAGTGCTGCCCCGAGGGGGGACCCAGTCGGGCCGCCGCGTCGAGCTGGGGGACGATCAAGCGGCTCTATCGCTGAGCGACGGCGCGCGCGATCAGTCGGCCCACACGAGCGGATCGATCTCGGGGAAGAGGTTGTTCTTCGACTCGATGCGCGTCAGGGACGCTTCATCGATGCGCCCGCTGCGCAATGCCTCGTAGAGCTGCAGGAAGTTCGCCAGATGCTCGCGCGTGCGGGCAACCGCGTAGCCGGTCATCGTGCCGGTCTTCATGATGAAGGCCCAGTCGCTGCTCTGGGCCAGCAGCAGCTCCCGCGCGGCCTGACACAGGGCTCGCCAGCGCAAGCGCTCCTCTGCGGTCCCAGGATGCGCCCAGCCCTCCCGCGCGGCGCGCTGCGCCAGCTCGATCATGCGCATGCCCGCGCGATGGAGATGCCGGTAGATCCAGTCGTTCGACCCCTCCAGCCAGACCTCGCAGTAGCCTTTGTAGCCCCAACTCGAAAAGGAGGGCGAGGCCACCTGCTGCACCGGCTCGCGTTCGAGGTAGTCCGCGAGGGTGACCGTCTCGATCGTCCGTTGGTCGCAGGCGATCTTGCGCAGGAGAGATTCGAGGAACCAGGGGCCCTCGAACCACCAGTGGCCGAAGAGCTCGGCGTCGTAGGGCGCCACGATGATCGGCGGTCGCCCGAGCACGCCCCGCAGATGCTCGGCCTGCCGCTCGCGATTGAACATGAAGTTGCCCGCGTGCTCGTCGGCGCGGGCGCGGGCGCGGGCGAAGTCGTAGGGCTGCTTGTGATCGCCGGGGCCCGTGATGCGGTAGTACTTGATGCCCAGATTGGTGCGCTGCCCGCCTCCGTGCAGGTAGGGCTTGACGTATTCGTAGTCCAGATCCCATCCCACATCGCGGTAGAACTCGCGATAGGTGTAGTCGCCCGGGTAGCCCTCCTCGGCGCTCCACACCTGCTTCGACGACTCCGGATCGCGCGCGAAGGCCGCCACCCCGCCGGGCGTCATGATCGGCGCATAGACGGCACGCCGCGGCCGGGGTGTCGCATGGAGGAGGCCGTGGGTATCGACGACGAAGAAGCGGATCTCCTCGCCGGCCAGCACCTCGTCCACGCCCGGTTCGTAGCCGCATTCGGGCAGCCAGATTCCACGCGGTCGCCGGCCGAAGTGTCGTTCGTAGTCGCGCGCGGCCGTCACGATCTGGCCGCGCCACAGATTGCGGTTGCCCAGCATGAGCGGCAGGAACCCGTGGGTGGCGCCGCAGGTCATGACTTCGAGCGAGCCGCTCTCTTGCAGCTCACGGAAGGCGCGCACCAGGTCGTGATCGTACTGATCGACGAACACCGTACGCGCGCGGCGGAACCAGTCGCGATACTCGCGCGCCAGCGATGCGAATTCCGGCTGGCGGCGCGTGCGTGCGATCTCCTTCTCGGCCAGCTCGATCAGCCGATCGAGGTGTCGCACATAGCGCTGTTGCAGCAGCGGATCGGTCAACATGCCGCAGAGCGGCGGCGTGAGCGACATGGTCAGACCGAAACGCACGCCGTCGCGCAGTAGGTGGTTACAGGCTTCGATCAGCGGAATGTAGGTCTCGGTGATCGCCTCGAAGAGCCAATCCTCTTCGAGGAAGCGCTCGTGCTCGGGATGGCGCACATACGGCAAGTGCGCATGGAGCACGAAGGCCAGGTAGCCCACCGGCTGGGCGGGGACTCCGCTGGGCGAGTGGGGCGCCCCGGTCATCGGCTACCGCCCGCGCCTTCCGCGTCTTCGCTCCGCTCTTCGTCGGCGGGTCGCCGATAGGGCGGCAGGCCGAGCGCCGGCGAGCTCCCGGGCACGCTGCCACCGTCGAGCATCTCGCTGAGGCGCGCCAGCAGTTCATCGCGCGAGGCCCACTCCTCGTCGGTCTCTTCGGCGCAGTCCCCGCGCGGCGGGCGCACGACGTTCGAAGTCACACAGGCCTGGAAGGCGCCCGAGGGTCCGCGCAACCCCACGGCCACACCATAGAGGCGGTCGCCCTGCGGAACCTGCACGTACCAGCTCGTGGCGTCTTCGGGAAGCTCGACATCCTCGATCCGCTCCGCCCCCTCGCCCTCCGGAGACGTCTCGGCATTCGCCGCGTAGGAGAGGATCCGCAATACGAGGTGGCTGCGCTCTCCTTCCGGCCCCAGTCGCTCCCGGGCGCCGGCCAGCGCCTCGGGCGTCACCTCCCAATAGACATAGAGCCATTCCGGATCGCGCACCATCAAGCCGGCGTAGTCCTCGCCATACTCGCCCGGCAGATGCGCCTGCGGCTCGGCAGGCGCAGGCGCCGAAGGCGGGACGGGCCTGGGCGTCGCGGGGACCGGCTCCGGGCGCTGCGGCGCGGCCGGCTTCTTCTTGGCCGCGGGCTTGCGCGCTGCGGGCTTGCGCGCGGTCGTCTTCTTCTTGGTCGCTTCCTTCTTGGTCGCCTTCTTCTTGGTCGCGGTCCTCCTCGCAGTCGTCCTCTTCGCAGCAGTCGCCTTCTTCGCAGCGGTCTTCTTCCTCGTCGCAGCCTTTCTCGCCGTCGACTTCTTTCGGGCTCCAGTCTTGCTCGTTGTCGACTTCTTCGGAGGGGCCTTCTTCTTGGCCACCTTCTTCTTACTCGTCTTCTTACTCGTCTTCTTCCTGGCCGCTGGCTTCTTGGCAGCCGTCTTCTTCTTCGCAGCCGCCTTCTTCTTTGAAGACCGCCGCGCAGTCGACGGTATGCGGCGGCGCACCAGCGCGGCCACCAGATCGTCCTTGGTCATGCTGCTGCGCCCCGGCAGATCGATCCGCTGCGCGAGCGCGAGCAGCTCCGGCTTCGTCTTGGCTTCCAATTCCTTGCGTTTCATCTCCTCGCATCCTTGCCAGCGCCACCGAGGGCGGCGCGTTCGTCGCCCACATCATCGCGGAGATCGAGGATCTCCATCAGGCCCAGGCCCAGGCTCTCGGCCAAAGCCTCCCAAGCGGTTTCGCCGCGCTGCGCCCCGGCAGCCTCGAGATCGGCGCGGATCCGCGCGCGCTGCCTTCGCAGGGCCTCGAAGGCTAGGTCCTCGAGCGGGCGGCGGTCCAGGGGAAACTGCAGCGGGTAGCTGGTGCGTACGATCTCCACCAAGCGCTCGATGCGCTTCGTGTCGGGGTTCTCTGCCACCTCGCGCAGGATCTGCTCGAGCACCCCACCATAGGCGCGCGCCAATGGCGCGGTCGGGACCTCGAGCGCGTGCGATCGCGCGAAGTCGAGCAACGCGGCGACCCGATCGAGCAGCGATTCGGGCCCTGGGGCATCCGCCAGGATCTCCTGCTCGCCGGCCAGCGAGCGGCGCCACGCCTCGGCCAGTCGTCGGGCCAGGCGTTCGATGCGCCGCGCGATGACATCCCGCCCATTGGCTCGCAGACCCGCCGGCACCGGCAGACCGCTGACCCGCAGCGTTTCCATCAACCTGCGTACCCTATCGAAAAGCTCGTCAGCGGCGCGTTCGCTCTCGATCAGTGTTTCGCGAAACGCGGCGCGGATCGCGTGCTCGCGCTGCTCCGAGACGAGGTCGCGCAGCTCGAGGCGCACGATCCCCTCGCGCCCCCGCAGCATCTCCTCCGAGGGCAGCGCACCGCCGGTCTCCTCCTCGGCGCGCCGCTCCTCGACATAGACGCGCGCCGCGGGCGATTGTCCGCCGAAGGCGTGCACCCACCAGTGCGACCGCTCCTCGATCGTCGGATCGCGCATTGCCAGTTGCGCGTGGACTCCGCCGTCGCCGGCATCCTCGGCCACCACACGCCAATCGAGCAGCTCGTGACCCAGGAGCGCAGCGCTCTCATGCTGCCCGCAGAGGATCGTCGTCAGACCGACCTCGCCGGCGACGATCTGCGTGCGCTGCGCCTGGGGCCGCACGAAGCGCAGGAAGACGTCCGCTCCGGTTCCCATCTCGGGCAGGTTGCTGCGCGCTTCGGCGAGCCCCTCGAGCAGCAGCGCCTCGAGATCCTCGCCCTCTCCGGCCTGCGCGAGCTCGATGGCCCGGGCGGCATAGGCCAGATTCTGCACCGTCTCGATGCCGGAGATATCGGCGAAGAACCAGCCGCAGCTCGTGAACATGTACATCGCGTAGCGCTGCGATTCGAGCAGGCGCCAGATGCGGACCCGCTCGGCATCTCTCGGCAGATGCGCAGCATGGCGATCGAGGAATGCGCGGCGCGCGTCGGGAGAGGAATCGAGGAGGATCTCCACGTAGTCGTCGCGGGCCGCCCAGGGGTCGCGCAGCAGATCGGCGGTCTGCGATTCGAAGATCTCGGCCAGGCGATCGCGCAGACGATCGAAACTCTCGCGCAGCGGCGCGCGCCAGGCCTGGTTCCAGCCGGGCTGCGCACCGGTCGAGCAGCCGCAGTCGTGCATCCAGCGGCCCACCCCGTGCGCGCAGCTCCAGGACGTTCCCCGCTCGTCCTCGCCGAATTCGAGCTCCACCTCGTCCTCCGGCGGATGCTCGGCGAGCAGGCGCCCGTAGTTGGTCAGGCGCATCTCGCGCCCCGGCGCCTCGCGCCGGGCGAAGTAGGAGAAGCACATGTCGGCGAACGGCTCGTGATGTCCGTACACCTCCCCATCGGTGGCCACGCTCACGAGCCCGCGCACCGGATCGGCGCCCTCGGACGCCTCACGCAACCGCTCGCCCAGATGCGGCGCCGAGCGCAGCAGATGTCCGAAGCTGACCTCTCCGGCCAACGGACCATCGTAGAAGAAGACCGCCAGGGATCGCTCTCCGGCCACGCGCCGGCGCGCATCGCGCGGGCGATAGAGATAGGCGCGCCGGGGATCGATGCGCCCCCCTTGCACGTCGGTCCAGTTGCGCCGGCCCTTCGGGCGCACCCGGCGGGCCTGCCCGGGCGCCAGGATGACGTAGCGGACGCCCTCCTCGATGAGCAGCTCGGCCGTTTCCCGATCGATGGCCGTCTCGGGCAGCCAGAGCGATTCGCTTTGGCGTCCGAAGCGGCTGGCGAAGTCGCGCAGCCCCCAGCGGATCTGGGTGTGTTTGTCGCGGCGATTGGCCAGCGGCAGGATCATGTGGTTGTAGGCATGCGCGATCGCGTTGCCATGGCCCTGCTGCAGCTCCCGGCTGCGCTGGTCCCCGGCCCGCACGCGCTCGTAGGTCTGCGGCTCGTGGCGCGCCAGCCAGGAGAGCAGCGTCGGGCCGAAGTCGAAGCTCATGTAGGCGTAGTTGTTCACGATCTCGACGATGCGATTGCCCTCGCCCCGCACGCGACTGGCGCCATTGGGGCGATAGCATTCATCGGCGACGCGGGCGTTCCAGTCGTGTGCCGGAGCGGCGCTCTCCTGGCGGGGGATCTCCCCCGTCCAGGGATTGAAACGAGGGGGCTGATAGAAGTGTCCGTGAATGACGACGTTCATGACCGACTGGCTCCGATCCTCACGATCCCGTGCCACCGGGTGGTCGCTCCGCTCTTCGCGATCCCGTGCCACCGGGCGGTCGCTGCGCTCTTCGCGATCCCGTCCCACCGGGCGGTCGCTCCGCTCGGTGGATCGTACCCGCTTCGCGCGTTCCGCGCACCCCCGGTACACGCACAAAGTCGGGTTGGAGCGCCGGCCATCGGCGGGGAGCCCGGATCAGATCGGATCGGCGACCCCGGCCGCCCGCGCCAGGGCGGGAAGCACCTCCCCCGCGGAAGCGGGCAGGACGACATCGGCGATCGAGTCGTAGGCGGTGGGCGTGAGATTGACGAGCATCAGATCGGCGCCCTGACGCTTGGCCTGCTCGGGCAGCGCGGCGGCCGGATAGACCACCAGCGAGCTGCCGATGGCGATCAGCAGATCGCAGTCGGCGATCGCCTGGCCGGCTTCCATCAGCGCGGCGGCCGGCAACGGTTCGCCAAAGAAGACCACATCCGGCTTGAGCATGCCGCCGCAGGCGCGACAGGGCGGCGGATTGCGGAGCTGCAGGATCTCGTAGACCTCTTCGAAAGCGTGCCGCTCTCCACACTCGAGGCAGAGGATGCGCCGGGTGTTGCCGTGCAGCTCGATGACCCGCTGCGAGCCGGCCTGCTGGTGCAGCCCATCGATGTTCTGTGTGATCACACTGTGCAGCCGCCCGGCGCGCTCCATCGCCGCCAGCGCGCGATGCCCGGGATTCGGCTCGGCCTGCGACATCGCCACGTAGCGCGCCTCCTGGAAGAAGCGCCAGAAGTTGCGCGGGTCGCGCCGGAAGTGGCTGATCTCGGCGATCGTCTCGGAGTCGTACTTCTCCCAGATCGCGTCGTTCGTATCCCGGTAGGTCGGGATGCCGCTCTCGGAAGAGATGCCCGCCCCGGTGAATGCCACGATTTGGCGTGCGCGCGCCACGATCTCCTCGGCCCGCGCCAGTCGCTCGGCCCATTCACCAACCATCCTGCCTCCGCGTGCTCGGTCCCCACGGCCGCTCCCGGCCCGCGGGCCCCCACCGCGACCCGCCGCCCTCGCGACCGTCTCCGCCCATTTTGCAGCCCCCGCGATTCTACCGCAGCCCGGGCGCTTGCCAATGGCCGCAACCAGCCGCAGCGCCCCGCCCGACAACTACGCCGCCCGCCCGATGCGTTACGGCGCCCGCCCGACGCGCTGCGCCGCCCGCCGGCGCCCCTCTTCCGCAGGCGCATCTTGAGCCGCGCATCTTGCGATGATACAATCTATTCGAGGAGTCACACCCAATGGGTCTCTCTGCGCCCACGGTTACCAAACCGCATGGAGGTCACCCCATGTTCGCCCGTGTCACCCTAGGAAGGTCTCTTCTACTCGGCGCGAGCCTGCTGCTCGCGCTTTCGCTGCTGCCCGCCGGCGCGGCCGCGCGCTGGATCGATCTGGGCGGCGAATCCACCGAGGTCACGCTGATCGAGTCGAGCGACGCGCGCACCGTGCTCGAAGTCACCGTGGGCGGGTTCGACGCCCGCCCGATCACGATCGACGGCGCCACCTACCACCAGATCACCATGGGCGAAGAGAACGTGCAGCCGGTGGCCGGTTTCCCGGCCCTGCCGGATGTGCGGCGCAGCCTGATCATCCCGGACGATCGGCAGATGCACGTGCGCGTACTCGAGTCCGAATACGTCGAGTTCCCCGAGATGCCGGTGGCGCCCTCGAAGGGGATCCTCCTGCGTACGGTCGATCCGGCCACGGTGCCCTACCCCTTCGACCCCTTCTATCAAAGTGACGATGTCTATCCGGCAACCGTCACCGAAGGCCACGAGCCCTACATCCTGCGCGATTTCCGCGGCATGGTCCTCGACGCCAACGTCTTCCAGTACTTCGCCGGCACGCAGACGCTGCGCGTCTACACGCGCCTGCGCATCGAGGTCGCCGAGGCCGGTGCGGGTGTGACCAACATTCTGGAGCGCAGCCGTCCGCCCGAGCAGCTGGATGCCCAGTTCGCCGGCATCTACGAGAAGCACTTCCTCAACTACGCCTCCCTGCGCTACGTCCCGGTCCTCGAGCAGGGCGACCTGCTGGTGATCTGCTACGACGACTTCGTCGCCCACATGCAGCCCTTCGTCGATTGGAAGCTGCAGAAGGGCCTGCCCACGCGCATGGTCACGGTCAGCGAAGCCGGCGGGACGGCCAGTGCGATCCTCGACTACATCCAGAACGAGTACGACACGACCGATCTGGCCTACGTGCTGCTCGTGGGCGATGCCGGCCAGGTGCCGACCTTCACCTACTCCGGCGGCGGCTCCGATCCGAGCTACTCGTTGCTGGCAGGCTCGGACAACTATCCCGACATCTTCGTGGGCCGCTTCTCAGCCGAGAACACCGGTCACGTCGACACGCAGGTCGAGCGCACGATCACCTATGAGCGCGACATCGCCGCCGGCGCCGACTGGCCGCAGTACGGCATGGGCGTGGCCTCCAACCAGGGGCCGGGACATTACAACGAATACGACGACGAGCACATGGACTACATCCGCGACGATCTGCTCGGTTACGGCTACTACGCGGTCGATCAGATCTACGATCCGTACGGCACCGCCCAGATGGTCGCCGACGGCCTCAACGAGGGGCGCGGAATCGTCAACTACTGCGGGCACGGCTCGACCACGAGCTGGGGCTCGACCGGCTTCAGCAACAGCCACGTCAACGCCCTGGTCAACGACAACATGCTGCCCTTCATCTGCAGCGTGGCCTGCGTCAACGGCAACTTCACCAGCAGCACCTGCTTCGGCGAGGCCTGGCTGCGCGCCACGAACAACGGCAACGGGCTGCCGACCGGCGCAATCGCGACGTATATGAGCTCGATCAACCAGTCCTGGGATCCGCCGATGGAGGCCGAGGACGAGGCGGTCGACCTGCTGATCGCCGATCAGATGCGCACCATCGGAGGGCTCTGGTACAACGGCTCCTGCCTGATGATCGACGTCTACGGCGGAGGCGGCGTGGAGATGTTCATGACCTGGCACATCTTCGGGGATCCCTCGGTCGCGGTACGCACCGCCACCCCGCAGGAGCTGACCGTCAACCATGTCGGCACGCTCTTCCTGGGCATGGACAGCTACGACGTCAACGTCCCCGGCGTCGAGGGCGCCCTCTGCGCGCTCTACGCCGACGGGGTGCTCTACGGCTCGGCGCTGACCGACGGCGCGGGACTGGCCACGATCGACCTGCCCGAGCCGCCGATCGAGCCGATGACGCTGACGCTGACCGTCACCGCGTACAACAAGGAAACCCATCTGGGCACGGTCGATGTGATCCCCGCCGAGGGCCCCTACCTGATCGTCTCCGACGTCGAGTACATCGACGGCAACGGGGATGCGGTGCTCAACGCCGGCGAGGGCGTCGAGATGCGCGTCCAGCTCCGCAACGTGGGCATCGAGACCGCCGTGGGCATCGCGGCGACGGTGAGCACGGAGAACGAGCACATCGACCTCACCGTGGCCGAAGCCACCTGGCCGAACCTCGGCCCGGACGAGACGGCTTGGTGCGAGGCGCCCTTCGCGTTCACGATCCTGCCCGACTGCCCCGATCAGACGACGGTCGAGATGCCGATCGCCATCACCGGAGACGAGCGCCTGCTCTGGGAGTCGCAGATCAACTTCGTCGTCCAGGCGCCCGCGATCGTCATCGGCGAGGTGCTCGTCGACGATACCGCCGGCGGCAATGGCAACTACCGCCTCGATCCGGGTGAGACGGCCACCGTGGCGGTTACGCTGGAGAACGACGGCAGCTACGCGCTGGCCGATGCGGTGGGCACGCTGATCGCCAATCATCCGCTGATCACGATCGACTCCGACACCGGCTCGGCCCCGCTGATCGACGCCGGCGGCAACGCCACGCTCTTCCCGCCCTTCAGCGTGACGATCGACGAGGCCTTCTCGCCCTACAGCGCGGACTTCTATCTCGATCTGGTCGGCGCGAACGACTACCAGTCGCTCTTCGACATGCCCCTGCCGGTGGGCGGTTTCTTCGAGAACATGGAGGAGGGTCCGGGCGACTGGTCGCACTACGTCGTCAGCGGCGGCTCCTTTGTCGACGACTGGCACCTCTCCACCGAGCGCAATCACTCGCCCAACGGCGAGCAGAGCTGGAAGTGCGGCGACACGGGGACAGGCGACTACTCCAACCTGCTCGATGCCGGACTGGAGACGCCTCCCGCCGAGATCGGCACGGACGGCGAGCTGCGATTCTGGATGTGGATCGAGGCCGAGGTCAGCGGCGCCTACCCGGGCCGCTGCTACGACGGCGGATTGGTCGAGATGTCCGTCGACGCCGGTCCGTTCGAGCAGATCACGCCGGAAGGCGGGTATCCCTACACGATCCGCCCGGGCAGCGAGCCGGGCCCCTTCCCGGATGAGACCCCGGTCTTCTCGGGCAGCTTCGACTGGCACCAGCAGATCTTCGATCTGGGAGACGTCACCGGCACGGTCGTCTTCCGCTTCCGCTTCGGCAGCGACGGGGCCGACACACGCGAGGGCTGGCACATCGATGATCTCGAGGTCCTGGGACTGAGCAACTTCTCGGATGCCCGGCCGCTCGACCTGCTCCCCAGCCACGCGCTGCTGCAGCAGAACACGCCCAATCCGTTCGGCGCGAGCACGCGCATCGCCTTCGCCGTTCCGCAGAGCGAGCGCGCGCTGCTGCAGGTCTTCGACCCCAGCGGGCGACTCGTACGCACGCTGCTCGACGGCTCGCTGAGCGCGGGGTTCCACAGCGTCGTCTGGGATGGCCGGACCGACGCGGGACCCACCGCCGGCAGCGGCGTCTACTACTATCGTCTGAGCACCGACAGCACCGCGCAGGAACGTTCGCTGATCCTGTTGCGGTAGTCCTCGAAGCACACGGAACGGGGCGATCCCGCGCCAAGTCGGTGTCGGGATCGCCCCGCTTTCGTAGTCCGCCAACTTGCAGCTCGCCGGATCACTCCGTCTTGCAGCCAGTCGCCTGTAGCTGGCGGGATGCTCCCGTCTCTGCGACCAGGGGCTACTGCTGCGTCTCCGCAACCCGCCGCTTGTCCCTCAGCGCCGGTAGAGCTGCTTGAGGGTGCCCCAGCTCGTGCGCGTACTCGGCGAGGCGCCGCAGCCCTCCGGCCAGGCGCCGATCCGATCGCACTGCGGATTCGGGGGCGTGAAGGGCAGGCAGGGCGAATCGCAGTGGAGGCGGAAGTCCCCACTCTCCGGATCGCAGAAGCGGGGTCCTCACAGATGTTCCCTTCGACCCCCCAGTTGATCGGCGATGCAATCGACCCAGTCGCCGCCCGCGTTGCCGTAGACATCGCAGCAGACCACCACCGCGTCGCTGCTGCCGCCGCAGTGGATCGCATCCCCCGCGGTGCCATGGGCCACGATCGTGTTTTCGGCATAGGTGTCAGAACCGAAGACGCCTGCGATCCCGCCGCCGAAGTGGGTCGCGGCGTTGGCATGCAGGGTGCATCCGGAGAGCCGGCATGCGGCCCGGTAGCAGGAGATCGCCCCGCCCAGGCCGGATGCGTTCTCTACGAGGGTGCAGCCCACCAGTTGCGCGACCGCATCGCTGCTGACCCGCACGCCCCCGCCCTCGTTGCCGGATGCGTTCCCCACGAACAGACAGCGCTGCAGCAGGGGCGCAGCACCGTTCGTACAGTA
>WJJG01000182.1 GCA_014729815.1 Candidatus Eiseniibacteriota bacterium
CAGAGATCGGCCGATGTCGATGCGGGGATTCACAATCTCTCGGCGTGCGCAGATCCGCTCCGATGACGCGGAGCTGATCCGCGAGATCGCACACGGCTCGGAAGCTGCGTTCTCCGCACTCTTTCAACGATGGTCGCCGCGTTTGGGCCGCTTCCTGCAACAGGCCACCGGCTCTCGTGAGAGTGCCGAGGACCTGCTGCAGGAGGCCTTCTTGCGGATCCTGCGCGCCGCGCCGCGGTTCCGGGCGCGGCAGAGTCGCCCGGCACCGGCCGCGTCGGCCTGGATCTATCGGATCTGCGCCAACCTGGCCTACAGCCACTGGCGCCGCCGCAAGGCCTCGCCGGTCCTCGACGGCTGGGAGGTGGGCGCGCTGCCCGAGCGCCCCACACCGGAGGCGGCGGACCCCGAGCGATGGCGATTGCGGCGGGCGATCGCCGCGGAGGCGCGCGCAGCCCTGGCGCGGATTCCTCGCAACCAGCGCCTGGTCTTTCTGCTCAAGGTCGACCAGGGACTGACCTACGAGGAGATCTCCACGGTGATGGGCTCGCCCGTGGGAACGGCCAAGTCGCGCTTCCATCATGCCGTACGCAAGTTGCAGGATCTGATGCGCGCCTGGGACGAATCTGCCGATTCGTCTGACGCGCGCCGCGATGACGCTAGGCGGACTCGTCGCAGCGGGAGGAATTCCGATGTCCTGTGATTCCTGGCGCCGGAAGATCATCGATCGGATCGCCGACGAGCTTCCCGAGCGCGAAGCGATCGAGCTGGAACAGCATCTGGCCGACTGCGCCGACTGCGCGGCCGAAGCGCAACGCCTCGAACGACTCCTGGAAGCCACGGCGCCACGGGAGGAGTGGATCGCCGATGCCCGGATCGAGGATCGGCTGCTACGGCATATGCGCAGCAATCGCGCGCGTCCTTCGCTCCTGGTGCGCTGGCGGGCCGCCTGGCTGCGCCCGCTGCCGGCCTACTCGCTGATCGTCCTGGGGGTGATCGCGATCGCCGGCGGCTTCTGGCTGGGTCAGTTGAGCGAAACCGGGTCTGGCGCGAGACGGATCGCCGCGCCGGGGGGGGCGGCGACCTCACCGCAGGCGGTCTCGCCTGCTATGGATCCGGCTGGGCACGCTCTGCCACCTTCTCGTGAGGCCGACGAAGGCGCCTCCTGCGCCACGGCCCTCTCGGATCGGTCGCGGGCATCCCGTCACGGAGATCTGCGGTTCGTCGCCGTGCCGTCGGATGCGTTCGGCTGGGGCAGCGCACCAGACAGCTTGTAGCGACCGCCGCCGCTGCCTGGCGGCCGCGCGTGCGGCTGCGCGCCGCGGGCGGATGCAGCTACCGCAGAACGAGCATGCGCTTGCAGGAGCGGTAGCCGTCGGGGGCGGCGAGCTGCACCCAGAAGAGTCCCGCCTCCACCGCACGCCCCGCATCGTCGAGCCCGTCCCAGACGATCTCGTGCTCGCCCGCCTCCCGGGGACCGTCGAGAAGCACGCGCACCAGACGTCCGGTCACGTCATGGATGCGCAATGCGGCGCGGCCGGCTGTGCCCAGTCGGAAGCGGAGCGCGGCATTGCGTGTGAACGGGTTCGGCCGGGCGGCGTAGAGGTGCGAGACCGGCCCGGTCAGGTGGCTGTACCGCTCCTCGTCGCCGAGGCCGCTGTCCAGGCAGGGATAGCGCCAGGCCACGAACGGATCGTCCGGATCGCTCAGCCAGTCGGTGATCTCCGGTTGCAGCAGCATCAACCCGGCACGGACCACCGAGGCGCTGTCGGAGCTGCACCCGATGCCAGCGATCCGTTCCGAGAGATGGTGCAGACTGAAACCATCGACCACACTCTTCCAGTTCGCCTCGCCCGGCACGACTCGCTCGCGCACGACCTGAGCGAAGTCGACGAACTCGTGTGTACCGGTCTGCTGATAGCTCCAGTAGCGCAGATTGCCCAGCACGCCCGGAACATCGGGTTGCAGCCCGAGGACGTTGAACTGGTTCAGGTACGGGCAGCCGTTGCCGTAGAGCGCGATGCCGGGCAGCGAAGGTGGGAAGGCGCCTCCCTCGGGCACCGGTTCGAGATAGACGCAGTAGGCCGGGTCCTGGTTCCACTCGCCATACGAGTCGGCGATCAGCGTCACGCCGAGATCCTGATGGGCGAACTCCGGCGCGCGCGGATACGGGTCCCCCGCCAGAACGGAGGTGATCTGATCCCCGTTCATGATCAGTCCCCGGCGCAGTTCGGCGAAGCCGCACTCGGTCTCGTGGAGCCAATCGCGCAGCAGGACGAGGTCCGGCTCCTCATCGGGACCTGTGCAGTTGTGCGTCAGAATCCCCTGGCCGAACGAGCCGATGCTGAAGAGGATCAGCCGATAGCCGAGGAGCTGCTGCAGCGTCATGCCGTTGTTGCCCCAGCCCCCGGGGTTGAACGTCGTGCCCCCGTAGCTGCGACTGAAGGGGGCATCACAGCAGGAGCTGGCGCCCAAGTGATCGTAGATGTCATAGTCCAAGCCCAGAGCGTCGAGCATCGCGCGGACATAGTACTCGCTCCCGCGATTGTAGAGATCGATGTAGAGGACCGAGGGATACACAACGTCGTAGTCCTGCAGGCCGGGCCGCATGCCGGGCAGGATGTCCAGTCCCCAGGGACCCAGCGTGGTGTACTCCTCGGCCGGCGCACCCCCGTTGTACCAGTAGCCGCGATAGTAGTAGTCGATCTGCGTACCCGGCGAGAAGATCCCATCGGGCAGCACTTCCTGCTCGCTGGCAAGATCGGCGAACTGCGGGTCGAATCCGGGATCCGACTCGTGGAAGTAGGTCTGGTACTTGTTGGCGAAGACGCCCATGCACGTCTCGAGCGAATCGAGCCGGGCGCAGACGTATTCGATCTCCGGATCACCGGCAAACCGCGTCTTCCACTCCGCATACCCGGGCACCAGCGCCTGTCGGGCGCCCTTGCGCGCGATGCGCAGGCACAGATCGACGCACCAGCGATCGGCCTCCTCTTCGACGTAGGGGCCATTGACGACGGCGGTATCCCCCAGCCAGTCGTTTTCTTCTGCATCGTCGCGGCTGTGATCGTAGATGATGTCCACATTCCCTACGTCTCCGGGTTCGAGATGGAGCGGGAATCTCTGGCCGAACCCATCCATGAACTGGTGAAACGTCTCCAATGTGAGCACGGGACCATCGACAACCGACCGGATGCCGACCCGCCAGTTGTCCACCAACGGGGATCCCCAGGAGTCGCCTTCATCCTGACAGTAGTCGGGTGGGACTCCGAACGCATCGCAACTGCAGGAGACCTCATAGACACAGCGCATCGAATCCCACTCTGAGGGCATCGGTGTGCCGTCGGGGGGACTTGTCAGGTCGGCTTCGGTCAGATGGCAGGCCGGATTGTCTCCGCCATAGTACCAGACTTCCTGTCCCATGCGTGGAGACCAGTGCTCTTCGGGATTCTGTGGAGACGTGTACGGATAGTAGGTGAAGCCTGGCCGGTAGAACGTGCCGGTAGATAGGGGCATATACAAATAGTGGTCCCAGCGGGCCAGCACGGCAGTTGCCAGCGGACGGATGCCCGGCTGGGGAACCACGCCGGAGAACGCCCGCTCCTCCTGACCGATGGCATGCCCGGGAGGCCAGAAGGGGCTGTCCTCGAGATCGCAGAAGCAGAGTGCGTTGCCGTCGATCGAGCACTCGCAGAGCACACCGGCTTCGTCGAGCCAGGCGTGCCAGTCCGCCTCGGGCACGATCTCCATGAACGCGCCCACCCCTTCGCAGCGCTCGAAGCTCCAACCCTGCGGACCGTCGTTGAATGCGAAGAGCGCCTCGGTTGCACCCACGCGCAGGGCGAGCTCATCCGCCCCGAAGGGACCGCATTCCGACTCCCAGTGCCCATCCTCGTCCGACCATCCGCCATCGGAGGTCATGCGCAGCTCGAGCCGCAGCGTGACGACGTCGGGATGCAGCGTGCCCGGGGAGAGTCCGGCCAGATAGCTCGCGGGCGCCTCGGGGCTGCCGATCTCTCCGTCGAGCGAACTGACCAGCAGCTCGTCGATCAGCGCCTCCTCGGCGTCGCGACCGAGCAAGTAGACGTGCGTATAGTCGTACCGGGTTTCGGTGTCGTTGAAGTAGAGAAAGCCGATCGAGATCGAGTCGGCCGGCGGATCGACGGTGAAGCTCGGCGACAGGGCGCGCTGGCACATGTGGTTCGCATAGCCCATCCCGTTGACGAAGTCGCGCTCGAGGGCCTCGTCCTCGTGGATCCCGCACCAGATCATCCCGCACGAATCGGTCAGGCATGGCACGCAGGGATCCCCGTGCAGCACGAAGCTATCGGCCTCCACCCAGCCAAACCAGACCTTCGGGTTGCAGGTGCGATCGATCGAGGTCCAACCCTGGAACGGGTCGGAGACGATCGCATCCCAGTCCCACAGCCCGCCCTCATAGGCGATGCCCTGGCCGTCGTCGCCACCGAACCAGAGCGTGTCCGAACGCACCGGCGGTCGCAGCGGAGGCAGAGCGTCGCGCGCTTCGCCGGCACCCAGAGACTGCTCGAAGAGCGGCGGATCGGAAAGGGGGACCGCTGCCGGGATCGCGGTGGCAGCCACGAAGACCAGCGCGGAGAGGATTCCACAACGAAGCCGGCGCGTAGTCACACCGCACCTCCTCTCGAGATGGCGAGCCGCGCGAAGAGATGCGCGAATCCTACGCGGCAGCACGATCGCGAATGCGAATCCGCAGACGGCCCCAATGCGGGAACCACCCGCGGCGGGGCAGCTAGGCATGGGCGGGCGGCACGCACCCCGCCAAAACCCCCCTCCTATCATTCAGCCTAGCAGTGTTTCTCCGGATCGACAAGGCGCCCGCCGGGAGGACATTCCGGAACTCGATTTCACGGAAGGAGTTGCGCGCACGAAGCCGCCGGCGCCCCGCGGCGCGCCGAACGTCCCCGGCTCGCTCGTGGGTTAGCGCGTCAGGCGGATGTAGCGTCGCTTGCCGAGGCGCACGACGACTCCTTGGGAGGGAATCTCGGCGATCGTCTCGACATCCCGAACCGGAATCTGCTCGACGTAGAAACCGCCCTGCGTGATCAGCCGCCGCGCCTCCCCCTTCGACTTCGTCAGCGCAAGACCGGCGAGGATCTCGACCCACGTGCGATCGAGCAGCTCCGGCGGCACGCGCACGGCCGGCACATCTTCGGGGGCCGCCTTGTCCTGCACGACGGTGCGGAACTTCTCCTGGGCGCCCTCGGCGGCCTCGGCGCCGTGATACTGCTCGACCAGATTGCGCGCCAAGCGCTTCTTGATCTGCATCGGGTTTTCCCCGCCTTCGAGATCGGCCAGCATGCGATCGATCTGCTCGGGCGGGAACGTGCTGGCCAGTTCGAGATAGGTCGGGATGCACTCGTCGGAGATGCGCATCGTCTTGCCATACATGTCGAACGGGGTGTCGTAGATGTCGATCGTATTGCCGCACGACTTCGACATCTTGCGGCCGTCGGTGCCGATGATGATCGGGGTGGTGATCATCACATGCGGCGTGTCGTCGAAATGCTCCTGGATCTGCCGGCCGGCGAGCATATTGAAGTGCTGGTCGTAGGCGCCAACCTGGACGTCGCACTTGAGAGCATAGGCGTCGTAGCCCTGCATGAGCGCGTAGAGCGCTTCGTGAAACCGCAGCGACTCCCCCGCGGACATGCGCGCCTGGAAGTCGCGGCGCGCGACGATCTGCTTCATCGGGAAGATGCTGGCCAGTTCGATCACATCGGCGAAGGAGAGCTGAGCCAACCACTCGCCGTTGTAGCGCACCTCGGTCTTCTGCGGGTCGAGAACGCGGAAGGCCTGCTCGGCATAGGTCTTCGCGAGACCCATCACATCCTCGTGCGTCAGGCGCCTGCGCTCGCTGTCGCGACCGCTCGGATCGCCGATCGTGGCCGTGTAGTCGCCGATCAGGAAGATCGCCTGATGACCCTGATCCTGGAACTTGCGCAGCTTCTGCAGCGGCACGAAATGCCCCACGTGCAGATTCGTGCTGGTCGGATCGACGCCCAGATAGACACGCAGGGGACGACCCTCCTTGAGCTTCGCGCGCAACTCGCCCTCCATCTGGCGCCGCAGGCTCTGGCCCTCTTCCCCCCCGGCGGTAGTCCCATCGGCGAGCTCCTCCTCATCGGCGAAGCGCGTGCCTCGCATGAGGACCTTGAGCTGCTCTTCGATCGACATCGTCTTCGTGGCCACCGGCTTCCTCCGTTGCGCGGGATGCCTCCCCGGCGCCCTGCCGCCTATCCTTTGATCACCGCCAGCGGTCGCAGTCGCGCGACCTTCAGACTGAGTCCGGCCCGATGGGTCACTTCGACCACCTCGCTGACGTCCTTGTACGCCTCACTCATTTCTTCGGCAATCGTTCCGCGGGCTTTCGCCATCACCAGCACACCGCGCCCGCGCATCTCGGCCACCAGATCCTGCCCGCGGAAGCGCCGCGAGGCCTCCCGCCGCGACATCACCCGCCCCGCTCCGTGGCAAGTGGAGCCAAAGCTCTTCTCCAGCGACCCCTCCTGACCGAGACAGACGAAAGAGACCGTCCCCATATCTCCGGGCACCAGAACCGGTTGCCCCAGGCGCCACGGATTGCGGGCATCCTTGGGCGGATAGGCGCGCGTGGCCCCCTTGCGGTGGACGCAGAGCCGTCGCGGCGCGCCACCGACCTCATGCTGCTCGAGCTTGGCGATATTGTGGCAGACGTCGTAGAGCAGGCGCATCCCCAGATCGCGCGGGGCGATGCGCAATGACTCGAGCAGCGCCCGCTCGGCCAGGGCCATCAGGGTCTGGCGATTGGCCCAGGCGTAGTTCGCGGCGCAGGCCATGGCCGCCAGGTAGTCGCGACCCTCGGGAGAGTCGAGCGGCGTGCAGGCCAGCTGCCGGTCGGGCAGCTCCAGGTCGTACTTGCGCACCGCACGGCCCATCACCTTCAGGTAGTCGTCGCAGACCTGATGGCCGAAACCACGCGAGCCGGTATGAATCTGCAGGGTGATCTGACCTTCCCGCAGTCCGAATTCGGCCGCGGCTTCGGGGTGGTAGATCTCGTCGACCTGATCGATCTCGGCGAAATGGTTGCCCGATCCGAGCGTGCCGAGCTGTTCGCGCCCGCGTGAGCGTGCCCGCGGACTGACCGCGGCCGGATCGGCGCCGGCCAGACAGCCTTCCTCTTCCGTGCGGGGCAGATCGGCCGCGTCACCGTAGCCTTCCTCGACCGCCCAGCGGGCTCCGCGTGTCATCACCTTCTCGAGCGCGCGATCGGACAAGCGCTCGATGGCACCATGCGAACCGACGCCGGTCGGTATGTCCCGGAAGAGAGCGGTGACCATCGCCTCGAGACGGGACCGCACCTCCTTCGCTTCCAGCGCGGTGGTCATCAGTCGCACACCGCAGTTGATGTCGTAGCCGACGCCGCCCGGCGAAATCACACCCCCTTGCGTGGGATCGGTCGCCGCCACCCCTCCGATCGGGAATCCGTAGCCCCAATGGATGTCGGGCATCGCCAGCGAGTAGCCCACGATGCCGGGCAGATGCGCCACGTGGACCACCTGCCGCAGGCCGCCTTCGCGCCGCGCGCGCGCCAGCATCGGCTCGTCGAGGAAGACCCGGCCGGGAACCCGCATGCCGCCGGTGCGCGGGATCTCCCAGAGGGTGTCGGTGATCCGTTGGACGTCGATGTCGGCCGCGTTGGACATCGTTCCTCCACTTACGTATCCAGAACCAGGGTCACATCGTAGTGCCCCAGCCGATCGGGTGCGATCCGCAGATTGTGGTAGGTCGCCGCCTTGACCCCCACCCCGGGGGGATGCCTTTGCGGGTCGTACCGCTCCCCCCTGCACCGGGCCCCAAACCGATGGTCGTCCTCCCCGGCCGACAGCTCCGCAGACGTGACCTCCGCGAGGAGGAGCCCCTCGCTCTCGAAGCGGTAGAGGATCTCATTCAGCCAGGCGACGAGCAACTCCTCTAGGTCCAGCCCCGAGACCTCCAGGCGCCGTCCTTCCCGCGCGGTCACCGTCTCCGGATCGGTGAGGAGGGAGAGGAGCCCGCGCGCCGCCTCGACGAAGAGCCGCTCGACCGACGGCGCCCAGACCCGCAGCGCCACATCGGCGGTATGGTCGATCGTCACGAAGCCGGCGTTCGGCTCCGGGGACGGCTTGCTGGTTGTCATATGGGAATCCCCCTCCCGGGCCTTCCCCAGCGCCGATCCCCACCCCTCCTCCCGAGCCCACACCATCCTATCGAATGCATCTTCGCCTCGCCAGCCACCGGCCGCGCCTCTTGCGGAAACCCATGCGCGGATGAGGTGTTCCGATGGAAACCAGAGCCGCCACGCTCCGACGGACATGGGGGCTTGTGATGCCCGACCGGGGATGATACGAAGGGGCTGTCTCGATGCGGGCGCGAGAGCGGAGGGTCGCTTGACGCGCACTCCCGCGGAGGCGCCTGCGCACATGCCCGCAGGCGTCACGATCGAAGGGAAGGAAGAGACCATGCGCGCGCAGCCCCGCTGCTCCCGATCCGATCTGCGTCACCCCATCCCGCCCCTTGTGGCGGGCATTCTGCTGTTCGGGCTTCTCCTGATCGGTGGCTGCACCGAGGAAGAGGACTGTCCTGCCTGCCCGTCGGCCGGCATCGTCATCGAGCAGATCTTCGCGCTGCCCGATACGGTCAGTATCGGTGGCAGCGTCCAACTCTGGGCCCTGGCCGAGGGAGAGGATCTGGAGTATCGCTGGAGCGCTTCGGCCGGCGAGTTCCTCGAAATCGACACCTACTACGCGGTCTGGAAGGCTCCCGATCTGGCGACGATTGCCGAGATCAGCGTCGTTGCGTACAACGACGAGGAATCGGCAGCCCGCGTGCGCGCCCTGCAGGTCGGGCCGTACCGCCCGCGCCACGAGCCCGCATACAGCGGCGTCGCCTATTGCGGCCTGGAATGCCATGACGCGGAGGGGCATGGGGCCAACTACGCCACCTGGCTCCTGACCTCGCATGCCGATGCATTCGATCGCGCCCGGGCCTCGGGGGCGATGGACGACTGGTGCGCGCAGTGCCATGCCGTGGGCTACGGCGATGTGGACAGCGCGGGATGGAGTCGCCACAACGGGGGCTTCGACGAGGTACCGATCGCCGCGCTCGAGGGCGTGCAGTGCGAGAGCTGCCACGGTCCCCTCTCCGGCACGGATGGCGAGATTCTCGCCGATCACGCCACACGCGCCCGCGGCGACTTCCTGCTCGCCATCGGTAGCAGCACCGATCCTCAGGGTTGCGGCCTTTGCCACGAGGACTACGTCGAGTACCCGCCGCACGCCTCGAGCCATGCCTACGTCAGCGAATGGGAAGCCAGCGGGCATGCCCGCAGCGCCGACGATCCCGACGCGCAGGCCGACGGCTGTGCGAGCTGCCACACGGCACAGGGATTCCTGACTTCGCTCGACGAATGGAGCGGCGAGTACGGCGAGGCCCTGCCCCTGGTCTGCGCCGCATGCCACGATCCGCACGGGAGCGATCATCCGGCGAATCTGCGCATCGCGTACGGCGGCAGCCCGGGCGACGTCTGCCGCCAGTGCCACAGCGACGCCGATCAAGGCTATCCGGAGACGCCGCACGCGCCGCAGGCCCAGATGTTCGCTGGCGCGGGGGGCTACGAATACGCCGGCGGGAGCTTTGCCAGCTCACTGCACCAAAACGTCGCACAGCGCGGCTGTGTCGACTGCCATTTCGCCGCGCCGGCGGCCGAGAGCCACAGCTTCATCGCCGACCCGGCCAGCTGCACTGCCTGCCATCCGGACGCCAGTGGGAGCAGCTTCGCCTGGAGCGATGGCATGGCCACCGTCGACAGTCTACTGACGGTCCTCCGCGAGGAACTCGACCGCGCCACACCGGACGATGTGCTGACCGAGGCCTATGCTCGCGCGCTCTTCAACTGGAGCTTCGTCAGCAGCGACGGCAGCGCCGGAGCGCACAACTTCGCCTACGCCCGCGATCTGCTCGGCGCGTCGATCGAGGCGTTCGAACCGAGCGAGGAGTAGCCTCTCGGGGCAGCCTACGTGCGCCATCCCTCTCGCACCGCATTGCCGGATGCGACATCTTGCTTGCCATCTCCCCCACCGCATTGCCGGCTGCGGCATGCTGCGCTCCGTGCTGCGCCGTACGGAATCCTCCGCCGAGCGTCCCGTGTATGCGTCTCCGACCCGGATCGTCCTGTCGTTCCACCTCGGCGTGCGCCACACTTCACATCACCTCCCTTGCCATGCGTGTGGCGTTGTTTGTACAATCGTTCCTGCCGCGCCCACGGCATCCGATCCCACGCACGCACACGGGGGAATCGTATGCGAGAGAAAACTTGGGATCGCTGCTCCTCATCTCGTGGAGCGCCACCGCGCATCGTCCGGCTACTGGGATCGCTTCTGCTGTTGTTTCTCGGATCCACCGTCCTTGCGCACGCTCAGATACCGCAGATCGATACGCGGATCCCCTCCGAGGGGGCCAATGAGGGCCACGTGGCCGTGCGCTTCACACTGCCGCCCATCGAAGTCGGGCTGCGCTATCCGCAGGGCGCTCCGCTGATCGTCATCGCGCCGGGCGGGCAAGGCGTCGGCGGCCTGAGTGGCGGAGCACCATACGCCATGCAGGGCTTCGTGGCGGCAACCTTCCTCTTCCCGGGGGGCAGCGAAGGCCCCTTCCAGAGCGATGGCACGTACGACTATCGGGGAGAGCGATGCATCCTCGCGTTGCGTGACGTCCTGCGCTACTGCGGCGGCGAGGGAGTCGACTTCCAGGGACGGTCGATCGAGCAACTGCTGCCGGTTCCCGTGCTCACCGGCGAGGTCGGACTAACGGGCCTCTCGAACGGAGGACCGATCAGCGCGGCGGTCCTGGGATCGCACGGGGCGGAACTCGCCTGCGTGGCCTACTACGTGGGCTGGGAGAATCCGACCGGCGGCCAGACGGTGGCCGTCGAGGTCGGCGCGCGACGCTACGACTGCGACCCCGAGAGCGATGGCGACGGCAACGGCCTGCCGGAAGACGACGGCAAGAATCCCTATCTCGAAGGCTACGGCCCGACCTCCATGTCGATCGACTATGCGGGTCTGACCTGGGATCCCTCCTACGCCTGGGTGGTCACCGACCCGGCCCAACAGCAGCCGCCGATCGAGCGCACCGGAATCCTCTTCCTGGATGGCAACGCCAACGGCGCACTCGACTTCGTGCCTCCCGATGGCGAATGCCTCGATCAGAACGGAAACGGCTATCTCGATCTCGGAGACGACTATCTCCTGCGGCCCTCTGTCTCGTACGCCTCCGGCGCACTGTGCCTGCACTACGCGCGCGAGACGGTCCAGGCCGCATTCGATCGAGATGTCTACCACGGCGCCTGGCCGGAGGATGTCGCTACGCCCGCCGAGAGCGAAGCCTTCTGGTCAGTGCGCGATGCCACGCGCTTCTACGAGTCCCTGGCGGCTGCCTGCCCGGAGCTGCGCGTGCTCCTGGCGTTCCATACGGTCGACCACGTGCAAGCCGACGATGGGCACCCTCACATCCAGCAGGCCTACGACGGATTCCGCGCAGGCGATCTCTGGTGCCGCCTCAATCCCGACGAAGCCTACTATCGGCTTCTCGATCCACATCCTGCCGACCTGCCGGCGGACCACGATGCGAACCTGCCCGTCGATTGGCCGGATATGAAGCTCTTCGCCGAGCCGTATGCGCTCTCGAGCACGATCGCCGCCCGCGCGGGGGTGCTGGAGATGGCCGATCGGACGCACTACGGATGGTGGTCGCCCAACCTCGATGCGCCGCTCGCACGCCTCGCCCCCATGATCGAAGCCACGCATCTGCGGCTCTGCGTGTCGCCGCATCCGGCCGGTGCGTCATCCTGGATCGACTGGCGCACATGCGGCGCGAGTCCCGCGATCCTGCGCTGCTACGATGCCAGCGGACGCTTGCTGGCCTCGCGGATGCTGCCGATCGCGCCGGCGGGTCGCCTGACACTTGGAATGATGCTCGACGCGCAGTCTGCAGTGCCAGCGGGGGGCGTGTTGTGGCTGGAGTTGCGCGCGGGGACGCGCCGGGTCGCTCGGCGCGTGATCCGTCTGTCCCACTAGGTAGCTGCGCGCGATCGCGGAGTTGGAGAGGTGCCGACGCGCGGAGCGCCCGGGATGCCTTGCCAAACGCGTCAGGATCCTTCGGGCGAGGCCTCCCCTTGATTGCTGGAGCCTCCGGTTTCCTGGCGATCGGAGGCCGTGCGCTTGATGCGCCGAAGGTTGACGATGGTCGCCCCCCAGTGTCCCCGATCCCCGGATGCGACTCGGTGAGAGCGCACGGCCGGGTGGCGGTCGAGGATGCCGGCGACCACGCGCCGTTGCACGCCGATCCCCTTTCCGTGGATGATGCGCACCTCACGCAGTCCCCGCTCGGCGGCTTCCCAGAGGTACTCCTCGACGACCACCGGGATGTCCCGTGGGTGAAACGCGTGCAGGTCGAGTGCATCCTCGATCGGAATCATCGATCCCCCGTCATGCCGCGCTTCGCCGGAGACGGATCGGATGAGACCGAGGGCACGACCCTCTCGTATTCGGCGCCATCGTAGCGGACCGTGTAGGTCACCTCCGCAGTGCGGGCGACGGTTGCCGTCGCCGAACAGTACTTGGCTGCCGAGAGCTCCACGGCGCGCATCACGCGGCGCGCATCGATCGGATCGGTGTCGATCTCATAGAGCAGGTGGATGCGGCGGAAGATGCGCGGCGGATCTGTTTGGCGCTCCCCGTTGACCTCGATCCGGAGCGCACGCAGCGAAAGGCGCATCTTGCGCAGCATGCCGGCCAGATCGACACCGGTGCACCCCCCGACACTGCCCAGGAGTAGCTCCATCGGTGTGGGGCCCAAGCGCTCGTGCTCTTCGTCTCCCGGTAGCACGGCATCCGTCCGATAGGACACACCGCTATCCGCAACATGCTCGAACACCGCGTCCTGCTGCCAGGTTGAGATCGACCGCATCGATGCGCCCTCCGCCATCTCGCCTCCTTTCGGGCCAGTTCCTCCACCAGCGGCAAGGCAAAGCCGACGGGCTGGCCCTCGCCGCCGCGCGACGCGTAGATTGGTGTGGGAGAGCCTACACGGAGAGCGCCGCCTGCGAAATGCCTGCTGCATCGAACGGACCCCGCCTTAACGAGGGAAGGCCCGCCAATTGCGCGGGCCTTCCGCGAAACGTCCAGAACCCCTGCGCGGCTGCGCCCCCCCTACGGTCGGCTCGGATGGTACGGCCGACGTGGCGTTCGGGAAGCTCCGGCGCCCGAGCCCCGTTTCGTGCTAGCCTGGATTGGTGCTTCGCCTAGGCTGCAGCGCCCCAGCCCCAGTTGCGGTAGGGGCCTTGCTGCCACCAGCTCGGCTGCGCCGAGGGACCCTGCCAGCCGTAGCGGTACTGGGGGTCCTGCCAGCTCGCCCACCATGGACCGAACATGTCCTGCGGCCACTCAGGCGCATTCCGATGGGCGTACGGCCAGCTCCCTCGATAGGAGGGGTAGCCCCACCGATACGAGCGGTAGCCGGGATAGCCCCACTGCTGCTGCCCGTAGCCGGGATAGCCCCACTGCTGCTGCCCGTAGCCGGGGTAGCCCCACTGCTGCTGCCCGTAGCCGGGATAGCC
>WJJG01000183.1 GCA_014729815.1 Candidatus Eiseniibacteriota bacterium
CACGCCGAGATCATCACCATCGAGGGCGAGAGCTACAGAAGACGGGAGGCGGAACTGAATCAAAAGGCGCGCCGTTCCATGGCGGGGAAGTGAAAACAGAGCCGGTTCAAAAAACTACGTTTCTGGATGCTCGCTAACAGACGTTGACGTGAACGATGCGGCGGGATCCGACCTCCATGATGACGAACACGTAGGCGACAGCGAAGAACGCGGTGTACTGGGTGAGGAAGTCGCACGCCCAGATCTCCTTGGCATGGTTGCGGACGAAGGTGCGCCAGGTCTGGTCTCCACGGGGCGCTCTGCCACGGGGGAGCATGTAGCGGCGGACGGTGCTGGGCGAATGGCGGATGCCGAACTTGGCAGTAAGTTCCTCGGCGATCCGATCCTCACCTCACTCGGGATGATCGCCCGAGATGCGCTGGATGAAGGCGATGTGCCTGCGGGGGATGCGAGGTCGGCCGCCCCTCCCGCCTCTCGATCTGCGTCGCCAGAGCGCCCGGAAGCCCTTGCGGTGCCAAGCCAGTACGGTATCCGGCTTCACGACGACGAGGGGCCCGGCCCAGTCGGGCCAAAGCCTGCGGAGGAGGATCCAGAAGACGCGATCCTCGGGCCGAAGTCGGGCACGCTTCTGAGTTCTCTGGTAGACAGCCAACTGCTGACGCAGAGCGGCATTCTCCAGGGCCAACACGGCTCGGGGCATCAGGGCCGCGCGTAGACAGGCGAGGAGAGCTATAATGAATGTGGACATAGTGCGAGGAAGGGTATCACAGGGGGAGAGATGCCATCCTGTCCAGCAGTTCGGAGTTTTCGCGGACTACGACGGGTTCGGGTACGCCCCGCCAGATCTCGCTCCTCGACTCCGCAAGCCTCCATCGGCGGCATCCACAGGTCGGGCTCGGGCTCCCACATGCCCCGCGCCGCGGCCAGGGGCGGGGGGGCCGTGGGCAGCCCAAGGTGGCCCAGGATCTTCCTGACCACGGGGGGATCCGAAATGAACGCCAGCACCACCATCGCTGCCCCGCACTGGGGGCATTCCAGAGCATCCAGAGAGAACACCCGCCGCAGCAGTTGCGCCCACTTCAGATGTGCTCGGCGTCGCCGCGGGGCTGTGGGGGTGGATGCCGCCTCTTGGCCGGCAGCAGGGGGTCCGGTTGTCGCTTCCGCCGAAGCGGCTGCATCCAGCGGGTCCCCCGTGGACGCGTGGGCCGGGGGGAGCGGCAGGTGTCTTCTCCAGCGCGAGCGATTGGCCAGGATGCCATGGTACCTGATCATGTGCGTGTAGGGTGCCGGGATCAGGGCGGCCAGGCGGCGGAGGAAGTCGAGGGGTTCGAGGAGCAGCCAGGTGGTTCCCAGGGGATGGGGCCAGGGACGCCGCAGGCGGTAGGCGACGCGACCGTCGGGGAGCAAGGAGAGGCGATCCTGGGCGAAGGGGGGCCTCAGACCATAGCGGCACAAGCGCTCGAGGGCTTCTCGGTCCCCGGCCGAGACGGCCTGGGCAGCATGGAGCGAGAACCCGGCGACCCGGGCGCAGAGGGGCTTCGCCGGGGGTTGCGGATCCTGACCGGGAAGGCTGAGCTGGGAGGGCGACACGGGAGCTTTGACCGCCGCAGCCAGGGCCTGCTGCAACGAGGCCGCGGTCTTCTCGAGCAAGGCGTCGGTCTCGGAGGCGTCGTCGCAGAGACGCCCAACGACCGCTGTCAGGCGGCGGGCGATCTTGAGGGTGAGCTCTTCGATCTCCTCGGTGGTGGGATCGGGCAGGGGCACGAAGGTGAGCCGATTCTCGCGCCCCGGCACGAAGAGCCCATCGGGCACGAGGCTGTGAGCGTGGGGATGCAGATTGAGTGCCCCACCGAAGCGCTGCACGAAGGTCACGGCCCCGGTCTGGCCATCGCGGATGCCGAGCGCACGGCCGCGGCGGCGTTGCCAGGCGAAGAGGGTGCGCAGGAAGGTCGAGATCAGCGCGCTCAAGAGCTTGCGGTCGACTGCCAGGCGCGCTCGAAGAGTGGGAAACGCCGGGCCTCGGGATCGGCGTGGTCGTCGGGGACGAGGTCGTGTTGGCGGAGGGCTACGGCCATCGCGATCTCGAGCAGGAGCTCCCGGTCACCGCGCGCACGCTCTTCGCGATCGGATCCTCGACCAAGGCCTTCACCTGTTTCACCCTGGCGACGCTCGCCGAGGAAGGCCTGCTCAGCTGGGATGACCCGGTCGCCGAGCACATCCCCGACTTCCAGATGTACGATGAGTACGTCACCGCGCACCTCACGCCGCGCGACATGGTCACCCATCGCTCCGGGCTGCCGCGTCACGATCTCGTCTGGTACAACAACAGCGAGGTCACGCGCGCGGAGTTGCTGCACCGCTTGCGCCACCTCGAGCCGAATCGCGAGCTGCGCGAAGCCTGGCAGTACAACAACCTGATGTATCTCACCGCCGGCTATCTGACCGAGCTGTTGACCGGACAGACCTGGGAGGAGGCCGTGCAAGCGCGCATTCTCGATCCGCTCGGGATGACGCGCAGCAACTTCTCGGTTCACGACTCGCAGGAGTCGGACGACTTCTCGTGGCCCCATCTCGAGGACGACGACGAGATCCGTCAGATCGACTTCCGCCCGATCGATGTGATGGGCCCGGCCGGCTCGATCAACTCCTGCGTGGAAGAGATGAACCGCTGGATGATGGTCAATCTCCGCGGGGGACGGTTCGGCGAGCAGACGCTGCTTTCCGCGGCGGCCGTGCGCGAGCTGCACACACCCCAGATGGTCATGCCGCAGACCCCCGACTCGCCGGATGAGTCGCACCTGAGCTACGCGATGGGTTGGACGGTGCGCACC
>WJJG01000017.1 GCA_014729815.1 Candidatus Eiseniibacteriota bacterium
ATATATACTTGATTCCATCGTACTAAGTGCCGTTTTCGAAGATCACGCTGGAGTCGAATCCCCGCGGGTCGGCGGCTCGCGGTTTAGTTGAAATTGATCTGATTCGGGAAGGAGTGGGTGAGTATCGTGCGGGACGGCCCGAAAGGCGCCTTCAAGAGCGGTATGAGGGGCAGGGATCGCCCCTTTCGGGCTCTCTCAGCCTGCGGCCGCGACCGGTTCGGCGTTCGCGGCGAGCGTCGCGCGCACCAGTCTCTTGATGTTGCACGCGAGGGCCTTGATGTAGACCGCAAGCTCGACCCGTGGCCGGCCTCGGACTCGCGGACGCCCGAGGCCGTGGGCTCGCTTCAGCTCCGAGTTGGTGGCCTCGATGCCGGCCCGAATACTGTAGCGCGGTGCGAAGTCGCCGCGGGCTTCCGCTCGCCGCCGGCGTTCGATGTTCAGCCGCCTGAGATCGGCCTTGAGGATGTACCTCTCGCCGTCGCGGCTGAGGAGCGCGGGGCACTGGCCGAAGCGCGGACACGCCTCGCACACACCTCGCGCAAAGGCGATCTCCACACGGTGCGGCGCCGCCGAGTCCGCCTCCTCTCCTATCGACTCGTGCCCCTCGGGGGAGACCGTGGGGCGACCGTAGCCGGGATCGATGTCGAAGTCGGCTGCCGTCAATGCTTCCTCCTCCGGCGCCTCCGGCTCCGCCTTTCCCCCCACCGGGCTCACGAGCTCCGTCCCCAGGCACGCTGCATCCACGGCGTTCTCCGCCGAGCCGTACGAGGTGTCCGCCACGAGCTCCTTCGGCAGAAGACCCCGCTCCACAAGACCCTCGAGAAGCGGGATCGTCGCACCCGCATCGCCGTCGCAGGAGTCCGTCACCGCCACGTCGGTGATGATCTCTACGGCGTTCGACGGATCACAGCTCTCCACCACCTGGACTTCGTATCCCTTTCCCTTGTGGCCGCTGTACGTGGCGTCCGGGTCGTGCGGCGACTGCAACGAGTCTCCCTTCACCTCCTTGGCCGCCTTGAGCCGCACCGGCACACCGCCCTCCCCCGCGTCGTCGTCATCGTCGTCCGGGCAATCCTTGGACGAAACGACCTCGCATTGCTCCGTCACAAGCCGATTCAGAAGATCGTACTCCTCAAGGCCCGCAGCGGCCGTCCCGCGGAAAAGATCCCACAGGCGGTACGCGTCGCGCGCACAGACCGAAAGCCGCCGGCGTCCCTCGCTGGACCGGGCGTCGCCGTAGCTCGTCTCCGTCCCGTCCTCTTTCAGGTAGCGCCGGCAAATACCCAATGGGGCGCGCCCGAAAAGCCGCGGATGCGCCGACCGCAGACTTGTCAGAAAGACCCGAATCGTCTCGCAGAACAGCCCAAGACGCGTCAGCGTAGCCATGTTGCTGATGATGTGCGTCGAGTCGAGGCGCTGTTTGGACACATTGATCTGCAGAGCCCTCAGGATCCTGTCCGTGGTCTCCTCGAAGGCCAGACGGCCCAGATCGTGCTGCATCAGACCGGCCCGGAAATTGTGCAGCGTCTTCTGGCACAGATGCGCATCCTCCGGCTTCAGCCGCAGCGCGTGGTGCCAAAGCAGATTGAATTCGAGTTGCTCCAGCGCCTCGTTGTCCGTCAGATCGAACATCTCCTTCAGAACAAGAACGCCCAGCACCACCTCCACAGCCTTGTTCGGGCGACCCGTGCCGTCGCTGTACAGCGCCGCGAATCGACCCTCATCGATCAGGGGCAGCGCCATCCTCCGGAAAGCATCGGCCCAGGTCTTGTGCAGGCGCGCGGCCTTCTCCGGCGGAAGGAAATTGCTCGACTCGAAGAGGTCCACCTGCGGGTCTCTCTTGCGAAACATCGCTCTCTCTCGCGTCTTGATGTGCTGGGAAATGGCCAACCGGTTAGGACTGGGCGTTACGATACATCAACGCGTCCCGGTGGTCAATTACGAGAAGGCAGGAACGGGACTTTTTACGAGAGAATCATACTTACGATGCCTGGAACCGGGTGGTCAAGGTCCAGCCGTCCGAGGATACGGATGTGACGGTCCAGGAGTCTGAGTTCGACGGGCTGGGCCGCAGGATCAGGAAGGTCGTCACCAACTCCGGCGACTTCGACGGGACCGTGAAGTACTACTACAGCGGATGGAGGATCATCGAGACCCGGGACGGGTCCGACAACATGGTCCAGCAGTTGATTCATGGGACCCAGTACATCGATGAGCTGGTCATGATGCGGGTTGCGGACAAGGGGGACCTGTACGTGCACCAGGACGCCAACTTCAACGTGATTGCGCTGACGGATCTTGGCGGGCATCTGGTGGAGCGTTATGTCTACAAGCCGTACGGGGAGTTCGTGGTCCATCAGGACACGGACTTCGGTGACTACGACGGCGATAAGGACGTGGATACCACGGATAGGGATGCCTACGACGGGAGCAGCCCTACCGGCGCCGAGCGCATCCTGGACCTGGACTTCGATGGGGACGTGGACGCTACTGACTCCACGCTGTTCGACAACAACCTCGAGCAGGGGATCTCCC
>WJJG01000184.1 GCA_014729815.1 Candidatus Eiseniibacteriota bacterium
GCGCTGGCCCCCGCGGCCGCGGCGCCTGCGTGGCGGCAGCGGGGGGGCACCGGTGGAGGATGTGAAGAACTCCGGCGACTCCTGCAGAAACGCGGCCGGGGGACCCTCGTAGAGCAGTCGGCCGCCCTCACGCCCGCCGCCGGGGCCCAGCACGATCAGATGATCGGCCGCCTCGATCACCTGCGGGTCGTGCTCGACGACCACAACCGTATTGCCGGTGCGCGCCAGACGCCGCAGCACGGCCACCATCCGGCCCGTATCGCGGGCGTGAAGACCGACGGTCGGCTCATCGAGGATGAAGAGCGTGTCGGTGAGCGCGCTGCCCAGGGCCGCGGCGATGCGGATGCGCTGCGTCTCCCCCCCGCTGAGCGTGCGCCCGGAGCGCTCGAGGGTCAGATATCCGACGTCCAGGTCGGTCAAGCAGCGCAGACGCTCGGCGATGCTCTCTACCAGGGCGCGTACTTTGCGCCGGCGCACGGCGGGCAGGCGCAGCGCGGCGATGAAGTCGCGCAGCGCGTCGATCGGCAGGGCGTGCAACTGGTGGATGGTCCGGCCGGCGAGTGTATGGGCCAGCGCCTCGGGACGCAGGCGCGCCCCTTCGCATCGCGGACAGGTCACGTATCCGCGGAAACGTGCGATGAAGATCCGCACATGCATCTTGTAGCGCTTGCGCTCGAGCGTCTCGAAGAAGCCCTCCACACCCGGGAACGTCGCATCGCCTCGGAAGACCCAGTCGCGCTGCGCGGCCGTCAGGTCGCGAAACGGCACGTCGGTGGGAATCGTGCGGCGACGCGCCTCCCGCAGCAGCCAGCGGTACCAGCTCTTCGCCGAGGGGACGCTGAAGGGGACGACCGCATGGTTCTTCAGATTCTTCTTGCCGTCGGGAACCACCTTCTGGCGGTCGACGGTGATGATCCGCCCGAACCCCTGGCACTCCGGACAGGCCCCCAGCGGGCTGTTGGCCGAGAAGAGCGCGGGGGAGGGCGCTACGAGTTGCTCTCCGCACTCCCGGCAGGCGAAGCCCTCCCGCAGCAGGAGGGGCTCGGGAGGGTGCACATCGTCATCGAGCGGGTGCACGCGGCAACGCCCCGTGCCCAGCGACCAGGCCTCCTGGAAGCCCTCGGCCAGCCGCGCGGCGCGTGTCCGCCCGGCGACGATCCGATCGACGACCACGCCCAGATCCGCGGGACGCCGCCGCCCGCGGGCGCCGCGCGGACGGGTGGCCAGGTAGGTGTCGATCTCCCGGACGCGACCGTCGGCCAGCAAGCGCGCGTATCCGATCCGTTGCAGGCGCTCCGCGGTCGCCTCGCGCAGGGGTTCGGTGAGCGGCGCGACCAGCGCCAGACGCGTTCCCCGCGGCCAGCGCGACAGCGCGGCGATCGCTTCGCGCGGATCGGTGCGCCCCACCGACCCTCCGCAAACCGGGCAATGCGCTTCGGAGGCGTGCACGTAGAGCAGCCGAAGATAGTCGGTCAGCTCCGTAATGCTGCCCACGGTGGAGCGGGCGTTCTTGACGCTCACGCGCTGTCGCAGCGCGATCGGGGGCTGCAGGTGCCCGATCCGCTCGACATCGGGGCGCTCGAGGCGCTCCATGAACTGGCGCGCATAGGCGCTGAGGCATTCGACGAACCGCCGCTGTCCCTCCGCGTACAGGATGTCGTAGGCCAGGGTCGATTTGCCGGATCCGGAGACGCCGGTGATCACCGTGATGCGGCGGAGCGGGATGGCACAGTCGATCCCGCGCAGATTGTGCATGCGTGCGCCGCAGATCTCGGTCTGCTGCGGCGGATCGTCGCGCGAGCCGGACTTCGCGGAAGCCGGTGTGGAGCCCGGAACGCGGGAACGAGACGCGGACCGCCTTGTTTTTCTCTTGGGCGTCATGCAAACATCCTTCACCCTGGCTTAGGCGCGCGGGGTCCCGCAGCCGGGCCGAGCGCAGGGCAAACCGTCAGCCTACCATCCGCCTCGCCCGCTTTACAGGGCGGGATCTCCGGAAGGGCAGGATCGGGAGGAGGATAGAGTGAAGCACCAGGGATCGATCTGGCGACGATGGGCGAGCGTCCTCTTGCTCGGTGCGCTTCTCCTCGGGTCGGCGACCGGCGCGGATGCGCAGGATGAGGATGCGGAGACCCTCGCCCCTTGGAGCAACGTGGCCGAGCTGCTCGCCGACTGGAAGACGTATCAGAGGACCCTGGCGGAACTGCCTCGCGAGGAACGCGTGGCCGTCGGACTGGCCTTCTTCGAGCCGCTCGATTGGGGCACGTTGATCGACTGGTGTCGAGAGGGACATCCGGCGGCGAGCTCCGAGGCCGAGCGCCGGGCCCTGCAGTCAGTGGTCGACAGCAAGCTGCGCTGGCGCGGCCCGAGCGCCGACACGCTGGCGATGATCGTCGGGGACAGCCGGGTCGTGTCGGGATGCCAGGAGCCGGTGGTCAAGTACATCTCGAAGAATCGGGGTCTCTATGCCGGCACGCCGGCCGGGGAGATGCTCGCGCGGGCCTTTCTGGCCCTCGCGGATGCGCAGGTCCGCTCGCCCGGGGTCGGCTTCCAGCTCGAGCGCGGCGCGGTCTGCCTTTGGGACGGAGAGCTGCTGATGGCGCGCATGATGGAGCATTTCCGCTCCGGGGAGCGACGGCGGATGGAGCAGGGCGTCGCCATGCTGGGTCTCTCGATCGATCCGCGCGCGGCCGACTCGCTGCTCACCCTCACGCGCCGACTCGCCGACTCGGGCCGGCATCCACGGGTGTTGGAGATGGCGGTGGCCACGGCGGGCCGACGGCTGGGGCCGCGAGCCTTCGACGTGGCCCATCATGTCTTCCGGACCACCGACGATCCCGGCGTCCGGCGCGCGGCCCTGCAGGGGATGGCCTGGTCCGGTGATTGGCGCTCGCATGCCATTCTTTTGCGTCAATACGACGACAGCCTGGCTGGAATCGCCGATTCCACGCATGCTGCCGGGGGGGAGGCCGCCCACCGCTACTGGGACCTCTGGCTCTCGACGCGGCTGGCCGAGCCCTCGCTGATCGAGGCCCTCGAAGAGGGGAGCTACGGCGACGCGCTGCTGGCCCTGGAGCTGATCGATCGGGAGAGCCGCTACGGACCGCCGGCCAGCCGAGATTCGCTCTACGAGGCGCTGGAGGCCTGGGCCGCGGGCGCCTCGGCGGCCGACGCGGATCGAGTGCGCCAGATCATCGGCCGCTTCCGCGCCTATCCGGATCGACGTGTCCAAGAGCCGGCGGGCGGAGGGTTTTAGACTGTACACGCCCGCCACAAACTGGTAGGATTCTAAACGGTGATGGATCGGGAGCGCCCGGTCCTGGCCTGGCAACGGTTCCCCCGGGGACCATTCAGGGCCGCGCGTGTGATGCATCACCTACCCCGGCTTCGGCTGGTGGATTTGCCTCGGACAGCGAACAGTCGCTACGGCGACAAGTCCCAAGGAGTACGCACCATGAAGAGACTGTTTGTCTGTCTCGCAGTGCTCGCCCTCTCGGTGCCCGCGTTCGCGGCGGATATCGCCAAGAACGAGGACATCTACATCGAGGGTGTGCCGGGTTCCTACTCCGACGATTACGGCCGGGGCAACGCTCTGGTCGCATCCATCATCCAGGGCACCTTCACGGATGTGGGTCCGTACTTCCAGACCGCCATGGACTCCCATGGTCTGAGCACGGACATCATCTACGATCCGTTCGGTGTCTGGCCCGCGATGGAC
>WJJG01000185.1 GCA_014729815.1 Candidatus Eiseniibacteriota bacterium
CGGCCTCGAGCGGTGCCTGGGCGACCTCCTCGGGCGACCAGTGCGCCGCCCGCTCTCCCGCCGCCGCTCCGTCCGCCATCTCGGCATCCCGCGCCCGGGCGGCAGCCTGCAGATCGTAGCGCTCCCGAAAGCGCGCGAAGGAATCGCTGGTCGCGCCACCCTTGGCACTCCGTTGCTCAGCACCTTCGGCATCCCGCCCCGCGGCGGCGGTCAGGCGATCCAGTTGCCGCAGTGTGTCGTAGAGGTGCTCGCAGCGCGGGCACCCGCGCAGATGTGCTTCGAACGCGGCGCGCTCGTCGGCGGGCAACTCCCCGTCGATGTAGCGCGCCATGCGCTGCCGCATCCAGTCACACGACTTCTTCATGGCCTCTCCCGCGCCTCGTGAAACGCGCGCAGGACCTCCTGGATCTTCCGGCGGCCCCGGCTCAGCCGCGACATGACCGTCCCGATCGGGATCTCCAGGGTCGCCGCGATCTCCCCATAGCTCATCTCCCCCAGAATGCGCATCTCGAGCACCACGCGTTGATCCTCGGGCAGTTCGGAGAGCGCGCCGCGGGTGGCATCGAGCAGTCGCCGATGATCGATCTCGGCCAGCGGCCGCGCATCGGCCAGCCACGCGCCGGCGTACCCATCCTCCTCGCCGCCCGGCGCCTCGTCCAGCGGCACCTCGCGTCGCGTGCGCCGCCGGCGCAGCTCGTTGCGAGCCAGATTGGCGCCGATCCGCATCAGCCACGGACCGAAGGGACGCTCGGGATCGAAGCGGTGCAGGAAGCGGTACGCGCGCAGGAAGGTCTCCTGCAACAGATCCTCCGCATCCTGCCCCTGGCGCAGCATCGCACGCAGCAGTCGCAGGAGCGGACCTTGATAGCGGCGCACCAGCGCCGCGAAGGCGCGATCATCCCCGGCCAGCGTCTGTGCGACCCAGGCCGCCTCTTCCGCTTGCCGCTCACTCCGCTCTGCGTCGCTCACTCGCCTTCTCGCCCGTGGCGCCCTTGCCGGGCCGCCAGAGGATCTACACGCCGCGGCCGGCGGCTATTCCCGGCTCGCGGCGACTATTCCAGGAGCCGCTCCTGCGCCGAGGAGACCGCCTGGCGGAAGAGGGTCACGCCGGGGGGTTCCTGCGCGGACTGCCGGTCCTCTTGCCAACGCAGCCGGGTCCAGTCGGGATGGTTGGTCTCATGGTTGTACGCTTCCGGGTGCGGCATCAGTCCGAAGATGCGACCGGTCGGGTCGCAGATGCCGGCGATGTCATCCTGCGCACCGTTCGGATTCCAGGGGAACTCTCCGCCCGCGGCCTCTCCGGTGGGTCGGGCGTAGCGCATCACGATCTGCCGCTGCTCTCGCAGGCGCGTGAGCACGTCGGGAGGCGCGACGAACTTGCCTTCGGCGTGCCGCACCGGCAGCTCGATCTGCCGCGCGCGCGGATCGAAGACGCACGGCGTCCGCTCCACGCGCAACTGCACCCACTGATCACGGAAGTTGCCGCAGTCGTTGTAGGTCAGGGCCACCTCGCGGCGAAAGCGCCCCACCTCGAATCCCGGCAGGATCCCCAGATTCACCAGGGCCTGGAAGCCGTTGCAGATGCCGATCACGTAACGCCCCGCGGCGATGAAGCGCAACAGGGCCTCTCCCAGGTGCCGCCGCAGCTTGGTGGCCAGCACCACGCCCGCGCCATGATCGTCGGCCCAGGCGAAGCCGCCGATCAGGGCCAGGATGTGGAACGACTCCAAACGCTGCTTCCCATCGATCAGCTCGTTGATGTGCACACGCTGGGCATCCGCGCCCGCCAGTCGGCAGACGTGGGCCGTCTCCGCATCGCAATTCAGGCCGTAGCCCCCGAGCACCAGCGCGCGCACCTGTGCGGTCGACGCGCTGCGACTGCGCCGTTCCGAGCGTTCCACCGGCGCCGGGGCCAGATCGTCCCGCTCCACACCGCGGCGCCCTGCTGGCATGCTGGCGGATGTCACATCCGATCTCCTCAGGCTCTGCCCGGGCGGCCGTTCCGCTTCGCTCCCGCCACGCGTCGGCCGCCGGCCGCGCTCAGATCAACTCCCCATACCGCTGCTGCCAGGCGTCTCGCAAGGCGCTGATCGGCAGATCGAGGAGCGGCGCGCCGCGACGCCCGCGAACCACCAGCCGCGGGTCGCGGCAGACCACGCCCAACGCCGCCAGCGGATGCCCGGTCAGCCGCGCTTCGAACGCGCTCGATCGCTCCGTGGGCACGGTCACGAGCAGCCGCCCCGCCGACTCGGCGTAGAGCAAGCGGTCCTCGCGCAAGCCCGCCGCCTCCGTCGCCGTGGCGCGCGACGCGGGCGGCGCAGCGCACGGCGCCCGCCAGAGCTCCACCTCGAGTCCCAGATCACCGGCCATGGCCAGCAGCGCCAGATGCACGCCCAGTCCGCCTCGGCCGATCGCGTGGGCCGATGCCACGTGCCCCTCCTCGCTCGCCGCGGCCAGCGCGCGATACATCGGAAGGAGCTGCCGCGGATCGGCCTGCGGCACATGCAGACCGGTCTCCCCGAGCATCTCGTAGTATTCGGAGCCGCCCAGCTCATCGCGCGTGACGCCCAGGATGTAGAGCAGATGCCCGGCGACCTTGGGATCGAGCGTCACGCAGCGCGTCACATCCGTCACGACGCTGATCGCGGTGAACTGCAACGTGGGCAGACCGGAAACGCGATGCTGCTCGCCGAAGGCGCCCGCGAGTGCGCCATCGATATACATGCTGTCCTTGCCCGAGAGCAGCGGGATGCCCATCGCCAGGCAGGAGCGCTTCATCGCCAGACAGGAGCGTACGAGCTGCGCCGCCTTCAGCTTGCCGTCGGGATTGCGCTCGGGGTGGTATGTGATCTCCGGCCAGCAGAAGTTGTCGACGCCGCCGATGTGCTCGGGGTCGGCGCCCACGGCGATCAGGCGCCGCACGGCCTCATCGATCGTCACCGCGGTCATGTGATAGGCATCGATCCGACTGTAGGTCGGATGCAGCGTCTGGGTGATCGCCAGCCCGCGTGTCGATTCGAGCACCGGACGCACGACGGCCGCATCGGAAGGCACGTCGCGCCGGGCGCCGGCCAGCGGCTTGACGACGCTGCCGCCTTGGACCTCGTGATCGTACTGCCGGGCGATCCACTCCTTCGAGGCGATGTTCGGACGCGCCAGCATGGCCAGCAGGCAGGCCGCATGATCGCGGGGCTCGGAGAGCACGGGCTCGGCGAGGCCGCGCGCAGCAGGCGGGACCCACTCGGCCGCGAACCGCCACTGCGGGAAATCGCTCTGGAAGAAGTCCAGCGAGACGTAGGCGCACGTCTGGCCCTCATACGTCAGATGCACGTAGCCGCTGTCCGTGTAGCGCCCGATCACCGTGGCCTCGACCGCGTGCTCGGCGGCCAGGGCCAGGAAGGCCTGGATCTGCTCGGGGGCTACGGAGACGACCATGCGCTCCTGCGATTCGGAGATCCAGATCTCCCACTGATCGAGCCCGTCGTACTTGAGCGGGATGCGATCGAGCTCTACCTCCACGCCGCCCGCGAAGCGGGCCGACTCCCCGACCGCCGAACTCAGCCCGCCGCCGCCGCAGTCGGTGATGAAGCGGATCAGGCCACGGTCGCGCGCCACGAGGAGGAAGTCGTGCATCTTCTTCTGCGTGTACGGATCGCCGATCTGGACGTGGCCGGCCGGGATCCTCTCGCTGTAGATGTGCGAGGAAGCGGTCACGCCATGAATGCCATCCTTGCCGACGCGTCCGCCGCACATGACCACCAGCTCGCCGGGCGACGTGCGCTTGCGGTCGCTGCGCCCGCCGGCCACCTCGGACGGCATGATCCCGACTGCCGTGACGTAGACCAGGCACTTGCCGAGATAGCTCTCGTCCTGGAAGACCAGCCCGAACGGCGTGGGGATGCCGCTCTTGTTGCCGCCGTCCCGCACGCCCTCGATGACCCCGTCGAGCAGCCGCCGCGGATGCAGCCGCGGGCGCAACGCGCCGGCATAGTCGCGCGGGCCGACGCAGTAGCCGTAGGTCCCCAGGACCAGCTTGGAGCCCTTGCCGGTACCGAGCGGATCCCGGTAGACGCCCACGATGCCGGTGATCGAGCCGCCGTACGCCTCCATGTTGGAGGGCGAGTTGTGCGTCTCTCCGGTGATCGTGTAGAAGTGCCGCTCGTCGAAGCGTCCCACACCGGCATTGTCCCAGAGCACACTGATGACCCACGGCTTGCGCCGCGCGATCTCGAGCGTCGGCTCCTCGATGAAGGTGTGGAAGAGGCTGTCGATCTCCAGACGCTCCCCCGAAGCGCGATCGACGTAGTCGAAGCGCCCGCGGAAGGTGTTGTGATTGCAGTGGTCGCTGCGCGCCTGGGCGATGTATTCGAGTTCGACGTCGGTGGGTCGATCGAGTCCCACGCGGCGGCGGGCCTCGCGCACCCGCCGGCGGGAAAAGTAGCGACGGATGGCGGGGACATCGCGCGGATCGAGGAAGAGGTCGCGCTCGGCGCTCACCCGAAGCATCTCCGCATCGCTACCGACCGGAATCTCGGTGACGCGCGGGGTGTGCTCCAACGTCACCCGCGGGATCACGTAGCCGATCCCCTCGCTCGGATCCCAGATCCCCGCTTCCGATTCCGCCTCGCGCGCCGTGGCGCTCGGGACCACGCGCCAAACCTGCCAACGCTGGATCAGGTCGTTGGCCAGGAGCTCCCGCGCCACCCGCGCCAGATCGTTCCGCGTCAGCCGCCGTTCCTCCTCGGCACCACTCAGCCCGGAGCCTCCCTCCCGGACGAAATAGAGCTTCGAGGTGTAGCAGGCTTCGCCGGACGCCAGCGGTCGTCCGAGCAGATCCTCGATCGCCTCGGCGGCGGTCTCCCCGGCGGCGTCCTTGACACCGGGCAGCAGGCCAACCCAGATCACCCAGTCGGCCGGCAGATCGAGCGGCTGATAGGAGGATTCTTCCGTAACCGGATTGGTGAAGAGATCCGCGCGCAGGCGCTGGCGCTCCCCGGCCGAGAGGCGCGCATCCATCGTGATGACGCGCACCGTGCGGATCTCATCGATCTCGTAGCCGAAGTAGTCCCGCGCCTTGCGGGCGATGCTGGCGCCCTCGGCGTCGAACAGCTCGGGGCGGAGCGCGATCTCGAGTCTGGCGGGCATGCGGCTCCCCTGCCTGTCCCGTCGGCTTCCCTGCAGAATGCGGGGACGGTAGCACCTGGGCGGGTGAGGAACAAGGCGAGCGGGATAGAGAGCGGGCAGCGGCCCGGGCCGCATCGCGGCCGGAGCGCTGCCCGCAGCCGATCATGTCCGCAGCGCGGTCTGGCGCCGGCGTCCCCTACTGGAAGAGCGCCTTCACCTCGCCCCAGGTGCCTTCGGCCGCTGGCGACGGATCGTCGCTAAAGGTCACGCTGTTGAGGCCGGACTCATCCAGGCTGATGCTGCCGCATCCACCCACAACCTGGTTCGTCTCGTAGTAGCGCAGCTCGAACGGCGGCGACATCGGCTCGAAGTCGAAGGAGGCGTTGATCGGTCCCAGCCCATCTTCGGGCAGGATCCGGAAGTCCCCGACGACCGTGCCGTCGATCTGGAACTGCAGATCGACATAGCCGCAGTCCGGCACCAGGCTGTTGTAGATCAGGTAGAGCTCGATGTCGGCATGGCAGACGGTCTCGAGTGCGACGTCATGGACGCCGTAGACCGTGTCTCCCACATGCCACCAGTACGGATAGCTGTTCACCACCCACGTATCCTGCGATGTGGGGAAGACCACGACCTCATCGCGGTCGGTCTCGCCGTCGTAGCCCTCCGGCTGGATCATTCCCTGATCGCCGTCGATGCCGTTGTTGTCGACGTCGACAGCCAAGGCAGGACCGACCATCGCCAGGACTCCCAGGAGCACTAACAAGATGCGCATCATCCACCCCTTTCACATGTCAGCACGCGCCGACGGTCACTCGAGCAGGCCACGATTGGCCAGGATGCATGGTTCGAACCGCCGTGAGGATACGACGCCGGACGACTAAACTCAAGGCCTGTTTGTGGTTGTCCGAGGCTCCCGACAGGGTCGAGAGGCTTCGCCGGCTCTCACCACACGGCTCCGCGCCCCGTCTCGAGCGCCCTAATCCTAATGTACATAATAAGCTGCATTCACGGTTCGGGACCGCTACCCTGAAGATGCCGCGCCGACGAGAGGCCCGGCGCCCGCGACGGTCCCGCGCAGCCGACCGCTGACGCGCAAGTGTGAGGAATCATCGATGCCCGAGCCTCGGAGCCGCGTCGCAGCCGCGGAACCCCGAATGGGCCCCTGCTGATTCTCTTCTTCTTCTCCGGCGCCAGCGCGCTGATCTCCGAGATCGTCTGGACCCGCCTGCTGCACCTCGCCTTCGGGGTCACCTCCTATGCGGTGGCGATCGTACTGGCGGCGTTCATGGGCGGCCTGGCACTGGGGAGCTTTCTCTTCGGGCGCTGGGCCGATCGCTGGAAGCGCCACTTGCGCGTCTACGCCTTGCTCGAGCTCGGCATCGGCGTC
>WJJG01000186.1 GCA_014729815.1 Candidatus Eiseniibacteriota bacterium
ATGTGAATCAGCCACCGGCGGTCTTCTCCCGAAGTGTGCATTTGGCGCCTGCGGATTCCTACCACACACCGCTCTCACCGATTATCGGCCCGTTTGCGGGGAAGTTGACCGCGCTGTGGCGGAGATGCGCCATGAGAAAGCCGGCGTGCGCCGGCGGGCGCCTACTCTTAATGTGGAGGGCACGCAGCCCGGCGCGGCTACTCGATCGACTGCATGATCTTGAGCACCTGATCGGGCGGCTTGAAGCCGACGAAGCGCGCGGCCTCGTTGCCCTGGCTGTCGTAGAAGATGACCGTCGGCATGCCCTTGACCTGGTAGCGCGCGATGGCCTCCTTCTGGAAATCGCCGCCCTTGGTGAAGTCCATCTTCACGTTCACGAATCTCTTCGATTCGCCGATGATCGCCGGATCGATCCAGGTCTTCTCGTCGAGCTCCACGCAGGCGCCGCACCAGTCGGCGTAGAAGTCCTGCACCGCCGGCTTGCCCAGCTCGCGCGCATCTTGGAGGGCCATCTCGTCGTTGATCTTCCAATCGGGACCGGGATGGGCGAGAACCGAGACCTGCCCACCGGGGCCGCCGGCGCCGAGAGGCCCTCCGCCGAGGCCGAGGATGGCTGGCGCACCGGTGGCCACGGCCAGCCACAGCAGGAAGAGCAGCGTTCCGCTGAGGAAGACCAGGATGCCGATGCCCTTGCCGAACATCCGGCCGCGGCTCGGCTCCTCGGGCAGCGGCGTGAGCGCGCCGAGAAATACGCCGACCAGCACCAGGTAGACGCCGGTGATCAGGCGTGTCATCTCGGGGCCCAGGAGGCCGCGGACGAAGAAGATCGCCATGGCGATCAGGACGATGCCGAAGATGTATTTCACCTTGCTCATCCAGGGCCCCACGATCGCCGCCGCGGTCGTGCCGAGCACGAGGAACGGTAGGCCCAGGCCCACGGCGAAGGTGAAGAGCAGCCAGAAGCCGAAGACCACGTTGCCGGTCTTGGCGACGAAGGTCAGCAGGGCGACCAGCACCGGCCCCACGCAGGGCGAGGCCACGACCCCGGTGACCATCCCCATGACGACCGCTCCGATCATCCCGCCCTTTTGGGAGCCGGCCGAGAGCCGGCTCTGCACACCCGCCGGCAGGGCGATGTCGAAGGCCCCAAGCATGCTCGCGCCCATGGCGGCGAAGACGATCGCGATCACCACCATCACCGCGGTACTCTGCATGGCCGCGCCGAAGAAAGAGCCGGCCGAAGCGCTGACCACGCCCAGCACCGAATAGGTGATCGCGATCCCCAGCACGAAGAGCAACGAGAGGATGAAACCGTGCACGCGGCTGCGCGAGAAGCCGCCGATGATGCTGATCGTGATCGGGATCATCGGCAGCACGCAGGGGGTGAATGCGCCCAGGATGCCCCCGATCAGGACCAGGACGAAGACCAGGGCCGAGCCGCTGGCCAGCAGGCCCTCGATGCGGGCCGCCAGATCGTCGGACTCGGCCGGCACAGCAGCGTCCCTGCCCGCCGGATCGTCGCCGGCCAGCGCCCGACCCTCCTCGGTGGCGAAGATCTCGGCCCCCGAGAGCATTCCCTGGCTGCCCGCCGGCAGCACCTCGATCGCCAGCGGGATCTCGACCTCCCCCGGCGGATAGCAGGCGTAGGTCGGCTCTTCGACGCACCCCTGGTAGCCGAAGCCCAGGCTCGTCTCCAGGCGGCCGAGGGGGGCATCCTCGTCGATCATGATCGGGAACTGCAGGATCGTACGGCCGGCGATGACCTGCTCGTCGTGCCACGTCTGCAGCTCCTGCGCCATCCAGGGCTGGATGGCCAGCGGCGCCTCGGCGAGGGGGTAGAGCTCCAGGAAGTCGTTGATCTGGATGTGGAAGGTGGGCGCCACCTGCAGCTCGAGCAACAGGGTAGCGGTCTCTCCGCGGGCCAGGGCGGTGTGGGAGAGGTGCACCTGCACGTCCGGCGGCGGGAACTCGAGCGGCAGCTCACCGGGATCCGCATCCTCTCCCGGGAGCGATCCCATGAGGGCCATCCCCAGCAGTAGGAGGCCGCCGCCGAACAGCAGCCGCCTCAGCCGAGCCTGCCCCGGGCTTCCCATGGGCCGCCGCGCGCGGCCGGGGAATCGAGTCGTGCGCGATCCGTGGATGCGCCCCATCGATCACACCTCCGCTGAGGACCGCGCATGCCGGGCGCGATCCTCTCTGCCTGCCCCAGTCTGCCTCGCGTCTTGCCCCTCGCCGGTGGGCGAGCGGGACAGGAGAGTGTATCCGCAAATGTGTGCGGGGTTCCACATCTATGCCGACCGGCCTACAATGGCTGCCAATGGATGCGCCTCCGGCGCGCAACTGCCCGGCGGACGGGCGGTTTGGGAGTGCGAGGGGGAACGATGGCCAGCCAGCTTCCGATCGATCTACGCAGCGACACGATCACGCGCCCATCGCCCGAGATGCGGCGCGCCATGGCCGATGCGGAGGTGGGCGACGACGTCTTCGCCGACGACCCGACAGTCAACCGTCTGCAGGAGTCGGTGGCCGATCTGCTGGACAAAGAGGCGGCGCTGCTGGTGCCGTCGGGCACGATGGGCAACGAGGTGGCGCTGCGCACGCTGACCGAGCCGGGTGACGAGATCATCGCCCATCGCACGAGCCACATCTATCTCTACGAGGGCGGCGCGCCCGCGGCGCTGTGCGGCTGCTCGCTGCAGCTCGTCGATGGCGAGCGCGGGATCTTCGACGGCGCCACCGTGCGCGGTGCGCTGCGGATGATCGACTCGCACTGTCCGGTCACCAAACTGGTCTGCGTCGAGAATACGGCCAATCGAGGGGGCGGCAGCGTATGGCCGCTCGAGAAGATCGCCGGCGTGCGGCGCGTGGCGGATGAGCACGGATTGCGGACCCATCTCGACGGCGCCCGCCTGATGAACGCCTGCGTGGCGAGCGGCCTGGGGCCCGGAGACTACACGCGCTACTTCGACACCGTCTCGATCTGCTTCTCGAAGGGGCTCGGGGCGCCGATCGGCTCGGCGCTGGCCGGATCGCGGGAGCGGATCGCGCGCGCCCACCGCTTCCGCAAGATGTTCGGGGGCGGAATGCGACAGGCCGGCATCATCGCCGCCGGCGCGCTGTATGCCATCGAGCACAACATCCCGCGCCTGGCCGAGGATCACGCCAACGCCAACTACCTGGCCGAGGCGCTGGCCGAGATCGACGGGCTGGTGATCGATCCGGCCACGGTCGAGACGAACCTGGTCTTCTTCGAGGTCTCGCGCGCCTGGGGCACGGCCGAAGAGCTGTGCGGGGCGCTGCACGAGGAGGGGATCTGGATGCTCGCGGACTCCGGGCAGCGCGTGCGCGCGGTGACGCACCTGGATGTCTCTCGCGAGCAGGTCAAGTCGGCGATCGAGATCATCGCGCGCGTGATGAGGTTGGGACGGTAGCAACGAGGATCGCGTGCGGAACGCGTGGCGTCCGATGCGCGGGGCGCATCTGGAGTGTGCGCCGCCCGGGAGCCGGAAGCAGGATCGGCGGAAATGGCCGTGCAGATTCGCATCACCCAGGAGGAGCTGGGACTCGTGCACGAGGCGCTGGCCTACATGCGTCGCCGCATCCATGGTCCCGGAGACGCCCAGCGGGTTCACGAGCTGGCGGATCGCGCCGAGGAGCTGCTGCTGGGGGGGCGCGCACGCCCGGTACGGCTGATGCGCTTGAGCGACGAACACGCCCGCGTCCTGCGCACAGCGCTCGGTTCCTACGCCGACGAACTGCGCCAGCCGTTCTCGGATCTATCCAATCGCGCCCGGGTCGCGCGTCTGCGTCAGCTCGACCGGCGCCTGCAGCGCGCGGGGAGTTGGATCGGACGACTGTTTGGATGGTTGGGAGGGCGATAGTCGCGCCCCTGAAAGGAGATCGCAGATGTACAAGGAGTGTGCGCTGATTCGGACGCTCTGCGCCGGTAGCCTGCTCTTCCTGCTGGCGGCCGGAGGGATGCTAGGATGCGACGATGATGCGACCGAACCGGAGAACCAGGCACCCGGTGCCCCGGAGGTGATCCCGATCGACTTCACGGTTCTGCCGGGGGACTCGGTGTTGATCATGGCATCGGCCACCGATCCGGACGGCGACCATCTGGCGTACGATTGGACCTTCAGCGACGGAAGCCCTCTGACAGCCGCCGGGACCCAACTGCTGTGGACCGCACCGGCGGAGAACGCCACGGTCGGCTTCACGGTCGAGGTGACCGATGGCCGCGGGGGGCGTCACACGACGGATGGCACGATCACCGTGCATCCCAACGCGGCCTATCCGTACCAGACACCGTTCGAGGGCACGCTGGAACCGGATCTCGGCGCGCTGCAGGAGGAGGCCGTGGCGCAGGGCGCCCCGGCGGGCACCTGCCACTTCTGGGCTTCGGTGGCGGTGACCTGGACGAACTCTGCGGTGATCGTGTTTACGGGCGTCCCCACGCTGGCCTTCCTTGGTGCGCTTACGCACACGCCGGTCTGGTTCCCCCCGAGCACCTGGCTGTGGGCCTATACGATCCCCTGGGGATCGGGCTTGGCGACCGTAGAGTTGTACGCCACTTTGGATGGGGCCACGGAGATCGATTGGCAGATGCTGATCTCGGGCACCATGCAGGAATACGATCGCTTCGAGTGGCTCACCGGCACGTCGTTGACCGATGCGACCGGCGGCGACTGGCTGCTCTACGACCACCGCTACCCCGACACGCACACCGAGGCGCTGCGCATCGACTGGGAGCGCTACGCCCAGGACGATCGTGAGCTGCTCTATCGTAACGTCCTGGCCAGCAGTGAGACGTACGGTGACTCGTTGCGCTACGCGATCGACGGCGCTGAGGCGTCGGTGCGGCTGGACGATGTCTCGGAGGGCACCCACGCGCGGGTGGTTTGGGACGTGGAGACGGGCGCCGGGCGTTTCATCGGCGCCAGCGGAGATAGCTGCTGCTGGGGTCCGGCGCCGGAGTACGACGACATCGATTGCGAGTGAGCGCGGGGCGCCCAGTCGATCAGAAATAGACGTTGGCGCGGGCGTAGATCGAATAGAGACCGGGAGGAAAGGCCCCGTTCTCGTTGCCGGCGGTCAGGGCGCCGAAGAACTCGAGCTGGGCATTCTGCGCCACCCACCACTGCAGGCGCGGGTTGACCAGAATGCTCCCATCATAGGCGCCGAAGACATACAGCGACCCGCGCAAGAGCGAGCTGAGATCGGCGTCGGCGCCGCTCATCACCCACCCGCGTCCGATCGGTTCGCCGCACAGCAGGCTCGCCAGCCAGTCGCGCAGGGGATAGGGCGCATCCCGCCGGCCGCGCAGATCGACCAGCGCCTCGATCATCACGTGCAGGCCGTTCTCCAGCGTGTAATCACATCCTCCGATTGCGCGGGCGAAGTCCGGCTCCGCCTCCATCCAGTTGTAGTTGCCTTCCAGCCAGCATCCGAGTCCGAGCAGGGGGCCGGAGAGCTCGAGGCCGAGCGCGTCGCGTCGCTGTTCTTGCCGCAGCAGCGTGGCGGGGTCGACCGCGGTGCTGTCGCGCACGTGGTGTGCGGTCAGGGCGAGGTCGTATCCCAGCCCGCCCAGGTAGGTCGCCAGGCGCACCGCGTAGCCGCTGTGGCGAAAGGTGGCGCCCGGGGCCATGATCAAGGAGGCCTGCCCCCCGATGCCCCAGTGGGCATCCAGTCGCAGGGCGGCCACGCCCTCCTTCTCGTAGGTGGGATCGATGAGGTTCTTCTCGTGAAACAGATCGGTCGGGTTGAACGCATGTCCCGGGCCCCAGCTGAGCTGCTGCTTGCCCAGGCGCAGGCGGAGGGGGGTGCCGTCCCAGGTGAGCCAGGCGTTGTCCAGGTAGATCCGGTTCTCGGGGAGCGGCAGGCGAGTCGGTCCGCCGGCGCGGCGGAGCTCTTGCGCGCGCTCCTCGGGAAGGTAGAGCGCCAGATCATACCCGGTGCGGGTGTGGTACTGCATGGCGTTCAGATTGCCGCGGAAGGCGAAGCGATTCTCGCCGCTTCCCGCCGTCAGATCGATGCGGAGCTTCGAATAGTCGATCAGCGTCTCGCCGGCGACATCCGGGCCGTAGTCGACCTGCAGCATCTGTTCGAAGTAGCCGGAGAGGGCTGGCTCCGCCCCGGTCGTAGAAGCGCCGCTCAGGACCAGGCTCGCGATCAGGGGGAGCCCGCATCGCCTCGCGGCTCTCCCCAGCGCCAGGCCCCTCGGGGCTTTCCCCAGCGCCAGGCCCTTCGGGGCGCCCGCCGGCCGCCGGTCTCGCTCCGTGCTCATGGCCGCACCCGGCTGAGATCGCGCGCGAGCGCGGACTGGGTGAAGAGCTGGGGGTCGGGGTCGACGTCGAAGGTGATCTCCTCCTGCACGATCTTGGTCTGCGAGCCTTCGCGGTGGTTGGTCATGACCAGTCGCATGCCCCACCTGCGGCCCTCGATGACCTGGAAGTCGCCCAGGCGCAGCGTCTTGATGCGCCCCTGCTCATCGAAGTAGTCGATGCGCCGGGTGAGGTGATCGTCGCGACCGGCCCAGAGCAGGAGGCGTTCGTAGCTGGGTCCGGACTCGGTCGGACGGCATTCGAGCTTGATGCAGCCGACCCCATCCAGCTCTTCGAAGCCGAGGAGTTCGGCGGTGTAGTCCTCGGTGAGGTCTCCGGTGGCGAGATCTTCATAGGAGAAGTCGGATCCCATGGCGCTCTGCCTGCGAGCGGAGCCGACGAAGTGCCGCGTCACGTCACGGCGCTCCATGTAGTACCAGATCTGGTCGCCCCCCTTTCGCAGGAGGATCTTGTCACCGGCCACGCGCGGCGGCGCTGTATAGACCAGGAGCGAGATGTCGCCGCTCGAGATCGACCAGCTGCGTGCCGCGAGGGTGCGCTGGCTGCCGCCGGAGGTCGTAATCGTCTGGCGGAACGTGCCGTACGAGGCGGGCACATCTTCGGCCTCATCGATGCGGGCCAGCCAGTCGTTGCCCGAAAGCGAGTCGGCGGCGGCGAGCGATTCGGTGTCCGCCGCGTCCGGGGAAGGATCGGCGGCCGTCGCGGCCGGCGTTCCCTCGGCCGACGGACAGAAGAGCCATGCGGCGGCTCCGAACAGCGCCACCCCGAGGAGCGGCGCCGCGATGTGTCGCCGCGCGATGCCGAGCAGGGACGCCACGGCGTCTCGCCGCGCAGCGCCGGCGCAACGTGCGGCGGACCAGACCGTGTGGGGCCAGACTGGACGAGGTCTCATTCCTCAGCTCCCTTCCGCGAAGACGTACCGGTGAAGACGCGCAGGACAGCCGGCAGCACGAAGGCGCTCGTGACGAAGCAGAAGCCCACGCCCATGGTCAGCACGATGCCGAAGCTGGCCATGCCCGGGTGCCGATAGAGGGCGATGCTGCCGAAGCCGATCATGGTGGTCAGGCTCGTCAGAAGGATCGCACGGCCGACGTGGCGGAAGGCAGCGTTGATCCGCTCCGCGCCCCGGGCGGTCTCCTCGCGGAAGCGGTGCAGCGCGTGCACGCCGTCGTCGATGCCGATTCCGAGGATGATCGGCAGTGCGATCAGGTTGATATAGTTGTACTTCATGCCGATCAGCCGCAGCGACCCGATCATGAAGACCGCACTGCCCAGGAGCGGCAGCATCGCCAGCAGACCCACCGGGTGGCGAAAGTGGAGCAGCAGGAGCAGTGCGATCACGGCCAGGGCCAAGAGACTCCCGTTGCGTCCATCGAGCAGCGTCTCCTCGGTCATCACGATGAAGAGCTGCGGAGTGCTGACCAGGGACGGGGCGATCCTCGCGGTCTGAGAGATGAAGCGATCGGAGGCCGTGCGACTCCAAGCGTAGCTGCGCGGCCAGACCGTCGTGCGGTAGCGCGCGCTCCCGTCACGCGGCAGGAATCCGAGGCGCACGTCGCGCGGCAGATCCGCCGGGGTGGCCATCTCGGTACCGGTCATGCGGATCAGGATCCGCCGCATCTCCCGCTCGAACTCGGCCGCCACCGCGGGAAGGCGCCGGGCGGCCGTCTCGCGGGTGAGGATGCGGGTGAGGCGCGGCAACACGGCGGTCGAGTCGTACGCGTTGGTGTCCGCGTCGTAGCCGGTCATCCCATCGACGACCGTGACGATGCGATCGAGGCCTGCCTGAAAGGCGAGGTTGCTCATCAGATCGAGATTGTCCCACAGGCGATCGACCTGACCCCCGAGCCGAGCGGGGTCGAGGGGGCGCGTGGCGGGCACGGCGTGGCGCTGCACGCTGTCGCGCAGCGCCTCCAGCTGGGGGCGGTAGCGGCGCAGGCGTGCCGCCGGCGGCAGGTAGTCGCTGATCGCGGAGACCTCACCGACCACGGCGAGATCGCGCAGCGCCTCGGCGTCGGCGCGCGCGCTGTCGACATCCTGATGGATCAGCCAACCGGCCTGCTCGGCGATGCCGAAGCGTTTGGGGATCTCCTGCTGCAGCTGCACCGAGCGCGCATCCTGCGGCTCGAGCTTCATGAAGTCGTATTCGAAGCCGATGGTGCCCACCGACCAGGCGGCCGCGCCCAGCAACAGCAGGAAGAGTGGCAGGACGATCGCCGGGCGGCGCCAGATCGCCACGCTGGCCGCACCGAGCCAGGTCCATCCCGCCCGCTGCCCGCGGGAGAAGCGCAGCGGACGGCCCTGGCGCTCGTGCCGCCGCTCGCGCAGCACGAGCAGGGCCGGGAGGGTGAAGAAGACCGCCGTGAGGGTCAGGACGACGCCGGTGCCGGCCGCGAATCCGAACTCGAAGACCCCGCGCGTATCGGCGATCAGGAGCGCCAGGAAGGCGGCCGCGGTGGTCAGCGCTCCAGTGAGGACGCCGGTCCCGGTGCCGCCGAGCATGCGGGCCAGCGCATCCTCGCATTCGGCGCCGGCGCCACGCTCGTGTCCGTAGCGGCTGACCAGATGGATCGTGAAATCGATGCCCAGCCCGGCGAGCACCAAGCCCATCATCACGGTGAAGTAGTTGAGCGTGCCAAAGGCGAGGGCCATCAGGCCCATCGTCCAGAGGATCCCGACGAGCAGCGGCACGAGCTGGATCAGCGGAAGCTCCCAGCCGCGCGAGGCGCGCGCCAAGAGCAGGAAGATCACCAGCAGCGCCAGCAGGAGCAATGCGTAGGTGTAAGGGCCGATCGACTCCATCTCGGCCTTGCCGATCGGGCCCATGCCGGTCAGCGCGGCCTCCACGTCGGGGTGGCGCGCGGCGACCTCGGTGATGAACGTCTCGACATCGGTGGTGATGGCGAGCAGCTCATCGGTCTCGCGCATGCTGTGGGCCTCGGGGTAGACCGAGATCAGCAGCAGACCGCGGTCGAGACTCAGCAACCATGGGTCGCCGGCGACCATCGACCGGGCGCCGTCGCGCAACGGCGCGGCCGCGTCCGGCCCCGCGAGGTGTCCGGCGAGCAGATCCAGCGCGCGCCAGGTGCCCTGCAGGGCACGGGCGACCTCCAGCTCATCGTCGCGCAGGTTCTCCTCGCTGTCGGTGTACTCGCGCTCGTAGTCGTCGTTGAAGCGCTCGAGAATGCCGATCAGGCTCGGTTCGCGGAGGACCTCACGCATCCGATCGAAGGCGTCCGGGTCGAGCAGAGCGAAGCCGTGATCGATCAGGTGATCCTGCGGCAGGCGCGCCTGAACGTTGTAGATGCCGTCCAGCCCCGGCAGGAGCGAGTCGAGCTCCGTCGCCATGGCGGCCGTCGCGGCGCGTTCGCCGCGCAGCACGATGCTGATCGAGGGCTCGGGCCACTCGTCCATGAGATGGCGATAGCGCTCCGCGACCGGGTTTCGTTCGGGCAGCAGATCGGTGAAGTTGAGACGCAGCTCCAGCGTGCTGGCCAGCGCCAGGGAGACCAGGGTCAGCGCGGCGATCGCCAAGAGGACTCGGCGGGGATGCCGCGCGGCGCGCCGCGCGATCCAGCGGGCCCAATGCCGATCCTCGGCTGCGCTCATGCCTTCCGCCCCCGCTGCGCATCCGCACGTCGCGGGGACTCCGCATGTCGCCCGGAATCCGCATGCCCGCCTGCATCCGCACGCACCCCGAGTCCGTGCCGGACGAAGGCGAAGACCTCGCGGACGAACTCGGGGGATTCGATGCGGCCGGGGGTCGGATGCATCCGCGATCCGAGCAGGAAGAGGGCGTCGATCATCGAGTGCACGATCCAGGTCACCGTCTCGGACGAAGCGGGACGAAACTCACCGCGGGCGATGCCGAACTCGACCAGCTCGGTGAAGGTCCGCACGCTGTCGATCAGATCGGCGCCCCGGGCGCGGCCTCGGGCGAGTGCGCGCATCAGATCCGGATCCTCGGCGATCTGGCGGAAGACGGGACGGGTGTGGATCGCCTCGATGTAGGTCTCCAGGTAGCGATCGAGTCGCTGGGGGGCCGACATCTGCGGCGCGATGGCCGACTCGTAGCGCGCGCACATCTCGCGCGCCACGTGCGCGGCGAGCTGCAGGAAGCAGTCGGCCTTGTCGCGAAAGAGATCGTAGAAGGTGCGCTTCGAGACCCCGGCCTCGAGGCAGATCTCCTCGACGGTGGTCTTCCTGAAGCCGAAGCGGGCGAAGAGGGGCTCGGCCGCCCCGAAGAGCCTGCGGCGCTTCTGGCCCTCGGCCGAGGAGATCGGCCCCGATGACGCGGGCGGATCCGGTCCGGGCATCTCTCCACGAGGCTTGGGACGCTCACCCATCCGGCGCTCCCTGGTGATTCGCTCTTGGCGCAACGTAGAAACGAATAGTGTTCCATCGTTTCTGCGTTCAGGGTAGCGCGGGCACTCCGAAGCGTCAAGCCCCATCCGCCGATGGGCCGCGCGCGGCGCAACCGATCAGCGCACCAGCCTGAGGGGGCGGGTCTCGACTAGCGACCCTACTCGCAAGCGGGCGAAGTAGATGCCGTTGGGCAGGCGATGCCCCGCTCGGTCGCGGCCGTCCCATGTGATGCTGCCGCTCTGCCCGCCGCCCGAAGGACCATCCGCCGCCGCCGGCGACTCGGCCGCGCCCGGCCCGGCGCGCCCTCGATCCGGAACCAGGCTCCGCACCGCCCGCCCGGATGCGTCCAGGATCTCGAGCGCGACGGCCGCGCCGGCCAGTCGGCGGGGGATCCGGAAGCGCAGCGTCGCCTCTTGCTTGATCGGGTGCGGGACGCACCAGAGCGAGAGGTCGGGGTCTGCGCCGGGGAGATCCGCGGGCAGGATCGGCTGGTCGGCGATGCCGGAGGTGCAGCCCACCGGCCAGGCGCCGATCCGGTCGCACTCCGGATTCGGAGCGGTGAACGGCGCGCAGGGGGAGTCCTGCGCCAGCTCGAAGTTCCCGCTGCCGGCGTCGCAGAAATGGGGATCGAGCGAGATGTTGCCGCTGGTGCCGGACTGCGAGGCGATGCAGCCCACCCAGTCGCCTCCGGCGTTGCCGTAGATATCGCAGCAGCTCAAGACGACCGTGGTGCCCGCATCGTAGCAGTAGACGGCCGCGCCCCCACGCCCGAAGGCGATGATCGTGTTCTCCAGCGCGGGATCGGAGCGATTGCAGTGCAGGCCACCGCCGTCGATCCCGGCCGAGTCGCCCACGAGCGTGCAGCGTTCGATCTCCGGCGCCGAATCTCCGCTCCAGAGCGCTCCGCCGTAGGTGTCGGCCTCGTTGTTCCAGAAGGTGCACTCGAAGAGAGTGGGGAAGCAGTAGTAGAGGAAGTAGGTTCCTCCGCCGGCAGAGGCGCTGTTGTTCGTGAAGCGGCACCCATCGAAGGTGGGATCGCAGTAGTCGTGACAGGCCATGCCGGCACCCAGCGCACCATCGTTTTCGAGGAAACCGCAGTCGGTCAGGGCGGGGGAGGAGTGGTGGTAGGCGAAGAGGCCCCCGCCGTATCCGGTGCCGCCGGCCGTGGCGCTGTTCCCCTCGAACTGGCAGCCGGTCAGGGTCGGGGAGGCGTGATCGCCGCAGTAGAGGCCGCCGCCCGACTGGCACAGGTTGGCTTGGAACGTGCAATCGGTGAAGGAGGGGGACGCGCTCAGGCAGGCGGCACCCCCGCCGGCCACGCCGCTACCGGTGCCGTTCTCGAGAAACATGCAATCGGTGACCCCCGGCGCAGCGCCGCCGAGGCACAGCAATCCCCCGCCGAGGTCGACGGCATGGTTTGCGAAGAGCCAGCATCCGGTGATCGAAGGCGAGGCGCCGTCGCAGAGGATGCCCGCGCCGCCCGGCGCGAAGGCGTAGCCGTGCTGGATCGTCACGCCGCGCAGCACCGATCCCGATCCCTCGCCGGATTGAAAGACGAAGCCGCGATGCGGGTCCGCAGGGCCAGCCGCGCAGTCGATCACACAGGCGAACGGCGTGCCGCTCTGCGAGCGCACCTCGAGCGCCTTACCTGCGAAGTCGACGTCGCGGTTGCCGGCGCTGGTGAAGGTTCCATCGCTCAGCTCGATGACATCGCCGGCCCCGGCCGCGTCGATGGCGGCCTGGATCGTCGGGAAGTCGCCTGTGCCATCCGCGTGCACGACGTAGGTCGTCGCGAGGGATGCTGGTGTTGCGAGCAGGAGCAGAGCGGCCAGGATTCCGAGGATGCGACCTGGAAGACGCATCGGTCCCTCCTTTCGATCGCGGGACACGGCCGGCCGAGGTGGCGAAGCCCGCCCGGGCCGCGGCGCCAAGCCGCCGGCGCCGGCCCTGGACACGACGCAGCCGAGCCCTATTTGCGGAACAGCGACTTCACCCGTCCCCAGCTCGCCGAGGTCGCCGGCGATCCGCCGCACCCCACCGGGTGCGCGCCGATCAGATCGCACTCCGCATTGGGGGGCGAGAAGGGAGTGCAGGGAGAGCAGTCCTCGAGGGTGAAGTCTTGATTCCCCGCGTCACAGAGGAGCGGGTCGAGGCGGATGTTTCCATCGACCCCGAGTTGATCGGCGATGCAGCCCGTCCAGTCGCCGCCTTCGTTGCCGTAGATGTCGCAACAGGCCAGGGTTGGTTCGCAGACTCCGGCGACACATGCAAAGGCCACTGATTCCTCGCCGAACGCCAAGATGCAGTTCTCGAGAACAGGGCGGCAGGGCACTCCGGAGTTCCAGCCGCATGTGATCTGGCAGCCATGCAGCCCGACGTTGCGATGGAAGGTGCAGCTGATCAGATGGGGGGAGGATCCCTCCTCGATCACCATCGCGCCGCCGATCCCTTCCGCATGGTTGTGATGGAAGGTGCACGCTTCGATCGTGGGCGAGGACGCATGGCAGTAGACCGCGCCGGCGCGGTCGATGGTGATATTCTCGTAGAAGTCGCAGCGACGCATCGTGGGCGCTGGCTCCCCCCGGGAGCGGAGCGCGCCCAGTCACCCGACGTTTCCATGGAAGAAGCAGTCGGTGATCGTCATCGCCGAGGAGACGGCCGTCAGGGCTCCTGAGTCGCACCCGCCATTGCCTTCGAAGCGGCAGTTGCGCACGGTGGCCGGGGTCGCCACGCAGTAGAGCCCCCCGCCACAGCTTCGGAAGGTGCAGTGCTCGATGGTCGGTGTGGCATTCTCGCAGTAGATCCCACCCCAGTCGTCGCCGTCCGCGTAGCAGCTCTCGAGCACGCATCCGACGATCGCCGGAGCACTGCCGCGGCAGACGATCCCGCCCCCGGGGTCCATGCCGAACCCGTCGCGGATGGTGATTTCCTCGATGCGCGTGTCGGGCCCTTCGCCGCTGCATAGCAGCAATCCGCGGCGGGGTTCCTGAGGGCTGCCCTGGCAGTCCAACACACACGCGGCGGCGTTGCCCGACCGAGAGCGCAAGGTGATCGCCTTGCCGAGGAAGTCGATCTCGCGATTGCCGTCGCCGGTGAACTCGCCATCGGTCAGCTCGACCACGTCACCGGCGACGCAGGCGTCGATGGCGGCCTGGATCGAAGGGAAGTCACCGGTACCGTACGGATCGACCGTGTAGACGGTCGCCGCGGATCGAGGAGCGCCGAGCGTGAGGGCTGCGAGAATGCCGGCGGCGCAGACGATCAGGTGACGCATCGACGATTCCCGGATGACTAGACGCACCGAGGACTCCTTTCGGCGGGATCGTTCGCTCCGGTCAAGATCGCGGGTTGGGCCTCCTATAGAGTATAGCGCGCCGCGCGGGAGTTCGGTAGGCGGGGCGGAGCTGCCCAGGTGCCCCAGGGCTCGGTAGGACGACCCTAGGTAACCCAGATGTTGCGCCAATGTGGTGGGAAGACGTGCATTACGCCGAGTGTACCGATCCCCAGCGCCGAGAGCAGGAAGAGCAGGATGGCGAAGAAGATCATATAGAGCAGCGCGATCCCCACGCCGCGCAGGAAACCGGTCCCCAGGATCCCCGCAAAGGCCATCGCTGAGAGCAGAAAGGCGACCAGGGTGCCGATGACCGGCACGATCGTGCCGAGGCCGTGGAGGATCGAGGCCCCGATCAGAGCCAGCAGGCACCAGAAGAAGCCGGTGCGCTTGGCGCCGAGAGCGGCCGCGGCGATCTTGAGGGGCAGGACGATCACGACGATCGCGCCGATGATGATGAGGATCCCGGTGAGCGTGGGCATCTGGGCCTCCTCTCTGGCGCCCGCGGAACCCGCATGAGGCTAGGGGGGGCGCGCACGGCCCGTCAAGATGGCAGAGGCGGTTCGGCGACCCAGCCCGGAACCACCAGCGGGCGGGCGAGTTGATCGAGGGTGACGGGCAGTCCGTCCAGGGAGTAGGATCGACGCCGCTTGCCTGGAACGCAGATCCGGGTCCCTCGTGAGGACACGCTTTCATCCCCGCCCTGGGCGGGCAGCGGGCGCAGCCACAAGGAGCATCCATGAGCGACGAGAAGACCGCCTCGGGAGCGGAGAAGGCCCTTGGGCACACGCCGTCGGGCGCGGCGGCCCTGCGCGAGCTCTCCGGCGCGCGCGATCGGATCCTAGAGCAGGTTCGCCACGTGATCGTCGGCCAGGACCAGGTCATCGACGAGCTGCTGCTGGCCCTCTTCGCCGACGGGCATTGCCTCTTGGTTGGCGTGCCGGGCCTGGCCAAGACGCTGCTGATCTCGACGCTGGCGCGGATCCTGGATCTCGAGTTCAGCCGCATCCAGTTCACGCCCGATCTGATGCCGTCCGATATCACAGGGACCGAGATCCTCGAGGAGAATCGCGCCACCGGGGAGCGGGTCTTCAAGTTCGTTCGCGGGCCCGTCTTCGCGAACCTGGTGCTGGCCGATGAGATTAACCGCACGCCGCCCAAGACGCAGGCGGCGCTGCTGCAGGCGATGCAGGAGAAGGAGATCACCGCCGCCGGGCAGACCTTCTCGCTCGCGCTGCCCTTCTTCGTGCTGGCCACCCAGAACCCGATCGAGCTCGAGGGCACCTATCCGTTGCCCGAGGCGCAGCTCGATCGCTTCATGTTCAACATCTTCGTCGGCTATCCGGACGAGCGGCAGGAGGTCGAGATCGTCACCTCGACGACTGGTGTCGAGGTGCCCGAGGTCGAGCGCGTGCTGAGCGCGGCAGACATCGTGCGCCTCCAGCAGGTCGTGCGCCAGGTTCCCGTCTCCGAGCATGTCCTGGGATACGCCGTGCGCCTCGCACGCGCCACCCGCCCCGGGGAGGCCTCGCTGCCCTTCATCCGCGACTGGGTGGCGTGGGGCGCGGGGCCGCGCGCCTCGCAATACCTGATCCTGGGCGCCAAGGCGCGGGCGATCCTGCATGGGCGCGAGACACCGGCGGCGGCCGACGTGCAGGCCGTCGCGCCGGCCGTATTGCGGCACCGGATCGTGACCAACTTCAACGCCGAGGCCGAGGGGATCAAGCCGGACGACATCATCCAACGGCTGCTGAAGGAAGTCCCACAGGGCGAAGCGCAGTAGACGAGCCGGGCTACGCTGCGGACCCTGCGGGACCGAGGTGCCCGCCGGTGCGTCCCGTACCCGGGCAGAAGACCAGGGGGATCCGTGCCGACACAGATGGACCAACGCGCGCTGCTCGATCCCTACTTCGTGAGCAAACTGCGCCGCCTCGACCTGATCGCGCGCCTGGTCGTCGAGGGCTTCATCACCGGCTTGCACAAGAGCCCCTACCATGGCTTCAGCGTCGAGTTCGCCGAACACCGTCCGTACATGCCCGGCGACGAGATCCGCGCGGTCGATTGGAAGGTGTACGGGCGCACCGACCGCTACTTCATCAAGGAGTTCGAAGAAGAGACCAACCTGCGCGGCTACCTGCTGCTCGACACCAGCTCATCGATGGCCTATCGCTCCAGCGAGCGGCTGTTGAGCAAGCTGCGCTACGCGGTGCATCTCGCCGCGGCGCTCTCCTACCTGATGATCCAGCAGCAGGACGCCGTGGGGTTGCTGCTCTTCGACGAGCAGATCCGCAGGTTCGTACCCGCGCGCAGCGTCCCGGCGCACCTGCGCGTGCTGCTCGGCGAGCTGGCGCGCGCCGCCGCCGATCCCGGCGGAGACTCGGCCGAAACGCGTCGGCGCACCGAAATCGGCCGCAGTCTGCACTACCTCGCCGATCGGATCACCCGGCGCGGCCTGGTCGTGCTGATCTCCGATCTCATGGACCGGCCCGAGAACGTGATGGCCGGCCTGAAGCACTTCCGGCATCGACAGCACGAGGTGGTCGTGCTTCATCTGCTCGACCCGGCCGAAGTGGCGTTCCCCTTCCAGGACGAGCTGGTCTTCGTCGACATGGAGACGGGCGACCGACTGAGCGCCGTCTCCTGGGAACTGGCCCCGGAGTATCGGCGGCGCGTGGAGCGCTGGCAGCGCAGCCTGCAGCGGATGTGCGGAGAGCATGCCATCGACTACCTGCCGGTGCGCAGCGACACGCCCTATGACGTCTCCCTGCTGCGCTATCTCGAGAAGCGGCGGAGGCTCCACTGATGGGCCCGCTCTCCTTTCTGAACGGGGCCTTCCTCATGGGACTGGCGGCCGCCGCGTTGCCGATACTGATCCATCTGCTCAGCCGGCGCCGGGCGCGCGATCTGCCCTTCTCGCACACCGAGTTCCTGGACGAGATCACCCGCCGCAAGGTGCGCCGGATGAAGCTGCGGCAGTGGCTGCTGCTGCTCCTACGCACGCTGGCGGTGGCCTGTCTGGCGCTGGCGCTCAGCCAACCGGTGTGGCAGGGGCCCGGCGCCCGTGCCCAGCGCGGCTCCTCGACGATCGCCATCCTGATCGACGACAGCTTCAGCATGGAAGCCAGTCTCGATCCGGGACAGGTGCTGCCGATCGATGCCACGGAATCGGATCTGTCGTTGGCGACGCGTTTCGAAGAGGCGCGGCAGCGGGCCCTGCAGGTCGTCGACCTGCTCGAAGAGGGCGACCGCGCATTGCTGGTCTTCATGGCCGAACCAGTGCGCGTCCCCTACGAGAGCAGCGTGCGCGATCCCTCGCTGCTGCGTGAGGAGTTGCGCCGCGCTCGCCCTCGCGCCGCACGCGCCGACTGGACGGGCGCCTTCGAGCGCGTGCGCCCGCTCCTCTCGGGCGCGCACACGCTGAATCGTGAGATCTTCGTCATCTCCGATTTCCAGCAGAATCAGATCCGCCAGCGGCTGCGCGCGGCCGGGAGGCACGCGCAGGCTGCTGGCCGCGACTCGATCGCGGGGCGGTTGCCCGCTGAGACGGGCGCGGTTGATGGCGTGCGGCGCGGCGCGGAGAGCGGAGCCTACGACGGCGCCGAGAGTGGCGCGGAGGGTGGAGCCGACCGCAGCCAGGAGGGAGGCGCCGAGAGTGGCGCCGAGAGTGTGCGGCCCTCCCTGCTGCCCGTGCCGGAGGAGACGCATCTGTATCTGTTGCCGGTGCGCTCCACCGCGACGCGAAACGTCGCTCTGCGGCGCGCGATCTTCGAGCGCGACCCGGCATCCGACGGTGGGGCGGTGATTGTGCAGGCGCACAACCATGGCCGGCAGGCGATCGACGAGTTGGCGCTGCAGGTGCTGCGCGAGAATGCGGGACGAGAACTGTTGGCCGAGGGTTTTCTCGATCTGGCGGGGGAGGCTGCCGCGCAGGCACGCATCGCGATTCCCACGGCGGTTGCGGCCGACGACCTGCTGACGATCCGCAGCGCGCCGGATCTACTCGAGCGCGACAACCTGCGGCATCTCGCCGCGGGCGCCACGAGCCGCTTCCGCGTGCTGGTCGTCACCGGCGGCCCGCTCGGCGATCCGGAGATCCGCGATGAGGCGCGTTTCCCGATCCTGGCCCTCGATCCTGCTCGCGGCCCACGGTTGCTCGAAGAAGAGCCGGCACGCGGGGAAGCCACTGCCCCCGTGCTCAGCGGCACGACGCAACTCTTCGATCTGGTCACGATCTCCGAATCAGACCTCGGACTGCAGGAGCGGATCGAGGCCGACGTGGTGCTGCTGCTCAACGTGGGGCGCATCAGTGCGGCGGCGGCCGAGCTGCTTGAGCACTTCCACGCCGAAGGCGGAGGAGTGCTGATCGCCGTCGGCGATCGCGTCGATGCACGCACGTACAATACGCAGATCCTCGCGCGCCTCGGTGGAATGCGTCTGACCAACCTGATCGGCGCGGATCCGGCGGCAGAGGCGGAGACCTCGGCTTCCGCGCACTTCAGTCTGCGGCCCGCGGTGGTCGGGCATCCGATCTTCGAGGGCTTCCCGCTGGCACCGGGGCAGGCGCTCAGCAGCGCTCGCTTCGAACGTCTGCTCGGCGTGCGTCCCGGCCCGCAGGCACGCGTGCTGGCCGAGTTTTCCGGAGGCCATCCGGCCCTCGTGGCGGAGCCGGGACTGCTGCTCTTCAGCTCGGCCCTCGATCTGAGCTGGAGCGACTTCCCGAGCAGCGCCGCCTATCTGCCGTTTCTGCACCGCGCGGTGATGCACCTCGTGCTGGGCGGCCGGGCCGGCGAGCACGATCCGCTCGTCGGCGACCGCCTGCGTTGGCCCCTGCCATCCGATTTGGCTCCCGACGCGCTACGCTGCCTGGGTCCCGGGGATATCGAGGTGCCGATCACCGTCTCGCCCACCGAGCGCGGACCCGTTCTGGTGACCGATGCGGTGACCGAGCCGGGATTCTATCGCCTCCGCGCCGAGGGGGGCGTCGCCTTTCCCGCAATCGCGGTGAACGTCGATCCGCGTGAGTCGGATCTGACGGCGATGACCGTCGCCGAGGGGCGCACGCTCTTCGGCGATGAGGCGGTGCGTATCGAGCCGGGTGCCGAGCTGGGCCGGCAGGTGCTCGAAGCGCGCTTCGGCCGGGAGCTGTGGCGTTTCTTTCTGATCCTGGCGTTTCTGCTGTTGGTCGTCGAATCGCTCCTGGCGCGGGGACGCGTGCTGGCGTAGGGGCGCCGTTTGGTTGCGAGACGCGCCGGGACGCCACCCGATCGCGGCTTGCGAGCCGCGGGGCGAGGGTCATAGACTTGCATCGTGGCGGTGGGACACGCGGAGCACGCGATTGCCACCGCCCGGGCGGCATCGGATGCCTTTCGCGGCAGCCGCGGCGACGGCTTCGGATGCCTCTACGCAGCCGCCGCCGGTCGGTACCCGGCGGGAGACGAAGTAGGAGGGGGAGCATGAGAGGGCACGGTCATCGGCGCGCAGTCTGGCTCCTGGGTTGCCTCACGCTCGGTCTTGTGGCGTTGGGCGTCGGTTGCGATTCGTCCACCGATCCGAACGGAGACGAAGGGGAGCAGGTCCCCGACTTCGTTGCGGAGGATGTCAACAGCTTCTCGGATACCTTCGGACAGGATCTCCAGTTCAGCGAATTCGCTTCCGGAAAGGCCACCCTGCTCTACTTCGGACGCTCGACGTGCGAAGGGTGTCGGGCGCAGTACGCCGCAATCGATACGATCGTGGCGGAGCTCACCGACGAGGGGTACGCGGTGACCGGAGCGATGGTCAACCATCACCTGGATCGGGCCTATGCGTACTACCTCGATGGAGCGCGCGCGGAGATCCCGGCCTTTCAGGACACGCTGGCGGTCATCGACGAGCAGAATGTCCCGCGGATCGGCTACCTTCTGAGTGCGTTGGAGGGGGATGAGCTGTTGGTGATCGACAGCAGCCGGCGGCTGCAGCGCACCGAAAGGATCGGAGAGTCGCACGAGTACGACCTGCGCGAGCTGGCCGATCGCGCAACGGTCAAGTCCTGGATCCGCGATCTCTTCTAGTCCCCGCACGGTCGCACGCGAAACGGCCACCGGCGCGCCACCCGCGAGCGGTGGCCGATCATCTGCACGGACGCGGAGGGAGGCACCGGCGTGGCGGTGCTGGACAGGCAGAAGGCGATCGGTCCGGCACTGATCGAGGCCTTTGGCAAAGCGGCCGCGCTGCGCGAACTCTCCCGGATCCTGCTTCCCGACGCGTCCGCCAGCGTGCGGGAGGATGCCCCGGCGGCCGGTGATCCAGCCCCGGTGGGCGATCGTCCAGCGCCGCCGCACCTCGGCCTGGCGGGGTTGAAGGGCTCGGCCTGCACTGTCGCCAGCGCCTACCTGGCACGGCGCGCTGCGGAACAGGGGCGGGGCCCGTTGATCTTCCTGACGTCGACCTCCGCCAGCCTCGATGAGGCGCGCGAGGATTTCGCCTTCCTGCTCTCCGCCGAGCGCGTGGTCCATTTTCCGCCGCGGGGCGTGGTGGCCTACGACTCGCGCATCCCCCCGGCCCGCACCCGCGCCGCACGCATCGAGGCGCTGGCCGCGCTGACGCGGCCGGCCGGCGAGGGCCCCTGGATCGTGCTCACCACACCCGATGCGCTCTTCGAGCGCGTGCCGGGGCCCGGGCATTTCCGCCGCTTCGTGCGCCCGCTCGAGGTCGGAACGCGCATCGATCTCGATGAACTGATCGCCTTCCTGGTGCGCCTGGGCTATCAGAGCCAGACGCTGGTCGGGGAGTACGGCGATTTCGGCCGGCGGGGTGGGATCCTGGACATCTACAGCTTCGGGCGCGAGAACCCGGTACGCATCGAGCTCGACGATGATGAGATCGTCTCGCTGCGCGAGTTCGACGTCTTCACGCAGCGCTCGCTCGAAGTGCTTCCGGCGATGACGATCCTACCGATGTGGGAGCTGCTCGTCGACGAGACCGATTGGGCGCGCGCGGAGCGCTCTGGTTTTCTCCCGCGCGAGGGGCCGCTCCACGAGCATCTACAGATGATCCGCGAGGAGGGCAGCTTCGAGGGACTCGATTGGATGTCGCATGGCTTCGGAGTCCCGCTCGATACGCTGTTGGCCTTCGCCGGAAGCGAGGCGCTGGTCGTCGCCGAGGATCCGGTGTTGCTCGAGCAGCAGCTTCACGAGGCGCGGGAGGAACTGAGCGGAGCGGCGCCGGATGCGGACGATCCGTTGGCGCCGCTCTACGCCGCGCCCGAGGCGCTCTTCGTCCTCGAGGGGGGCCTGGGCGAGCTGCTGGGAACCCATCCGGTGGTCTACGTGGGCACCGGCACGGCCGGGCCGCGCGAGCGGGAGCGGCGCGAAACGGACGCAGCGCGGCGGGAGCGGCCACCTCGCGGAGACGGCTGGTCGGCCGGGGAGCAGCTCCATCCCCCCGATCCGCTCGAGGAGGATCCCGCGCAACATCACGGTCGCTCGTGGCGTGAGATGCTCGCCCATCGTATGCCCCACCGGGGGGAGACCGAGGCGTCGCTGGACGAGTCGCGGGATGCCGGCGCGACGCAAGACGCGAAACGAGAAGGGGAGCCGGAAGCGCCGGAACTCGGCGGGACCGACGAGGAGCCGTCGGACGAGCAGATGATGCTCGAGACGCACCTGGTCGATGAAGGTTATCACTGGCGCGACGAGGAGGAGACCTCACTCCTGCTTCCCTACGCCACACGCCATCTGCGACTGCAGACGCGTCGGCAGGAGCGGTTCGGCCGCAACCTCGAGATGACGCGTACCTACATCACCCGGCTGACGCGCGAGGGGCTGGCGGTCACGATCCTGTGTGATACGTCCCATCATCGTGACCGTTTGGCCGAGCTGATGCATGGCGTCCGCGCCGACTTCACCGTCGGCAACCTGGCCGGCGGCTTCGAGGTGCCCGAGCTCGGTTTCGCCGTGCTGACCGATCACGAGATCTTTCAGCGCCTGCGCCGACGGCGAGCCGGGCGGCGCTACAGCCGTGGCATCTCGCTCAAAGAGCTGCTGGCGATGAAGCCCGGCGACTTCGTCGTGCACATCGACCACGGCATCGGCACGTACCTGGGCATCGAGCGGCTGCCGGTCAACGGGCAGCTGACCGACTGCATGAAGATCGAGTACGCGGGGGGCGACAAGCTGTTCATCCCGGTCGACCAGCTCAATCTGGTGCAGAAGTACGCCGCCGAGGAGGGGCACCGGCCGAGCCTCAGCAAGCTGGGCACCAGCCAGTGGGCCAAGACCAAGGCGCGGGTCAAGAAGTCGATCAAGGACATGGCCGAGGAGCTGCTGCGGCTCTATGCCCTGCGCAAGTCCCGCCCGGGTCATGCCTTTCCGCCGGATACCGTTTGGCAGACCGAAATGGAGGCGCGCTTTCCCTACGACGAGACGCCCGATCAGCTCACCGCGATTCGTGCGGTCAAGGAAGATATGCAGGCGCCGACGCCGATGGACCGGCTGATCTGCGGCGATGTGGGCTACGGCAAGACCGAGGTGGCGATCCGCGCGGCGTTCAAGGCGGTCATGGACGGCAAGCAGGTCGCTGTCCTGGTGCCGACCACGCTGCTGGCGCAGCAGCATTACGAGACCTTCACGCGGCGGCTCGAGGGCTATCCGATCCGCATCGAGATGCTGAGCCGCTTTCGCCCCCGCAAGGAGATGCTGGCGGCGATCGCCGACATGACCGCCGGCAAGGTCGACATCGCCATCGGCACGCATCGGCTGCTCCAGAAGGATGTGGCCGTCAAGGAGCTGGGGCTGCTGATCATCGACGAGGAGCAGAGGTTCGGTGTGGCGCACAAGGAGCGCCTGAAGCATCTGCGCACCCAGGTCGACGTGCTGACCCTCACGGCCACCCCGATTCCCCGCACGATGCACATGACGCTGATGGGCGCGCGCGACATGTCGACCATCCGCACCCCGCCGCGCGACCGCCGGCCGATCCAGACCGAGATCGTCGAGTTCCGCGAGGATGTCATCGCCTACGCCCTGATGCGCGAGGCCGATCGCGGGGGGCAGTCGTTCTTCGTGCACAATCGGGTCGAGTCGATCGATGCGATGGCCAACTTCGTCCGGCGCATGGTGCCGCACCTGCGGATCGCCGTCGCGCATGGGCAGATGCGCGAGCGCAAGCTCGAGGACGTGATGCGCAAGTTCCTCGATCGCGAGTTCGACGTGTTGGTCTCGACGATGATCATCGAGTCGGGGCTCGACCTGCCCAACGTCAACACGATCATCGTCAACCGCACCGACACCTTCGGTCTGGCGCAGCTCTATCAGCTCCGCGGCCGGGTCGGGCGCTCGGCGCGGCGGGCCTATGCCTATCTCCTGATCCCGCCCCAGCGCGTGATGACCGAGGACGCGATGAAGCGTCTCAAGGCGATCGAGGAGTTCGAGGACCTGGGCAGCGGCTTCCAGCTGGCGATGCGCGATCTCGAGATCCGTGGTGCGGGCAACCTCCTGGGCGCCGAGCAGCACGGCTTCATCGTCAACGTCGGCTTCGACCTATACACGCGGCTGCTCGAAGAAGCCGTGCGCGAAGTGCGCGGGCTGCCGGTCGAGGAAAGCGTCGAGACGCGCATCGTCACCGACCTCGAAGCCTATCTGCCGGGCAGCTACGTGCCGGACGAACCGGAGCGGATGAACCTGTACAAGACGCTGGCGGATGCGCGCACGCTCGAAGCGGTCGAAGAACTGGCCGCCGAGGTGTGCGACCGCTTCGGGCGCATGCCGGTGCCGGCCGAGACGCTCTTCGAGCTGCGCCGCCTGCGCATCCGGGGGACGGAGGCAAAGATCGAGACACTGACGATGCGCGCGGGGCGGGTGGAGCTGGAGATGGGCCGGCGACTCGGGCGTCAGGACGTTCGGCGCCTGATGTCGCAGATGCCGGTTCCGGTCTCCTTCGTCACGCATGGGCGGCATCGGGTGACGGCCGATCGCACGGCGGTGGACGGCGAGATGCTGATCGTCGCGCGGCAGGTCATCGATAGCCTGACGGGGGAGGGGCAGGGCTGAGGCGCCGGGGATCGCTCCGCGCGGCTCACTGTACCGCCAGCTTGGGTGTACGATCCGCCCGATAGAAGCCCCAGTGCTTCTCCGCATCCCGAGGGTCCGCTCCGCCCTTCCAGTTCTCGTCGAAGGCTTCGAAGAAGAAGACGGTCAACCGCTCACGCACACTCCAGGCCCGCGCATCCGCGTAGAAGCGCGCCTGCTCGCCTTCACCGGTTCTGCCCTTCATCAGCCGCGCCTGCTCCCCCGCATCGGACTTGCTCGTGGCCCAACCGGTCTCGCCGATCACCAGGGGGCGCTCCGGATGGATCGACCGCACTGCAGCGATCTGCTCGCGCAGCCAGGGCAGCGCCTCATCGAGCTGCTGTCCGTTCCAGAGTGGGTGGGCGTGGACGGTGATGAAGTCGATCTCGCGCGCCATCGTTCGACTCTCGGGCTTTCGCCAGTACTGATAGTCATCGGCGGTGGTCACCGGCTGCTCGATCGCCGCGCGCACCTGGCGGACGTAGTCGATGACCGACTCCGGAGGGCTGGGATGGGGTGACCAGGAGACCTGCGTCTCGTTGCCCACGCAGACCGCCGCGACGAGCTCCGGGAAGTCGCGCGCCAGAGCGATGGCGGCCGCGACCTCTCGCCGGTTGGCGGCGGCCGCGTCGGGATCCCGTTCGCCGAGCGCGCCCTGCGCATCCCGTGGCTCTACGGGCGCGATCCATGCCCCCAGCATGACCTGCAGGTCGAGCTCCGCGCAGCGGATCGCTTCGAGCAGCTCGCGGCCGAACTCGCTGGCGCCGTAAGTCCGCACCAAGCGCCAGTGGCGCTGCATGATCAGAAGATCCGCGCGGATCTGCGCCGGGGTCGGCGAAGGGCCACCAGGCCACTGGCCGTCCCGATGCGGGCCGTAGCAGATCGCGCCCTCGACTACGAGATCCCCTTCAGGCGGCTGGAATGGGCGCGAGGCCTGCTGTGCCCGCTTCCGGCTCCCGTGCTCGGACTGATCCGCCTGTACGCCATCTTCGGAGCCGAGAGCGGAAGCCAGAGGAACCGCCAGGAGAAGAGAGGCGACCAGGGCGCGGAGTGTATCAGATTGCAACATGAGAGGTTGTCTCCCAATCGCGATCGAGGTGTGTGCGGAGGGGGCTTTGTCTGGTATCCGAACAAAGTATCCAAACGTCGCGCCGCTGTCAAGCCCGAGGGTTGTGAGACGAAGATTGGTGAAGACGGGGGGCGCAAGACAGAGTCTGACTGGATGTTGGCGCCGCCACGGGCGGGAGCGCGTCGTTCGGGTGGTCTGCAGCCACAAGATGTTCTCTCGGCAGGAAGTAGCAGCAGGCGCTTCACCAATCTTCGTCTCACAATCGAAGGACTTGATTCGGAGTCCGAACATAGTCTACAATGAGGGCCGTCGGGATGCGCCTCGACGCACAAATTCAGCAACTCTTGGCCGGACTTCTCTGAGGGAGGGGAACAATGACCGCAGTGATAAGGACCTTCTTGGTGGTCGTGATCTTGGCCAGCCTGACCCCGGTGGCCAGCTTCGCGCTCATGCCCTACAACCAGGACTTCGAGCTATTGGATCAGGAGGATCCGGACGCGCTGGCCAATGACGGCTGGCTGGTCTTCGGCAACGTGTACGGCCCCGACTGGGGGTACTGGTACGGCTACGGCCCCTTCCCGGCCCCGAATGGCGGCGCGGCGTTCTCCGCCATCGTAATCGGCGAGGGCGGGGCGGAGCAGGGAGAGCAGCAGCTCTCCGTCTATAGCGACTACAACAACGAGGATCATGGCAACGGTGCCTGGATCGAAGCCAACGTCTATCAGGAGCAGGTGGTCGAGGAAGGCGATGTGGGCGCCACCTGGGCCTTCGAGTTCGACGCCAAGCTCGGCAATCTCGAGGGCCAGACGACGGCACTGGCGTTCATCAAGACGCTGGATCCCGAACAGGGCTACCAGATGACCAACTTCATCACCGAGGATATGACCTTCACGCCGACGACCTGGACGAGCTACGAACTCTCGATCGAGATCGATGAGACGCTTCCGGGTCAGATCCTGCAGATCGGCTTCTCGAACACCGCGACCAACTACGAGGGCTCGGGCGTTTTCTACGACAACCTCGACTTCTACCTCGACGATCCGGCTCCCGCGAACAAGGTGAGCTGGGGCGCGGTCAAGTCACTGTATCGCTAGGTCCAATCGCACGCTGGATGAGCAGGGGGCCCGGCGATCGCGCCGGGCCCCTTCCTTCGCCCATCGCCCAGGCTCGTCCCCGGGAATCAGCCTTGGCAAGATCACGCCGACGCACTTGGAGGCGTCGCAGGTGTACATCGCGTGGGGGCTGCCGAAGCCAGGTGCGGTCCCAGTGTGGCAAGGCGCGGCCGTTCGAGTGTAGCGAGGTGCAGTCGTCCCAGTGTAGCAAGGCGCGGTCGCTACAGTGTGTGGATCCTACTCGATGCGCACGATCCGCCGGGTGTCGAGGAGCGGATCGGCCGTCAAGCGGATCAGATACACACCGGAGCCAACCGCTCGCCCGCGATCGTCGCGTCCATCCCAGCTCGCCGTATGTAGGCCTGCTCCCAGGATACCGCGCACGAGCGTGCGCACCCGACGCCCGTCGAGCGAGAAGACGCCCAGGTCGACAGTCGCATCGCGGAAGAGATCGAACCGGATCGTCGTCCACGCGTGGAAGGGATTCGGACCGGCGAGCATCAGCGTCCCGCCCGCGGCCGCCTGCGCCCGCACCTGCGGTTCGTCGATCGCGGAAGGGGCATCCGCGGGGACGAAGACGAAGCCCGAGAAGAGGACTTCCTGGTCCGCCGCGGGGTTGCCCTCGAGCTTCCAGAGATTCAGATGCATGCGGGGCTGTTCCGGCCGCGGGATGTGGGGGCCGGTGTAGGTCCACTCGTGGATCAGGGTCTGCGGTGACTCCGCCTCCGGCCCTCCGCGCCAGACCCGATACTCGACGCGGTCGGGCAGCCAGCGCATGGCGTGGCTGACGACTTCGCCCTCGGCGAACGTGGCGTCGAACCTCTCCGTGTTGCCCGGCCAGTCGTAGGGTTGCGCCACGAACTGACCGATCTCGTTGGATGGATAGCCCCAGCGGCTGTATTCGATGTCGATCTCGTTGTAGGGATTCCACCAGAGATAGGCCTCGTCCCAGCAGGGGCCGTACTGCCAGAGGAAGATGCCCAGCACGGCCTGGATGGCGAGAAGATCCAACCGCCCGACCGTCGTGACGATGTAGTCGCCGTAGCCCAACGCCTCCTCGAGGGCGACCTCGGTGGCGGCCCAGTGCGAGCCCTGATCGGAGAGGGTCAAGTGCAGGCGCCCTTCGCCGTCCACCCAGACGCAGTCGGGATCGTCGCAGAAGACGTTCGGCCCGGGGCCGTAGAAGCCGGGCCCCTTGACGCGCCAGCTGCGGCCGGCGAAGTCGACCGCCCGCCCGCCGGGAAAGTCGGACCACTGCATCTCGTCCATCGTGGGCGGGCTCGTGCTGAAGATGGTGACCTGATCGAAATAGACATCGGGCGGCGGCTCTCCGGCGCCCTGGAGAACCCCGAGCAGAAAGTGGATGGCGGCCGTTCCCGCGGGAGCCGGGTCACTGAGAAGGGCGAATTCGACGTACGCGTCCCGGGGCGTGCTCGGGTCGGCCACGACGAAGGAGTCGTAGTCGATCAGATCCCCATTGCCGTCGCGCCATTCGATGTTGACGAGCGCGACGCTGCTGCCGGTCAGGGGTGCCCCGGACGGGTGCTGGACGTGTCCGGTGGCTTCCCACTGCTCTCCGGGCTCGCTGTCGAGCCGCTGCCAGTAGCCGGAGACGCTCCAGTCGCCGCCGGGACCGCTCACGCGCGCGGCCTGAGAACCATGGATCGCGATGGCGACCGAACCGAATTGCCCGAACTGCTGCCAGCCGCCGAAGACGGGTCCGCCGCTTCCGTCGATCTCGAAGCTCGGATTGGCGAGGATGCATTGGCTCGCGGCC
>WJJG01000187.1 GCA_014729815.1 Candidatus Eiseniibacteriota bacterium
GTCGTGTCCGCCGCGGTCGTGTCCGCCGCGGTCGTGTCCGCCGCGGTCGTGTCGGGCGCCAGCAGGTCGCGCGGCCAGGGGCGCCTCCAGTGAGGTATCCGGATCTCCAGTCCCGCCTCCGTCCGCGCCGGCTTCAGTCGGATCGGTCCGAAGAGCTCCGTCTGCGGCTCCTCGGCCGATCGCTCGCCGCTCAGGTCAACGTCGCGGAAGCCCTGGATCCAGTAGGTTCCGGGCGGGAGTTCATCGACGGTGAAGGTATCGCGGATCCGCCGGGTGGCCACGGCGGCCGAATCGGGATCGCGAAACACCTCGAGCCAGATCGGTCGCGCGCAGTAGGCGCTCTCTTCCAGCGCGCTCTGGAGCTGCCCCCGGCGCGCCTTCATGAGCGAATCGGCGCGCGCCAGCTCCAGCGAATCGAGGGCCGTGGCCAGCGTGTCCGATTCCCAAGCCTGCCATTCGCGGATCGCTTCGTCGTCGGTCTCGATCTGCACCGCCATGGCGGCCGAATCGGTGACCGCCGCCGTCGTATCGACGCCGGGAGCATCCAGGCCCAGCGAGTCGATCGGCGCCGCCGGCCCCAAGGTGTCGGGAACGACGACGGAATCTTCCGGGACACTCAGCCGGCCCGCGGAGATGAGCAGCGCGCGCAATGAATCGATCTCGGCCCGCACGCGAGCCGGAGGAAACCGGCGCACGCACAGCGAGTCGACGATCGTCCCCTCCAGAGTTCCCGGCTCATCGTCGTAGACCAGATAGACCTCGAGCTCCATCCGGACCGGGAGCGTGTCGGTCAGCGTCACCGGATGCGGCACGCACGCCCACAGGTCGGCCTTGGGGTCGTAAGCACGGTTCTCATCGGCGTCATAGAGCGCGCAGATCGAGAGCGTTTCGCCCAGCGGCAGGAACGGCAGGCTGAAGCGGCCTTCGTTATCGCTCTGTCCGCGCCGCAGCGCCTCTTCCATCTCCGCCGGCGGCGCCGTCACGCTGTCGCTGTCGGCCGCTGTCCAGGCGAACACGAAATGCCCGCCGGCATTGAGGCGCCCCGTGCGGACGTGCCCCTCGAGATGGCCTTGACTGAGAGTCGAGCCGGTGGCGAACGGCAGCTGATAGGGCGCTTCCAGGTTGTTGTTCCGGCGGTCCTGCGCCTCGGTCCCCAGCAGCAGAACGTAGGTCGTCTGCGCGCGCAGGCTGTCGCGCGGAATGATGCGCAGCCGGTTGCCGTCCCACTGGTACGAAAGTCGTCCCGGATCGGGGCTCAGGAAGAGCCAGTCCTCCACGCTTCCCTTGTCCATGCTCTCGCTGAAGCGCAGCGCCAGCGTGTCGCCGCGCCCGAAGCCGGCGGCGAGCGACTCGGGATGGCTCGCGGTAACGACCGGCGGCGTGCGATCCTCGGGCCCGCCCGAAGGCGGCTCGATCTGGGCGCAGCCGATGGCCGCGGCCGACAGGATGAGGAGCGCGAGGAGGCGGCGGATCGATCTGCGCGGCGAAATCCTTGTCCTCAGGCCCCCAGGCACGCCGCCAGCAGACCCTTCTGCGCGTGGAGCCGGTTCTCGGCCTGGTCGTAGACGATGGAGTGCGGCCCGTCGATCACCTCGTCGGTGATCTCCTGCCCGCGATGCGCCGGGAGGCAGTGCATGACCAGCACATCGCGGTCGGCGCGGCTGAGCAGCTCGCTGTTGACCTGGAAGGGCGGGAAGACCCGGCGTCTCTTCTCAGCCTCGGCCTCCTGCCCCATGCTGGTCCAGGTGTCGGTGTAGATGACGCGCGCTCCTTCCACCGCTTCCTCCGGCGAGCGCGTAACCCTCACCGTCCCCACCCCCTTCTGCCGCACGCCCTCCACGAACTCCGGCTCCGGCTCGTATCCTTCGGGGCATCCCAGCCGCAGATCGAGGCGGTAGTGCAGGGCGGCGTTCATCCAGGAGCGGGCGACATTGTTGGCGTCGCCCAGATAGGCCACGCTGAGCCCGTCGGCCGAGAGGCCCCGCTCGCGCAGCGTGAGCAGGTCGGACAAGACCTGGCAAGGATGAAAGGCGTCGGTCAAACCGTTGATGATCGGAATGGGGCTGTTGGCCGCCAGATCGGCGACGTCGGACTGATGGAAGGTGCGGATCATGATCACGTCGAGGTAGCGGCTCATGACGGCGCCGATGTCCTTGACCGCCTCGCGCCGGCCGAATCCGATCTCCTTGTCGGTGATCATCATGGCGTGCCCGCCCAGCTGCCACATCCCCACTTCGAAGGACAGCCGCGTGCGCAGGCTCGGCTTGTGGAAGATCATCCCCAGGACGCGTCCCTGCAGGCGCGTCGTGGTTTCCCCCTTGCGGTACGACTCCTTGATCGTCGCCGCCAGATCGAGCGTGCGGTCGACGTCGGCACGATTCCAGTCGCTCAGCGTGAGAAAGTCTCGTTTCGCCATACCGTTCCGTCCTCCCCAGGCCCGGCTGCTTCGTGAGCCGGGTCGAATCCCCGTCCCGCAAGACGGCGCCCAACCGCTCCGCCGCCGGCTACAGAATGAACCGGCTCAGGTCCCGATCCCGCAAGACCGCGCCCAACCGCTCCTCCACAAGCTCCGGCGTGATGCTGATCGCCTCGGCCTTGCGATCGGGGACATCGTAGAGGATCTCCTCCAGAAGCGTCGTCAGAATCGTGTGCAACCGCCGCGCGCCGATGTTCTCCGTCGCCCCGTTCACCTCGGTGGCGATCTCGGCGATGCGATTGAGAGCCGTCTTCTCGAAGGTGATGGCGACGCCTTCGGTGGCCAGCAGCGCCTGGTACTGCTTGATGAGCGCGTTCTTGGGCTCGGTGAGGATCCGCACGAAGTCCTTCTCGGTGAGCGAGGAGAGCTCCACGCGGATCGGGAAGCGTCCCTGAAGCTCGGGGATGAGATCCGACGGCCGGCTGGTGTGAAACGCGCCGGCGGCGATGAAGAGGATGTGCTCCGTGCGCACCAAGCCGTACTTGGTCGCCACCGCGGTTCCTTCCACGATCGGCAACAGATCGCGCTGAACGCCCTCGCGCGAGACGTCGGGACCCGAGCCGGCCTTCTCGCCCGCCACCTTGTCGATCTCATCGATGAAAACGATGCCGGCGTTCTGCACGCGCTCCAGGGCCGCTTCCACCGCCTTGTCCATGTCGATCAGCTTCTGGGTCTCCTCCTGGAGGAGGTAGCCGCGCGCTTCGGAGACCGGCATCCGCCGCCGCTTCTTTTTGCGCGGAAAGATCCCTTCCATCCCCTCGGGCAGATTGATGTCCATCTCCTCCAGACCGAGGTTGGAGAAGATCTCGATGGTGGGAAAGTTGCGGCTGGCCACCTCCAGCTCCACCTGCCGGTCTTCCAGCTGTCCTTCGTCGAGCTGGGCGCGGAGCTTGCTGCGCGTGCGCTCGTAGGAGCCTTCCTCCTCCCCATCGGGCCGGCGCGGGCGCGGCAGCAAGAGATCGAGGATCCGCTCGTCGACCATCGCCTCGGCCTTCTGCTTCACCGCGGCGCTCATCTCCTGGCGCACCATGTTGATGCCGATCTCGGTCAGATCGCGGATCATCGCTTCCACGTCGCGGCCCACGTAGCCGACCTCGGTGAACTTGGAGGCTTCGACCTTGAGGAACGGCGCGCGCGCCAGACGGGCGAGACGGCGGGCGATCTCGGTCTTCCCGACGCCGGTGGGTCCGATCATGACGATGTTGTTGGGCACGATTTCATCGCGCATCTCGCCGGGGACATTTTGCCGCCGCAGGCGGTTGCGCAGGGCGATGGCCACGCTGCGCTTGGCCGCCGACTGTCCGATGATGTAGGTGTCCAGCTCGGCGACGATCTGGCGCGGGGTGAGGCTTTCCAGGCCGGGCGGCCCGGCGGGCAACGTCTCCAAGAACGGCTCCTTTTCCGAGATCGGGCTTCGGGCGCGGGCCGGCGGCGGCGGTCCTATCCGCCGCCTGATCCGGCGCCGATGGAGAACAGACGAGAAGCCCCGGAGGACTCCGGGGATCGATCCGACCCATGCGCGATGAAGCCGGCCGCCGCCACGGCGCCGCCGTGAGGCTAGAGCTCCTCGAGATAGATCTGGTCGTTGGTGAAGATACAGATTTGGGCGGCGATCCTCAAGGCTTCCACCGCCATCTCTCCCGGGGGCAGCTCCGTATGCCGGGCCAGGGCGCGGCAGGCGGCCAGGGCGTAGGCCGCTCCGCTCCCCACGGCGACGATCCCGTCCTCGGGCTCCACGACGTCGCCGTTGCCGGAGAGGAGGAGAACGTGCTCCTTATCGGCCACGGCCAGTTGCGCTTCCAGGCGCCGCAAGATCTTGTCCGAGCGCCAGAACTTGGCCATCTCGATGGCCGCCTTCTGGAGTGCCCCGCCGTGGGAGTCGAGAGCCGTCTCGAAGCGATCGAGCAGATGCAGGCCGTCGGCGGCCGACCCGGCCAGGCCGGCCAGGACCGTACCGTTGTGGAGCCGGCGCACCTTGCGCGCCGAGGCCTTGAGGATGGTCTGGCCGGCGGTGACCTGGCCGTCGCCCGCCATGGCGGCGCGCCCGTCGCGGACCACCGCTAGGACGGTTGTGGAGCGGGTCGGTTCATGCTCGCGGGTGCGCACGCTGGAAAGCCTCCCTCAACGATGCCGGAGTGACATGGGTGTAGA
>WJJG01000188.1 GCA_014729815.1 Candidatus Eiseniibacteriota bacterium
CGCGCACGCTGCGGCTGTGGGTGACCCAGAGGCGCCCGTGCGAGTCGACCCGCAACTGGTAGATGCAGGGCTCGTAGTCGGCGATCTCCTTCTCGATCTCGCGGCCGTTGATCACCATGCGCATCCCGGCATCCGCCTGCTCCCGTTCGGCTGCCGTGCGCTTGACGCGCTCGAAGTCCGCTCGCTCGATCGTGCGGATGCGTTCGCCATCGGGAGCGTAGACGTCGATCCGATATCGGTCGCGCTCGGGCGCCGCGTAGACGTAGCCGTCGGGCCCCAGCGCGAATCCGCCCTGATGCACGAAGTAGTCCTCGGCCTCGTTCCACTTGAAGTTGGCCATGTCCCGTTCCTGCGCGCTCTCGAGGTAGGTCGCCAGAATCGCGCCGTCGGGCGCGAGCCGGTCGAGGGAGCGGACCCGCCGGAAGCTGCCCTGCCCGGGCTGCAGCGCTTCGGTACATCCGACCAGCGCATCGCCCCGCGCGGCAGCGCGCCAGAGCAGGCGCATGCCCTGCGCGGCCTCCTCGCCCCCCGGAACGATCTCGCCGGCGGGGATCCCATCGAGACCGAGACGCACGATGCGTCCCGGGGAGGACTCGACGATGCCGAGCGTGCCGTCGGCCAGGAAGAGCAGCTGGCGGGGCCGGCGCGTCTCGCCGGGGCCCTCCCCCTGCCTACTGAGCGCGCGCAGATGCTCGCCCGCGGACGAGAAGACGTGCACCTCGGCGGTCTGGCGATCGAGCAGGTAGAGATTGCCGTCGGGTCCCTCGGCCACATCTCCGATCATCCCGAGCAGCAGCGCCTCGCTCTCGAGATCGAGGCGCCAGAGCTCCTCGAGCTGCAGCGTATGCTCCCCGCGCAGAGGGGGCCCGCTGTTGCGCACGTGCTCGGCCACGGCACCCTCCGCCGCGGCCGCTCCCACCAGGGCGGTCAGCGCGCCGGTCGCGAGCAAGGCGGCAGCCATGCTCCGGCTGGAGGCCGCGGGCGGCCGGCTGGTCTTCGTCATCCGTCTCATTCAGATCCTCCCCTGCCGTGCAGCGTGTGGAATGAGAATTCATGCTGAACGCCTGGTGAATTCCATCCAAGAAAGGAGATGCAGCCGCTTTGCGGGTTCTGCTCGAATCCTCGGCAACCTCTCCGCAAGCCCTTCTGCATCAATCAGTTGACCCGGTCCAGCCCGAATCCTTGGGTTGTGGGACGAAGATTGGTGAAGCGCCTGCTGCTACTTCCTGTTGAGAGAACACCTTGTGGCCGCAGACGGCCCCCGGGTGCGCTCCCCCCCGCCGGTGCGGCGCCAACAGCCAGTCAGACTCTGTCTTGCGCCCCCGGCTTCACCAATCTTCGTCTCACAACGGAATCCTTGCGCCGCAACCCACGTCAGGGGCATTCAGAAGCCCGGCGGCGCCTCCGCACAGAGCGCTGCCTCCTTCGGGTGACGCGCCGAGGCGCCGCAGCGTTCAGCGCCTGGGCGCCGCAGGCTTCAGCAGTGGGCCGCGGCGGCTCAGCACCGGGTCGCCGCAGCGCTCCGTGCGGAGTTGCCGCGGCGCTCGGCGCCGAGCCTCCGTAGCGGCCCGATTGACGGCCACCGCGCACGGGTCCTAGTATTGTGCGTTCCCTGACACAATTGTCGATCGGGAGTGGCGTTCCGCGACCGGGCGGCGGGCCGCCCGGGCCCGGGGGGCTCGCGCGAGGCGGAGGGGTCATGCGCAGGACGTTCTCGAGATGCCCGCTTGCAGTGCGCCGACTGGCGTTGGCCCTGGCCTGCCTGGCCACGGGCCTCGCCGGCCTGACGCCCGGCTGCGGCGAGTCGCAGCCGGGCGAGATGGGACCGGTGCGCCTGGCCACGACGACCAGCACGGCCAACACCGGTTTGCTCGACACCCTCCTCGCCGAGTTCCGCGACGACACCGGAATCGAGGTCCACTACGTGGCCGTAGGCACCGGGCAGGCGCTCAAGCACGGCGAGAACGGCGATGTGGATGCCGTACTGGTGCATGCGCCCGAGGCCGAGGCGGAGTTCCTCGCCGCGGGCTTCGGCCTCGAGCGCGTGCCCCTGATGTGGAACGACTTCGTGATCGCCGGGCCCCCCGCCGATCGGGCCGGGATCGCCTCAGCCGCAACGGCGGCAGGCGCGCTGCAGCGCATCGCCGACTCGGGCGCGCCGTTCGTCAGTCGCGGCGACGATTCGGGCACCCACAAGAAGGAGCTCCAGCTCTGGCGCGTGGCCGGCATCACGCCACGCGGGGAAGCCTATGTGGAAGCCGGGCAGGGCATGGGCGCCTGCCTGACGATCGCCGCCGAGAAGGAAGCCTACATCCTCACCGACCGGGGCACCCATCTGGCGATGCGCGATGATCTGGATCTCGCGGTGCTCTGCGAGGGGGACCCGCTGCTGATCAACCCGTACAGCATCATCGCCATCGATCCGCAACGCCATGCGGATCTTCACCACGCCGGCGCCGCGCGCCTGATCGCCTGGCTGTCCTCTCCGCGGGGGCAGGCGGTGATCGGGGCGTACCGGGTCGGCGGCGAGCAGCTGTTCCATCCCGGACCGCGACCCTAACGCCCGACTGCGACGCGCCCGGTCGGCCGGAGGCCGATGCAGTTTCTGATCGAAAGCCTGCACGAGGCGGTGCGCCTGATTCTGGCCATGAACGCCGACCTCACCTCCTCCCTGCTCACCACCCTGCGCGTATCGTTGACCTCGACCAGCATCGCGGCCCTGATCTCCCTGCCCCTGGCCTTCCTGTTGGCGCGTCATACGTTTCCCGGGAAGCGCGCCATCCTGATCCTGCTGCGCACGGCGCTGGCCTTCCCCACCGTGGCGGTGGCGCTCTTCGTCTACGCGTTCATCGCCCGCAATGCGCTGCTGGGAGACTGGCAGCTGCTCTTTACGCCGGCGGCGATCGTCATCGGGCAGGTGATCCTGATCGTGCCGCTGATGTCGGCGCTGTCGCATGCCGCGCTGCAGGAGCGGATCGGAGACATCTACGAGGAGGCGATCCTGCTGGGCGCCTCTCCCCTACGCGCCTCCTGGCAGACGATCGTCGAGTCCCGCCTGGCCATTATCACCGCCCTGGCGACCGGCTTCGGCCGGGTGATCTCCGAAGTCGGCGTATCGCTTATCCTGGGAGGCAACATCCGCGGTGTGACGCGCACGATGACTACCGCCATCCACCTCGAGACCAGCCAGGGGCACTTCGCCCTGGCGATCGCCCTCGGCATGGTGCTCCTGGCGATGGTGCTGGCCCTCAACCTGATCGTCCATGCCGCCGGAGGCCGCCGTGAGACCGCCTGATGCGCATACTGCCACGGGGCGTGCGGTATCCTCCGGCAGCGTCCCC
>WJJG01000189.1 GCA_014729815.1 Candidatus Eiseniibacteriota bacterium
GCACACGCTGGCCCAGGAGGCCGAGCGCTTCGTCGCGCGCCATCGCGCCTGGGTCGCACCCGGCGCGGGCGACTTCCGGCTCGAGGATCTGCGGAGCGCCGGGCGACTCCTCTGCCTCCACTTCCGCGAGCGACGCGATGGCCTCCCGGTGTGGGGCAGCACGCAGCGTCTGGTCTGCGATGCCGCCGGGAACCTGCTCTACTGGACCGCCTCGACGCCCGGAAGCGCCGCGACGACCTCGACGCGCCCCACCCTCTCCCGCGCGGCCATCCGGGCCGCTGCGTTGCGCGGCATCCCCGACGCGGAACCGGTGACCTGGTACGCCGAGACCCCGTGGATCCTGCCCGCCGGGAGCTTCGGCCTGGCTGAGAGTCGCTTGGCCTGGCAGTTGCGGTTCCGCACGCGGGCGCCGGGTGGTGCCTGGCAGGCTCTGATCGATGCGCATACCGGGGAACGTCTCGCCCTGCGGAGCCTCCGCTACGAGGTCACCGCCTCCCGCGCGGACGCCTGGGGCGCCTCATCGTGCAGCGGCGAGGTGCAGGGCGCGCTCCCCCATCCCACACCCTGGGATCTCCCGGTGACCTTCCCGTACCCCGAACAGGAGATCTCCGCCTGGGACGGCAGCGTGTGCCTGGCCCGGGGGCATAGCGACTCCGAGGGTCTCTTCGGGCTCGACGTGCCGGAGGGGGCATCCTTCGAGCTGCGGGCGCATCTGCGCGGCCGCTACGCATGGATCGACGAGGGCAGCTTCGGACAGTCTCCCGACTCGCTGGTCGCGCCGGCCTCCCTCTCTCCCCTGCTGCTGGATTGGACCGGGAGCGATGCATCGCTCGATGCGCGGGCTGCCTACCGCCACGTCACCGCCGCCCACGCGGCTCTGGCGGCCCTCGATCCGGGCTTCCCGGGCGACTCGGCCGCCGGGGCCCCGCATCTCGATCGCCCGCTCCCGGTCCTGGTCGGCGATGCCGAGGGCCGTTGCAACGCCTACGCGCTCCTGGTGCCCGAGGCGCCCGAGCTGCACTTCTTCATGGCCAACGACAGCTGCGCATCCACCGCCCAGATGTTCGATGTCGTGCTGCACGAGTACGCGCACCTCGTGACGCTCTACGCCTATCTGCCCGAGTGGGCGCCCGCCGGCCTCCACGAGGGATTCTCGGACTACTTCGCCGCCACGGTGCGCGACGATCCCCGGATCGGCGACGGCTTCTACGGTCCCGGCACCGCCCTGCGCACGACCGACCACGACTTCACGCCCGAGATGCTGGGACCGGGATGCGAGGAGAACCCGTACTGCCAGGGAATGCTGCTCGCCGGCGCGCTCTGGGATGTGCGCCGCAACCTGATTTCCGAGATGCCCGATTCGGTGGCGGCGGTGGCGCTCGCCGACAGCCTCTGCCACTTCGCACGCTACGCCAAACCGAGTGACGCGCAGCAGATGCTGATGGCGATGCTCCTCTTCGACGATGACGACGGTGATCTGCGCACCGGCACGCCGCATCTCGAGGCGATCGCCGATGGGTTCGCACGCCACGAGCTGGTCGATCTCGGCGTCCAGATCCGGCACGCGCCGCTCGCCGACCTCGAGGACCCAGCCGCGGCGCCCGAGGTGCACGCGCGCCTCTGGTCGATCTACCCGCCCGATCCGGGCGAAGTCCGCGTGCACTACAGCGTGGATCAGGGACCCTTCCGCCAGGTCGGCATGTCCAGCGAGCCGGACGGCTATCGCGCGCGGATCCCGGCGCAACCCACGGGCTCACGCGTACGCTACTACTTGGAGGCCGCGGACCAGGCCGGCCATCGGGCCCGACTCCCCGCGGGGGCACCGTGCGAGACCTTCGACTACTTCGTCGGACCCGACGATGCGCCGCCCGTGATTCGGCATGCGCGCCCCACGGCGCTGGCCGCCGGACAGGCGCGGCTCTGGGTGACGGCCGAGATCGCGGACAACAGCGCCGTGGTCGATTCCGCCTGGGTGCGCTACGCGATCGAGCGCGGCGCCGAGACCCGTGTCGATTCGCTGGCCCTCGCGCTGCGCATCCCGGCGGCGCCGGACAGCAGCGGCACGGAAGCGGGGAGCGCCGCACTCTACGGCGCCATGCTGCCCTGCGACGCGCACGGAACCGGTCCGCTGACGCCCGGTGACCGCCTGCGCTATCAACTCTTCGCGATCGACGGCGCCACGGTGAACAACCGCGCGGAGCTGCCCTCGGAGAGTCCGATCGAGCTGCCGGTGCGGCGCGGCTGGAGCTGGGATCTGGAGGCCGAAGCGCTCGAGTTCACACTGGACGGCGATTGGGCGCGGGGCACGGCCGGCGACGATCCCAGCGGCGCCGCGCCCCCACCGGCCCACTCCGGCACGCGTCTGCTCGGCACGCGACTTCGCGGAGACTACGCGATCGATCGCATCTCCCCTCTGACTCTGGGACCGTTCGATCTGCGCGACTGGGCGGTGGCCACGCTGGAGTTCAGCCACTGGTATCGCACCGAGTCCGGGTACGACGGCGGGCGCGTGCTGGCCAGCAGCGACGGGGGTGCAAGCTGGTCGCTGGTCACACCGCTCGGCGGCTACCCCGGGTGGATCCAGTTCGACGCCGATGGCGACGGCAGCTACGAATCGAACAGCCGCGCCTTCACCGGCAACGGCGGCGTCTGGCAGCGCGTGCGCACTGCGCTGGATGCCTTCGCCGGCGACAGCCTCATGCTGCGTTTCGAGCTGATCAGCGACCTGTCGGTGACCGACCTGGGCTGGTATCTGGACGACCTGCAGCTCATCGAACATCGCACGCTGGCTCCCCCCACCGCGCTGCAGGCCTCCTCGGGCGAGGACGGGCGCGTCAGCCTGACCTGGACGCCGCCGGCCGGTCTGGCCGACGACCCGCTGTTCGCCGGCTACGCGCTCTACCGGGGGCTCGCCGCGGGCGACTACGGTGCGGCGCCGCTGGCCGAACTCGCACCGCACGTGACTGCATGGATCGACGAGGATGTGATCAACGGCACGCGCTACAGCTACGCGCTGCGCAGCCGCCTCGCCGGTGGCGCCGAGAGCGCCCTCAGTCCCCCGGCGGGCGGCCATCCGTTCCGCGTGCGCCTGGTGGCGCCCGAGCGCATCGATCGCACGCTCTACGATGCGCGCAGCGGCGCCGACACGCTCTGGTTGGAGAATCGGGGGACCGGCGTCCCTGCCATCGACGTCTACCAGGCCGATCCGGGCGACACCTGGGAAAGCGTGCGCGTGATCTGCGACGTCATGCGGGTCATCGGCCCCGCCTTCCGTGCCTTGCGCGAGGATGGCGCCGGGGAGGGGGAGATCGATCTGCGCTATCTCGCCGCGCGCCGCGTCAATCAGAATCTGATCTTCCGCATCGGCGTCCAGGAGGCCCTCCCCGATCCCCTCGGCGACTTCTCGCTGCGCCTGCTCCTGGATACCGATCTGCGGCTGGCGACGGGCCGGCGCGGCATCAACATCGGCGCCGACTACACCGTGCTGCTGGGAGCCGAACCGGTGGCGGCCTGGAACGAGCTCGGCCTGGTCCTCGACACCGATGGGAGGATCGTCGATCGGCCCTCGATGCTCATCCTGCATCGCGGACTCGATTCGCTCGAGGTGGGCGTCTCGCTCGAGACGATCCGCTGGCCCGAGCAGATCGCCTGCGCCGTGGAGGTCGAACCGACCGCCGAATTGGCGACCGCGGACCGGATCCCGGATCCACCGGCGGCCGACTGGCTCGCGCTCTGCGGCTGCCGCCATGCGGACGCCGAAGCGCGCTACCCGATCCCCTGGGGATTCGATCTGCGCGATCGCCTCGGCGACGAGTTCGCCACACAGCTCTTCCTGGCGACCAACGATCCCGACCAGCCCCTGCTGGCTCTGCCCCTGCGGCTTCATCTCTCCGGCAGCGCGCAGCGGCGCTTCGCGTTCGACGCGCCGCGGCCCAACCCGTTCCGTGGTGAGGTGACGCTGCGACTCCACGTGCCATCCGAGCAGAGCTGGGAGCTGCTCCTCTTCGACCTGAACGGCCGTCTGCTGCGCACGCTTTGGCGGGGCCAGAGCGCTCCGGGCGTCCAGCTCCTCTCCTGGAACGGCCGCGACTCGGCGGGACGCAGGGCGCCGCAGGGAGTCGTTTTTGCGGTTGCGCGCTTCGGCGAGGAGCGCGTGACCCGGCGTCTGCTCATTCTGCGGTAGGATCGCAGAGGGCGGATAGACGGAGGGTGGAACGCGCGGCGCGCGCGTATCGCGGAACTGTGGATGCAACCCAGGCGTAGGCCCAGTTGAGGGGCAGGGCCCGCGTGAGAAAGGGGACGCGCAAATGAGCAAGAAGTCGATCCTGATCCTTTCGCTGGCGCTGATCGGTCTGGGAGGCCTTCTCGGCGCATCATGGCTCACTCCAAGGGGCAGCGCGCCGGCCTGCGCCACGCTGGCCCATGCAGATCCGCCGGCGTCGAACGCAGCGGGCGAGATCGTCCTGGCCATCAACGTGGGAAGCGTTCTGACGCGCGACGGCACGCTGTGGGTCTACCGTCCGGACCTCGAGAAGTGGCTCACGATCGATGAGGCCTTTCGGCAGGAGGGGCGCGAAACGCACCTCATGCCTCTCCCGGTGCCCGTCGATCAGATCCGGGACATGGCCACGTACGGATTCATCGTGACCGAGACCGACCAGCTCTGGCTCTACGAGCACGCCACGGACAAGTGGCGGCAGCTCCCGACTCCGCGGCGCTAGGGGGCAGCCGAGGCATGGTTGCGGGAACTTCCCTCCGGCCGTAGAATTGTAGGAGATGAGGGGCGCAGAGTCGTGGCAGCGGGCGTCGCCTGCTGCGCAGCCGTGGGGATGCCCGGCAGCCCCGCCCCGCGAAAGGTGGGTAGTGCGATGAAGTCATCCTTCTCTCTTCTGCGTTGGACCATGCCAGGATTGATCTGTCTGGTTTTGCTGGCCCTCGGCAGCAGCGCCAGCGCGGTGACCGTCGACGACCTGATTCGTCTGAAACTGGCGGGGGTCGGCGAAGAGACGATCCTGCATGTCGTGGAGGCGGAGGGCGGCCTGCTCTATCTGGGCGTCGATGACATCATCGACCTGCGCGAGGCCGGCGCGAGTGACGCCTTCCTGCGCGCTCTGATCGATCTGACACCAGACGGATCGGAGCGAGCCGCTACGGGCTCGTCGTATCGTCAGGAGTCGTACCGGGACGACTATGGATCCCGCTGGCAGGACGAATACGATCTCTACGAGCCCTTCGACTACTACGACGACTACACGATCGTCTTCACCAACTACTACTACGATCCGTTTGCCTACCACTGGCACGTCTGGCCGCGCTACTATGTCTACTACTCTCCGTTCTGGTGGTCGCACACGGGCTTCTACTACGCCGGCTTCTGGTCCCGCGACTGGTGGGATCCATGGAGCGCGTGCGTTTGGTATTGCGACTGGCACTGGGGCTACAATCGCTACTATGGACGAAGTCAGACGCGCGCCGCCGCCGGGCGCACGTGGCGACGCGTGCGCGAAGCCACCGCCGAGCGCATCGCGCGTGAGAAGCGCATCTACCGTCGGGCCGGGGCCGGTGAGCCACCGCGCAGCGTGCGCA
>WJJG01000190.1 GCA_014729815.1 Candidatus Eiseniibacteriota bacterium
AGCCCTGCAGATCGAGAATCGCACCGTTGCCCACGATGCGTACGTCGCAGCCCGGCGGTCCTTCGAGCCGCCAGCTGATCGGACTCAGGATGGGACCGATCAGCAGCCCCCCCGTGTAGACCTCACCGGTCTCCAGCTCCAGGTACTTCCCGTACCCGTGGGCCGGTCCCGCCCGATCGTACGCCTCGCGCAACGAGATCGCGCCCGCCGGGGTCGCGAGCTGGCGGACCGCGACCGCAACGAGTAGTAGGCAGAGCTGCCGTCGCCCCACGCCTTCCTCCCTTCGGGCGCCCGGCCCCGCTGACTCCGATCGGCCCGCACACGCGCCTGATTCATTGTAGCACCCCGCCGCGCGAAGCGCACAAGCCCTTGGAGCGATAGCTCCTAGCAGATCGCTGCCGGTCACTGAATCCAGCCCCCCGGGCGGGCGTACGTCCGGCGAAGGCTGCCGCATGCAGGCAGCGAAGTCGGCGGGGGGAACGACGGATGCGGAACGAATCAACGAGCGCACGCGGCGGTTGCCAGGCGGGCGGCAGGACGCCTTCCGGGATCTGCTACTCGCCTGACGCCGTGGTCCATCCGGGAGGACGCCGGTTCACCGGATCACGAGGAGGCGCGTGCAGGCCTGCTCGGCACCGGCATGCAACAGCGCCCAATAGGCGCCGCTCGGCAGCGCCCGCCCCCGTCCATCGCGCCCGTCCCACGGGACTTCGTAGGTCCCCGCTGCGAGCTGCTCACGAAGGAGCATGCGCACCGCGCGTCCTGTGGGGTCACAGACCACCAGTCGCACGCGGCCCGATCGGGCCAGTCGGAAGCGGAGTGCCCCACCGCCCCGCAGCGGATTCGCCCCGGCCGGCTGCAGCCAGAGTCGCTCCCCGGGCAACGCCCGGGCCTCGACTTCTCCGAGCGGCATGACGTCGCCGCCGGCGAGATGCCCACGGAGCCGGTACCGATACCAGCGGCCGGGCTCGACCGCCGGATCATGGATCTCGCGAGAGCCGGGCGTCTCCAGGGTGCCGCTCTCCTCCAGCCAGAGATGTGCAGCAAAGGCACTCGGAGGGGCGTCTCGTCCTACGGCGCGCTGGATCGCGAAGCCACGGAAGCCCTCCGCGTGTACCGTCCAGCGCAGGGCGATGCCCGCCGCCCGCGGCCGCGCGACCAGATCGCTGGCCCATACCGGGGTCACGCCGCCGCACTGGGCGCGATAGATGCGCAGGCCCGCATCGCCGCTGGTCTCACCGGTATAGACGTAGGAGCCGTAGACCGCCACCGAGGCGGCGCCGGCGGGAATGCCCGTGCGTCCCACCAGCGCGGGGGCGCTGGGCGCGGAGGCGTCGACCACATGCAGGCCTGCCCCATCGACCCCGCGATCGACGAAGTAGACACACGTTCCGGCGCCAACGATGTCCTCGACGGGACCGAAGGAAACCACGTCGGCCACGAGCTCCAGCGCGGCGGGGATCGTCGCGTCGACCACCTGCAGGCCGCCGTACTCGGTCCCGACGTACAGGTAGTCGCCGACGGCCGCTACGCAGGAGCTGGCGCTTGCCAGATTCAGCGCCCCCAACTGCGTCGGCGCGGTCGGGTCGGAGATATCGACCACGCGCACCGCATTGAGACTCGCCAGATAGGCTCGCTGGTCATGGACGGCGACATCCCCCGCGAAGACGCCCTCGAGCGAGCCGATGATCTCTGGCGCGAGGAAGTCGGTGATATCGACAATCTGCAGCCCGCCATTGCCGGCCGCCACCAGCGCCAGCGTGTCGCGCAACTCCAGGGCCCGCGCGTTGCCGGGGATCTCCAGCTCGACCTCCACCCACGGATGCAGCGAATCGGCGACGTTGACGACCGAGAGGACACTGCGGGAGTCGTCCACCACGTAGGCATGCCACCCGCGCATCGCGACGCCGGCAGCGTATGCCATCGGGGTCACGCCCAGGGCCTGTGGCTCGAACGGATCGGATACGTCGTAGAGGCGCACCCCGGAATTGCCGTTGGCCGTGCAGGCCACGCCGCGGCGCACGGCCACAGCATTGGCCCAGGACGGCGTGTTGATCGATCCGACCGGCGCCACCTGCGCTTGACCGGAAACATGCACGACCTGGAAGCCACCGTCGCCGGAGGCCACGAACGCGTGGCCGTCGCTGAGTCCGATGCCATAGGCGAAGCCGGGGATCTCTGTGCTGCCGATGCTCCGCAGCTGGTCCGGATTGGTGATGTTCACCGCATGCACGCCCTGGGCGCCGTCCGCAATATAGGCATGCGACTCGCCGACGGCGATGTCCCACAGGCCCCCGGGCGTATCGACACTCGAGCGGATGCGAGGCGTGGCGGGGAAGGAGATATCGATCGCGTGCAGGGAGCCGGTCCGGTCGCCCACGTACACATCGTGGCCGTGACGGTGTAGGCGCCAGGCAATCCCCCCCGTCGCGACCGTGCCGCGAATCACCGGCTGCTGGGGATTGGAGATGTCCACGAGATGGAATCCCTCCAGTCCCCCGGCCACGAACGCCCAGGTGCCATCGACTTCCACGCCATACGTGTCTCCGGGCGTGCTCCGCACACCAACCAGCATCGGGGATTCGGGAAAGGTCAAATCGTAGATGAGCAGTCCCGACTCGTAGTCGGCCACGTAGCAGTAGGTGCCCTGCAGGGCCACGCCGAAGGGTTGTCCGAGCGTATCGGTTGTACCGAGGATCAAGGGAAAGGCGGGATCCGAGACGTCGACCACGGTCAGCCGGGTCGTGTCCCCCACGACCACCGCGAGATCGCCATCGCTCGCTAGGTCGCTGACCTGGCGAATGCTGCTCTCGTTGCCGATCACGAACGGCGATCCCGGATCGGAGATGTCGATCAGCAGGAGTCCGAGATCGTCGTCGGCCAGGATCGCCAGGTCCCCCGAGACGGCGACGTGTTCTGCGAATCCGCGCAGATCGATCCCGTCGACCCAGTGCAGGTAGGAGTGGTAGTCGATGCACTGCGCGACCGCCGGGGCGCCGCAGGCGCTGCCCAGCATCCCCATCAGCCCGAGAACCAGTATGGCCCACATCGATCCACAACTCCCAGCCGCTCGCATGCCGTGCTCCTCCCCTATGCCTGCTGCGTGGAAGGGCGGGATCCGCCGGTGCGCAACCGACTCGATGCTAGCACCGGCCTTCTAGGCCAACAAGCCGAGGGCCTGCCGGCGCGGCGCGCCGCCTGCCGTGCGCCGCGCCAGATGCCTCAGCCACGGCACCTGAAGCGCACTCGCCGATATCGCATCGCGAGTGCGCCCCGCCTAGCCGAGTGCGTCGGCCGTCTCCCGCAGGCACTGCCAGGCCTCCCGCAGGTGCCGCTCCTCGGTCCGGGTCTGCCCCACGCTGAGACGCAGCGCGAAGCGTTCACGGAGACGGGTGTGCGTAAGGTAGACGCGCCCACTGGCGTTGACACGCGTCATGAGCGTCTGATTCAGGCGCTCGAGCTCTGCCTCCGTCGGCGGCGCAGCCGAGGCCGCAGGCGGGCGAAAG
>WJJG01000018.1 GCA_014729815.1 Candidatus Eiseniibacteriota bacterium
CGCAGAGCAGCGCTGCGATCAGGCAGCCGACGATGCTCGCGGACGTCCGTACCGTCCGCTTCCCTCTCATCATGGACCTCCTTTCCGGCCGATCGCATCTCCCGCTCCGGGGAGAGCTGCGCCGGGATCGTGTTGCCGGGACGACTGCGCCGCGGGGATCGGGCGTGCGCCACCCGTTATGCTCCTTCGCGCCGCCAGGCGCTCGCAGGCCCATCGGGCCCAAGCGCTTGCGCCGCGAGCGACTAGCTCCAGATATATCGTAACACAAAACGGCGTCCGCGTCTCGCCCCGTGCGGGGGCGTTCACCAGCGACGTTGACGCCTGCCTCCGCCTTGCGTACCGTTGCCGGGCATCCAGCGCAGAGCGCGGGAAGAGGCGCCGCGCACGGGGATTCGCGTCGCGCGCAGGGCTCCGGCGGCTGTCCACAGCAGTAGGAGGACGCCATGCACCGTTCATCGCACAGTCAGGCGCTGCAGGGCCAGGTGGCGATCGTCACCGGCTCGGCCCGGGGCATCGGCAAGGCGATCGCCGCGGGGCTGGCCGCGCGCGGCGCCGACGTCGTGATCAGCGATGTCGACATCGATGGCGCGCAGGCCACTGCCCAGGAGATCAGCGCCCTCGGCCGCCGCTCTCTGGCGCAGCAGTGTGATGTCGCACAGCGCGCCGCGGTCGAGCAGCTCGTTCAGACGACGGTGTCCGAGCTCGGGCGTCTCGACATCCTGGTCAACAACGCTGGCATCACGCGCGACGGCCTCCTGGTGCGCATGAGCGAGGAGCAGTGGGATCGGGTGCTCGATATCAACCTCAAGGGCACCTTCCTCGGCTGTCAGGCGGCCGCCAAGGTCATGATGCGGCAGAGGGCGGGCAAGATCGTCAACGTGGCTTCGATCACCGGGCTGATCGGCAATCCGGGGCAGGCCAACTACAGCGCCTCGAAGGCGGGCGTTGTCGCGTTGACCAAGACGGTGGCCAAGGAGCTGGCTCCGCGAGGAATCAACGTCAACGCGGTCGCGCCCGGCTTCATCGCCACCGAGATGACCGCCGAGATGAGCGAGAAGGCCCAGGCGGCCTTCCTCGAGCAGATTCCACTGCGGCGCGCCGGCACGCCCGAGGATGTCGCCGAAGTGGTCTGCTTCCTGGCCTCTGCGGCCGCCGACTACATCACCGGCGAGTGCCTAGTGGTGGACGGCGGATTGACGATGCGCTAGGGCCGCAGGGCGGCAGCGCCGCGACCGACGACCTGCCGGCGGCGGCCTTCCGCGGGTCGCCCGGAGACCGGGGAGCGCCGGCTGGGTGGCGACCACGGCCCTCCGCGCCACTTCCTGCGTCGCGCCCATGCGACCACCCCGACGCGGCGTGCCATCTCCCCCCTCGCGCCTATTCGACCACCACGATCCGGCGTGCATCTCCCCCCTCGCGCCTACTCGACCACCACGATCCGGCGTGCCGCCGCCGCCTGCGGGATCGAGGCCCGCAAGAAGTAGACTCCGGCCGGCGCAGCATGCCCGGTCTCGTCACGACCGTCCCAGTGCAGCAGATGCGCTCCAGCCGATAGCGGGCCGGACGCGATACGGCGGACGCGACGTCCGGTGGCATCGAAGAGATCGACCTGCACCGGGGCGGCGTCGCTCAGACGTAGCTGCAGCACGGCCCCATCTCGTGTGACCGAGGGATAGATGCGGCTGAGATGCGGCGGCGCTGCCGAGGAGGTCTCCGGCACCGACTGGTTTTCGCCCACCAGATAGGCGACCGTGTTCTCGAGCAGGGCGGCCGCGTCACCGCCGTTGGTCAGGGCATTGTAGTCGAAGGCATAGAAGACGATCTGGCCTTCGTTGCGTCCGGTCACCTCGTAGACCAGCAGGCCGGCGTCGGTCGGATAGTCCTGTGTGCCGTAGATCAGCGTGGCATCCCCGAGCGGAACGAGCGCGTCCTCATCGGCGAAGTAGTCGTAGGTGATCGGCAGGGCGGTCGGCAGCGCGTTGGGCGTCGTCACCAGCGGATGGTCGGTCTGATCGGGACGCAGTTCGAGGCGGCCGGCATCGTCGGCATCGAAGTCGGAGATGTGCAGCACACCGGAGGCGAAGCTCGGATACCCCGGATTGACGGTCGCGTCGTAGCCGACCTCGCCCCCTTCGATCAGCAGCTTCCCCCCCGCGGCGACATAGGCTTCGACCGCCGCGCGTTCGCTGCTCGAGCTGATCGGATTGCGCTGGGACCCCGCGCTCCAGACGAGCAGGTCGTAGTCGGGCCAGTCGGCCGGCTCGGTGGCGCCGGCGTTCTCTTCAGTCACCAGGTAGCCGAGTGCGGTCAGGTCGGCCACCATATTGGGTTCTGGATTGCCGTCCTTGACCAGCACGATCTCCCCGCGCGCGGGCAGGAGGCTGAAGTCGAGGGTGGTATCCCCCTCGATCAGGCGCGTCTCGGTCACCGGCACGTGCGCCTCGGCACGGGCCACGAAGTCGTACTCCCAGGACGGAACCTCGATCTCGTACGCACCGCTCTCCGGCTCGGTCGTCACTGTGCGGAAAAGCTCCCCGTCGTCGTGGCGATAGGCGCTGACCTCGGCGGCCAGAGGCAAGCCGCTCCCCTGCTCGGTGACGGTGCCCGAGACGACATGCCGTGCCGTGGGCGTCAGCGCCACGTCGAGGCGGGTGGTCTCGTCGTCGGCGACCTGGACATTGTGCTCGGTATGCGCTTCATACCCGAAGGCGCTGAATTCGAAGGTGTAGGTGCCCGGTTCGAGCAGCCGGTGGTAGTACCCCTGCGTCGGCTCCCCCCACATCGGCTTGCCGATCTCGAGCACGTCGTAGGTCGCCTGGATCGGATAGCCGTCGCCGGCATCGGTCACGAAGCCCTCCACACCGATGCGCGCCTGGTTCATCAGCCAGAGCATGGCCTCCTCGTTGTCGTCCCAGAGGCCCGGCAGCCAGCTCTCGGGGGGCCACTTCGTATTGCACAACTCGATGGTCAGATCGATCTCGTTGCGCCAGTAGTACGACCAGTCCTGCAAGCCGCCATGGATCACGTACCAGTCCCAGCCAATGGTGATGCCGCCCGGGAACTGCGGGTTGTTGTACATCGGCGGATTGCGGATCGCATAGCCCGCGGAGAGATTGTGGATCATCGTGTGATCGGGCGTGTACTGGCCGTACATCGAATCCCAGGGGTAGTTGACCACCAGCGCACCGGTGTGCAGATTGGCGCTGAGCAGGAAACTGTGATCGTAGACGAAGTACATCATATGCTGCACTTCGGTCGGTCGCCCGCTGGGGTCATCGACCGGATCGTCCACCGGATCCGGGAAGGTGCGGTTGAGATCGTACCCCTGGGCGTTGTAGCGCGTACCGTTCTCGAAGCCGTCCGGATTGTGCAGCGGCATGATCCAGATCTCGAGATCGTCGACCAGGGCGGTGATCTCGGGATCGAGGCCGTAGTCCTCGACCAGACGACGAATCAGATAGACGCATAGCTCGGTGCCCACGGCTTCGTCGCCATGCATCGTCGAGCTGTATTTGAACTCCGGCTCCGGCTCATCGACGGTGACATTGTCGGAGATCTTGAGGAACCAGAGCTCTCGGCCCTGCACCGACGGTCCGATCGAGATCAGCTGTGTGATGTCCGGGTGGTCGGCGGCGATCTGCTGCAGCTCCGCCGTGAGGGTCTCGTAGGTGTGATAGGCCTCGCGACCATCGCGCCGCAACTCGAGGAACATGCGCCGCGCCTGATTGGGGATTGCCCGCACCTCGAAGCCGGCCGCCTGCAGATCGGCGAATCCCTCATCGTCGACGAAGGCCACCACCCGGGAGCCGGTCACATGATCGACATCGAGCTTCCAGTCCGCCAGGCGCGAGAGATGCCAAGGGCCGTCGAGGGCGATCTCGACCGGAAAGCGTCCGGTGAAGGGACAGCGGTCGGCCGCATCCGGCAGCGCGCCCGCCGGGGGGGCGAGCAGTGGCAGAGACGCAAGCAGGCACAGCAACGCGACCGGGAACGCCGCCGCGCGCGGGGAATGTGACGACATGGGATCCTCCCGTAGCCAAGGATGTAGATTGACCTGATTGTATCATGCGGTGCTGCTCGGCAGCAGCTGCCTCGCGGATCTTGTCCCCTGGCGCGCAGTTGCAGCGCCGCACCCCCGATTCGGGGCGCTTGACCCCACCCCCTCCGTCCGCCTAGAGTCACATCTGTGCATCCCCGTCGACCCTGGACCTTCCTGCTGTGAGGCACGCTGTGGACAAGAACAAGGCTGAGCACAAGTCCCGACTCCGCGATGCGGGGCTCAAGGTCACCCGGATCCGCATGGCCATTCTCGACCTGGTCATGCGCGAACAGCGTCACATGACGGCCGATGAGATCACGGCCGGGCTGCGGCGGGAGCGGGTACCGGCCGACCGCGTAACCATCTACCGCAACGTTGATCGCATGATTCGCGGGGGCCTGCTCGTGGCGACCCACATGCCGGGTCGCGCCCTGCGCGTCGGCTACTGCAGCCGCCCGACGGGTCCGCACCATCATCACATCGTCTGTTGCAGCTGTGGCCGCTTGGCGGAGCTGGACGGCTGCGTCGTGCGGGACGCCTGGGGCGAGCTGAAGGATCAGGTGCAGGAGCGGACCGGCTTCGATCTTGCCGGTCACCGCTTGCAGTTCTTCGGCACGTGTCCCAACTGCCTGGCGGCCGGCCGGCGGGTCGAGCCCTGCCCCGACGAGGTGCACCTGAGTTCCTAGTGCCCGGTGCTGGGCCCCGGTGCAGGCCGTCCAGCGCTGCCCTGGGTCTCGTGCCGCCCGGCGTTGCGTCCTGGGATCCGCCGCCCGGCGCTGCGCCTGCGAGCGACGCGCGGCTAGCGCCGGCCGCGCGTGATCCAGCTCACGAGGAAGAAGAGGGCCAGCACGACCACGATCACCGGCCCCGTGCTGAGCACCTGGATCTGCATCGAAGCCAACAGACCCACGATCAGACTGGCTGCCGCGAATGCCATCGAGGCCACGATCACCCGCACGATTCGACGCGACCAGAGTCCGGCCGTGATGCCCGGTAGGATCAGCAGCGCGCTGATCAGGATCACGCCCAGCAATCGCATCGCCACCACGATCATCAGCCCCAGCGCCACGAGCAGACCGTAGTGCAGATGGACCGTGGGCAAACCGAAGGCCGTGGCGCCCTCCTCGTCGACCGCGTAGAAGAGCAGGCCGCGGAAAAAGACCGCCACCCACAGCAGGACGGCGGCCGTCACGCCCACCGCGACCCAGACCTCGGTCCTCGTCACACTGAGGATGCTGCCGAAGAGGATGTCGTGGAACGAGGGAGCATATCCCTGCCACACCGCGCGCAGCTCTCCCCCGGCCGCCATGCGCCGCACCCATTCGGTGCGCAGGTCGATCAGGATCACGCCCACCGCCATGGCGACCACCAGCACGATCCCGATGGCTGAATCCTCGCCGATGCGCCGCTGCCGGCCGATGCGCCCGATCAGAATCGCGGTGGCCACACAGAAGAAGGCCACGATCGCCTCGCGCAGCAGGGGATGACGCAGCGCGGGGAGCCATAGCTCGAGGAAGAGCGCCGCGCCGACGCCGCCGAAGGCCGCGTGGGTCACCCCCTGACCGATGAAGGCCATGCGGCGGTGCACGACGAAGACACTCAGCACCGCGCAGCCCACGGCGATCGCCAGCCCGGCCGCCAGCGCGTGCTGATAGAAGGCGAACTGCGAGAAGCGCTCCCAGAGCGTCAGCGGCAGCTCAGCGGATGGCATCACGCCTCCTGCGGATCGTCGTGGTGGCAGGCCGCGGGCAGGATGCCGTCGAGGCTGCAGCTGTAGAGCCGGTCGAGCACGCCGCGTGTCAGGCTCTCCGGCACGTCATGAAAGTGGAGGCGCTGGTTGAGGCAGGCCACACGCTGCGCGTCGGCGACCACGCGCCGCAGGTCGTGCGACACCGAGACCAGTGTGATCCCGAACTCTCGTTTGACATCGGACAGCACGCTCTGTAGGCGCTCGATGCCACTGGCGTCCAGGCCCGCGCCCGGTTCATCGAGTAGGAGGACGCGGGGGCGCGGAACCAGCGCGCGCGCGATCAAAGCCCGCTGCTGCTGTCCGCCCGACAGATCGCCTATCGGCCGATCGGCGATCTTGCGGATCTCGAGCACGTCGAGCACGCGCTCGAGAAACGCCTGTTGGTCCTTGCCGACCGATCGGAACAGCCCGTTGCGCCCCAACAGGCCCATGGCCACGACTTCACGCAGACGCACCGGGAAGTCCCAGTGGAAGTTCGCTCGTTGAGGAACCCAGGTGGCCACGTCCCCCCGGCGGCGCGCTTCGCACGGTGTCAGGCCGGCGATGCGCACCGTGCCCCGGTACCCGTCGAGTAGACCGAGCAGGATCTTCAGGAGCGTGGTCTTGCCGCCGCCGTTGGGACCGATCACCGCCAAGGTGGATGCGCGCGCCACGCTGAGATGGATCCGATCGAGGGCCAGCGTGCCGTCCGGATAGCGGTACGACATGCCCTGGATGTCGATGATCGCGTCGCGGTGCGGCCCATGATCGATGCCGCTCTGCGGTCGGCACCGGTCGGCCAATCGCTCCGCCTGATCTGCATCGTGCATCCGCGGACTCCCTGGTTACGGTTGCAGTCCCCGCTCGAGGGCATCGAGGTTGCGCCGCATCAGCCCGAGATAGCTGTCATAGCCCTCCCGCTGCGGATTCCCAATGGGATCGAGCACCTCGATGTGCACACCGGTCTCCTCTTGGATCCACCGCGTTCGGCCGGGCGGAAGCTGCGGCTGTACGAAGAGGGTGCGCAGATCGTGGGCGCGGATTTCCGCGACGAGATGCTCGAAGCCATGCGCCCCGCCCTCTTCCATGTGCGCGTGATAGAGTCCCACCTCTCGCAGGTCGTAGCGCGCCGCGATGTAGCCGAAGGCGGTGTGCAGCGAGGCGATCGTCCCGCCCGCATAGGGGGCCAGTCGCTCGCGATAGGCCTGATCGAGCTGCGCGAGCTGCGACTGCAGCTCGGTGGCGCGGTTCCCCAGCTCCGACGCCACCGCAGGGCGCATCGCGGCCATCGAGTCGGCCAGCGCGCCGGTGAAGTGCGCCATCAAGACCGGATCGAGCCAGGCGTGTGGATCCTGAGGGATCAACGCCTCGGCCGGGACCATTTCGGAAAGAGAGAGGATCCGGAGGTCGTCGTTGGCGCTGGCCGAGGCGACCCGGTTGGCCCACAGGTCGCCGCTCAACCCAACGACCAGCAGCAGATCGGCCCGCGCGACCCGTTCCACATCGGGAGGCTTGGGATCGAAGTCGTGCGGCGTGAGACCCGGCGGCAGGAGCGCCACGACCTCCGCCGCGTCCCCCCCTACCTGTGCGGCCACGTCCGCGAGCGGGAAGATACTCGCCACCACGCGCAGGGGGGGCTCCCCCGGCGAGGCCGCGCCCGAAGGGGCACCCGAAGACGCCTCGAGGGCGCCCGCGGCCAGCGCCCCGAAACCGGCCATCAGGGCCAGGACGGAGGCAATACGCGTCAGGGAAGCTGACGTACAGCAACGCTTGCCATCCATGCGACGCCGTGGATTCATACGGGGCCTCCCATCGATCCATGCCCGAACTCTGTTCGCCCGCCCCTCGAGGTCAGATGACCGGCAAGGGACGCACGAGGGGGAGATGCGTGATCGTAGAGGCGCAACTGCGCTGCGGCAACGGGTAACCCACGGTCGTGGATCGCCGATTGGATCTAGTTCCGCCTCCGCTGCCTCAACTCCGAATTGGACGCTGTGATGAGCCATGGATGCCGAATCGCCGCTGCATCTCCGATGTGCCGCTGGTGCCCCCCCAGGGGACTCCGCCACCTCCGAGTCCGAACTTCGCTCCAGAATCGATAGTACAGGTCCAGGCGAGTGAATGCAACAATTATGCGTATCCTCATCAATCGGGCTGTGGGACGAAGATTGGTGAAGCGCTTCCTGCCACGCCTCGATGAGAGAGCATCTTGTGGCCGCAGACGACACGTAGGGCGCGCTCCCCCGCCGGTGCAATGCCAACATCCATTCAGACTCTGCCTTGCGCGCCAGGCTTCACCAATCTTCGTCTCACCTCACAACCATCCCCATCCCCGGGAGGAATCCCCGGACGAGTCCTGGCATCACTGCAAGCCGGTCTCGCATTGCGTCCTCGCCATTCGCTCACTATTCTTCGATAAGGATGTGCCCCAGAACGAGCGTCCGTGAATGATGCCGCAGCGCCAGGCCTTCGCGAATCTCCTCAAGAGGCACACAGGAGAACGCGATCTCAGGGATGGAGGTGCAAGATGCGACTCTTCGAAGCAACTCGGATTCCGATCCCGACTCTCATCGAGCCCGCGATTGCCTGTGGGCTGATCGCTCTCCTCCTACTCCCGCTGTGGCCGTGCGGTGCGGGCGCGCGCGAGACGCCTTCCGGCGCGCTTCCGGACCCCCACGGACTCGGGAGGAACAACCGCGGGGAGCTCAGCTACTGGCATCATGGCAACGTGATCGGCCGCGCGCTGATCGAATTCGACGATCTCCTCTACGTGGGGGGCGGCTTCACCCATGCCGGGGGGATCGAGGCGCCTGCGGCGGCCTGCTGGGATGGCGCCAGCTGGATGCCGGCCAGTAGCGAGGATCTGGACGGCTGGGTCTACGCCTTCGCCGAGTTCCGCCAGATGCTGTACGCCGGGGGCCACTTCCAGCATTGCGGGGCAGTCGAGACGCCCCACATCGCCCGTCTCGATCTGGGTGGCTCGGGCGCCTGGGAGCCGCTGGCGGGCGAGACGCTCGATGGGGATCTCTTCGCTCTGACGGTCCATGACGACGGAGCCGGACCGATGCTCATCGCCGGGGGCAGCTTCACGGCAGCGGGCGGGACGCCCCTCAACGGCGTGGGGGGGTGGAATGGCGCCAACTGGTCCCCCCTGGGCGACGGCTTCACCTGGGAGGTCGAGCCGGGGGTCTTCCTGCCCGGGATCGTCTACGCGCTCCATGTCTTCGAGGATCAGCTCTATGCCGGTGGCGCCTTCACCCATAGCGGTGCGACGGAAGTCGGCCATTTCGCGCGCTGGAACGGCGCGAGCTGGGAGCCGGTGGACGGTGGCTTCGATGCACCCGTGATGGCGATCGGCGAGTACGCGGGCGAGCTGGTCGCCGGGGGACACTTCGTCGTCGCCGGGGACGAGGTCGTCTTCCACCTGGCACACCTCGGTGAGGGGCAGTGGCAGCCCTTCGGCTGGGGGACCAACGGCGGGGTCTTCGCCATCACCAACTTCCGCAATCAACTCATCGTGGGCGGCGAGTTCAATGAAGCCGGCGGGCTCGACTGCTCCTACGTCGCCGGTTGGAACGGCTACGACTGGTATCCGCTGGGCCCCGGCGTCGACGACAATCGCGTCTATGGCCTCGGCCTCTACGACGGCCAGCTCTACGCGACTGGGGGCTTCATCACCAGCCATGCCGAACTGGTCAATCGCATCGCCCGCTGGGATCAGCCCCTCTGGTTCGCCCTGGACGAGGGCCTCGAGGGCACGATTCTCGAGCCGCTGGGCCCCGATGGCGAGAGCCCCTTCCACTCTCTGGGCGGCAACGGCGCGACCGTACCCGGGGCGGCACGGGCCGACGAGGTGCGACTGGCCGTCCGTCCGCTCGGCGACGGGGGATATGCCTTGCGCTACAGCCTGCCGGCGGATGGCTGGATCTCGCTCGACCTGATCGACGCCGCCGGCCGGCGCCTCTCCCGAATCGCCGAGGGCGTCCGCGAAGGCGGCTCGCACGAGCTGCGCTGGCGGCCCGACCTGGACACCGGCGTCTACTTCCTGAGACTTGGCAGCCCGGCCGGCTGCCAGGGCTCGCGCCTGCTGATCGTCGAGTAGGTTCGACCGCGCGGTGCGCTTCAAGATCCGGCGCCGCTCGACGCGCCCCGTCGTCCCCAGGCCGGCGGGGCGCTTCAGCCTTGCGCGACATCCTGCGGGACTCTATCTTTCCCGAACCATGAACGCCGCACGCCACGTACTCCTGATCACATCCGTTTCGATTGCGCTGTTCGGCTGCAGCCGGCTCTCCTCGACGTCGGATCCATCGGTCGCGCCGCTCGCGGAACATGCGCCCGCGGCCGTGCGGGGAGACACGACGGCTGCGCGCGCGCCGGCCCGTGCGGACGCCGCGGCCCTCGTGGTCGCGGCTGACTCGTCGTCTGCACTGCAGTGCCGCTCGGCGGGCGCGCAGGAAGGCGACAGCCTGCTGACCGAATGGCTGCTCGATCGCGTTTCCGAACCGCTCGACTCGCTGGAGACCCCCGGCGCCGACGTGCCCGATCTCTCCGACAGCCTGGCGGCCGCCACCGAAGCACGCCTGCCGAGCGTCGATGAGATCTTCGACTACCCGGTCGTCATCAACCGACGCGTCCTGGCTTGGATCGATGCCTATCTCGGCAAGGGACGTCGCTCCTTCGAGAACAGCTTGCAGCGCTCGGGCCGCTATCTGGCGATGGCGCGCCGCATCTTCCGCGAAGAGGATGTGCCGCAGGATCTCGCCTTTCTGGCGCACGTGGAGAGTGGATTCCGCCACAACGCCAAGTCGCGCGCCAAGGCGCTCGGGCTGTGGCAGTTCATGCGTGGCACCGCCCGCCTCTGCGGATTGCGCTGCGACAGCTACGTCGACGAGCGGCTCGATCCGGAGAAGTCGACCCGCGCCGCGGCCTGTCACCTGCGCGATCTCCACGAGGAGTTCGATGACTGGTACCTCGCGCTGGCGGCTTACAATACCGGGGCCGGCAAGGTGCGGCGTGCGATCCGGCGCAGCGGCACGCGGGACTTCTGGCGCATCGCCCGGACGAGGCATCTCTACAACGAAACGCGCAACTTCGTGCCCGCGATCCTCGCCGCTACGATTCTCGCCAAGTCCCCCGGAGCCTACGGCCTGACGCGCGAGACCGAGCCGCCGCTCTCCTACGAGAGCGTGGCCGTCGACACCCCCACCGATCTGCGGATCGTCGCGCGTTGCACCGATGTGCCCCTCAGCGAGTTGCAGACGCTCAATCCCGCCCTGCTGCTGACGCAGACGCCCCCGAACTGCGATGCGTATCTGATTCGCGTGCCGGTCGGCAGCGGGGAGCGCTTCGCGCGCGAGATCGCGCGCATCCCGCCCGAAGAGCGCCTGGTCTACTTCCGCCACATGGTCCGCAAGGGCGAGACGCTCGGGCTTCTCGCCCGCCGCTACCGCACGACCGTCGGTGCGATCCAGGACGCCAACGGTCTGGGACGCAGCACTCTGATCCGCATCGGGCAGACCCTCCAGATCCCCAGTCGCAGCGCCGGGGACTGGCTGGGTGTCTTCGACTGGACCGGCCAGAGCTCCGTGGTGCATGAGGTCGGCCGCGGCGAGTCGCTCAGCCGGATCGCGGAGGGCTACGGCAGCTCGGTGCGGGCGATTCAGCAGGCCAATCATCTCACCAATCCACATCGGATCTGCGTTGGCCAGCTCCTGAAGATCCCAGTGCCCGAGGCGGTGGCCGCCGAGCGTCCGACACGCCCCGAACCCGAGGCGGGATCCAAAACGGAGGCGCGCTCCGTGGCAGGGGACGGCAGCGCCCCGGATGTTGCCGGGCAGCACGAACTCGGCGTCGCACCGGGACACCTCGCCGACAGCCTCGGACGTGTCCCCTCGACGGCCCACATCGTCGAGGAGGCACGCCGCACGATTCGCGAGCAGGCCGAGCGCGAGGCGGCGGCCGCTCCGGCCATTTATACCGTGCGCCGCGGTGACACCCTATCCGGCATCGCCGCGCGGCATGGCGTCCGCGTGCGAGAGCTGACGCGCTGGAACGGCCTCTCGAGCAGCAGCCTGATCCATCCGGGACAGCAGCTGATGGTATCAGCACCCTCGGGCGGCAGACACGCCGCGCGTCCGATGGTGCACATCGTCGAGCGTGGGGATTCGCTCTGGAGCATCGCCCAGCGCTACGGCGTGCGGGTCTCCGACCTGGCGACCTGGAACGAGATCGGCACACGCGCGATCATTCGTCCGGGGCAGCGCCTGCGGCTCAACTAGCTGAATCGCATGCTCTCATGCGAGGCGCTCCACGGGCGCCGACTACGGGAGCCTTCGGCGGGGCGAGCGCAACTCGAGACGCAGGCTCCTCTTCCCCCCCGTTCGGGAGTCACGTCCCGTCCTCTAGCGGCGGTAGAGCCTTTCGAGACGCGCGAGTTCCTGGTCTGCAAGCTGCGTGGCCTCCGATCCCACGACGATGCGCGGTTCCAGCACGACCACCAGCTCGATCTGTTCCTCGACGTAGTCGGCCTGTTTGAACAGGTACCCGATCAGCGGGATCCAGCCGAGCAGAGGCACGCGTTTCTCCTGCTTGCTGATGCGGTTCTTCATCAGCCCGCCGATGATCAGCCGGTTGCCGCTGGCGATCTCGACGACGGTGTCGATCTCGCGGATGTCGAGAATCGGCGCGTTGGCCTGCACCTCGCTCCCGTCGGCCCCCGGAGGGAAGACATCCTCTCCGACCAGCTCGGTCAGAGAGGGATGGATGTGCATCATGATCTCGGCATCGCGGCTGATCTGGGGCGTGACATCCAGGATCAGCCCGATCGTGATGCGCTCGGCCTCGACACTGGAGATCGGCTGGGCGGTCCCGTCGGCCTGGAGCAGGTAGTCGATGCGCTGTGAGAAGAAGCTCTCTTCGCGCGCGACCTTGATGATCGCCTTCTGGTTGTTGAGCGTCACGACCGTCGGGGCGCTGATCATCTTGACGCGTCCCTGCGTCTCGAGCGCGTCGAGCAGGCCGGTGAACTCTCCGGCCGAGCCAGCGATCTGGAAGACCTGGTTCTGCGGATTGAGGCTCTGGCGAATCGCCGCATCGTCGTGCCCGAAGACCTCGGTCAGATCGCCGGCCGCCGCGGGTACGGCGTTGGGAACGCGACTCCAGTCGATCCCCATCTGAAATCCGTCCCGCAGGGCCACCTCGAGCAGCCGCACGCCGATGACCACCTGCCGGTGTACGGCGCCGTCGATCTCCTCGAGAAAGGCCGCCACCCGGTTGAGGGTCGGCAGCGACGCGGTGACGAGGATCACGCCCGATGCCGGATGCACGACCAGTTGCTCGGGGCGATCGGACGGCGCGCCGAGTCCATCGAACACCTCGCCGAAGACGATCAGCTCGAGACCCCGGATGATCTCCTGCCAGGGCGCGCTGAACATCTCCGAATCGACCGAGAAGTTGCTCTCCCCACTGGAGCTTTCCTGGCCCCCGCTCCCCGCGCCACTCGACGCCGAACCACCACCGGCCCCGCCGCCACTCGAGGCACTCAGCCGGGTGAGCCCCGAGCGCACGCTGGTCATGTAGTCGAGCTTGAAGACGCGCGTCTGCATGCCACGCCCGTAGACCTGCAGCAACGCCCCGCGCAACTCGTAGGGGTACCCGGACGGCGTCAGGATCGCATCCAGCGCGTCGGTCAGCTTCACGTTCTCGATCTCGAGGGTGACCGTGCCGCCCACATCTGGATCAGCGATCAAGTCCAGCCCGGCCTGTTCGGCCAGGGCGAGCAGGATTGCCCGCAGGTCCGCCTCCCGGGCGGCGATCGAGACCTGCTGATCCGCAGGCGCGTGTTGCGCGGCGGCGCCGTCCGGTTCGACGACGAGCATCTCGAGCGCCGTGCCGGGCAGTTCGCTCTCGGAGTCCGTCGGTTCCTGCGCCTGCGCCAGCAGGGTACCGCTGCCGAGCAACAGCACCAGCAGCGCACATCCTAGGGAGCTGAAAGATGAAGCCACTTGCGACCTTCCTCTCCTTTGACCAGTACGTGCGGCCCGGCGATCTCGAGAATCTCGAGGCCTGCCAGGCGATCCCCCACGCGCAGGGCGCGGGCGTCGCTTCGCTCCGCCTCGATCCATGGCTGTGGGTCGATCAGCACGCGCTCATGTCCGCCCAGACGGATCACCGCGCGCAGGGCCGGATCGCCGCCGGCCAGCGCGGCCGTGGCCGCTGGGTCCCCGTCGCCTTCGTCCTCGACAAGCGCTCCGGTGGATGGGGCGTAGCGTCCCTCCGCGAGGGTCAGAAACGGTGTGACCTCGGCCTCGGCACCTGCAGTGAGTGGCAGGCAGGCCAGCATCGCGCGTCCCTCAGCATCCAGCGTGGTCGGCGGCAGCGGGTCCCCCAGCCACTCCTCGCCCTGCGGCACGCGGATCGGTGGCGTGGCGCCGGGGTGGATGAGGCTGTCGCCCCAGAGTCCGATCGTCGCCGATGCCAGAAGCAGCGGCACAACGGCCCAGAAGGTGCGCATTTCACGCCGCAGCGTCGTCATCCTTCCCTCCCGTAGGCTGCCAGCAGCATCTCGACGCGCACACCCGGCGGCTCGCGGCGCAGGCGAATCGACTCGGCTTCGATCAGGACGTCCTCGCGCCCCAGCCGCCCCAAGAAGGCCAACAGGCCGCGATGCTCGGCCCAGAAGCGCATCTCGTATTCGTAGCGCCCCACGCGAGCCCCTTCGGGATCCTCGACGATCCCGTCCCAGAGCCCGTCCTCGACCTCGGCCTGCTCCCCGGCTTCCCACTCGTCCTCCCACGGATCGAGCCCGGGAGCCTGCTGCTCGCGCACCTCGACCAGGGCCACATCGCGCAGACCACAGGCCTCGGCCAGCGAGGTGATCTCACCCGAGGCGCGCAGGCGGGGGTGATCGGCCGGCAGCGCATCGGAGAAACGCGCGGCGATTTGCTCCCAAGCTTCCCGCTCGGACGCGCGGCCTGGATGCCAGGCCTCCACCTGTCGCGAACGCTCGGTGGCCCGCGCCCGGATCTCGGCGTGCGCCGGCCCCAGGACTCCGAGACGACGCGCCTGACGCTGCGCACCGAAGACGAAGACCGCCAGCACGGCGACAAAGAACAGGACGGTCAGCACGAGGTTGCGGCTGATGCGCTTGGGCTGCGTGTTGCTCATGGCTGCCTCCCTTCGGTCGCGATGCGGGCGTTCAATTGGAAGGTCAGGAGGCTTCCGCTGCCGTCGCTGCGCGCTTCGATCTGCAGCGGGCCAACGTCGGCGCCGTTCAGATAGGGCTCCGCGCGCAGCCGCTCGTGGAAACGGTTGAACTGCGCCTGGGCCAGCGCGCTCGAAGGGCTGCCGATCGTTCCCAGCACGTGCAGCTCCAGCTGCGTTGCATCCCCGTGGCCCACGCCCAGCTCGAACTCCTCGATGCGCAGGCTGTCGGTGGCGGCGCGCGCCAGAGCGCCGAGCACGGTGTGGGCCACGGCCGCCGGCTGCTGCCTCGCGGCCAGAAAGTCCAGCCGCTCGTCGGCACGCTCGCGGGCGGCACGAAGGTCGGCCAGGTCGCTGACGATACGATCGGTGGTCTCGGCCAGCGACGCGTGCGCGCGCAGGTCGTGGACGATGGTGCTCGTCGAGAAGAAGTAGGGGATGTGGTACATCGACATCGCCAGGAAGCCGAAGAGCGCAACCCCAGTCGCAATGCGGATCCCGATGCGGCGGTGCTGCTGCAGGGCCAGGATGGCGGGCAACAGATCGATGTCCGGCTCTCCGGCATGGCCGCAGACCGCCGCGGCGATCGGCAGCACCCAACTCTGGGCGACCTCCCGCAACCGTCGCTCCTCGCCGCCGATCCCGTCTGCCGCATCCGCCGAATCCGCGTCCGGCGCAGCGGCCGCATCCGCACCCACGACAGCCGGCGCTTCCGTATCCACCGCAGCCGGCGGCTGCTGCGCGTCCGGCGCCTGAGCCATCGCTGCGAATCCGGAGAGGTCGATGTCCAGCTCGTCGATCAGACGGCCCACCGGCAGAGAGAAACGTTCCGCGCACTCCCGTGCGAGCGCAGACGTGTCGGCGCCCTCGCTCGAGATCAGGATGCGGGCGGCCCGCTTGCCCCGCAGGCGATGATTGAAGAGCAGGATCGAGCGGTTGATCTCCTCGATGATCTGCCCGCGCGCCTCCTCGGCGCTCTCGGCCGCCGGACCGGTGACGGACGACCCGTCGGCGGGCGCGCCACCGATCTGAGGCACCGGGAACTCGCGGGCCAGGACCAGCTTGCCATCGGTGTGGCAGCCCACCGATCCGATCCGCTGTCCGATGTGCACGAGCACCGTCGAGCCGGCGACCGAACTCGGGCGGCCACACTGTCGCAGCAGGGCGCTGAGTGCCACCGGGGGCGTGGTCAGTCGCTGCGCTGTGAAGCCGAGCTCTGAAATCCGCTCGAGCGCCTCCTGCACCGCGGCGCGACGCGCCCAGACGACCAGCAGATCTTGCTGCTGCCCGGGTTCGCTACTCCGCGCGTAGCTGACCTCGATCTCGGCATCGTCGGACTGGGCGCTCAGGCAGTGCTGCCATACGGCGCGGTGGAGCGTGGAGGCGTTCATCGGTGGAAGGTTGAGCCGCTCGTGACGCACGGAGAGGTCGGCAAGCGGATGGACCACCGCACGACCAGCCAGCCGGCGGTCAGCGCGCCGCACGTTGCCGTCCGACTCCAGCGATAGGCGATGCGGGCGGACGTGCACATCCCGCGGGCCAACGCTGGCGCGCACCAGACGGACCTCGCCGTCGGACGGCACCATGCCCCAGGCATCGCCTCTCTTGCGCCGAGTGAAGAGCGTACGCATCGGGCCTCCTACGATCCCGCGCCAGGCCAGAGAATCGGTTCGTAGATGTCGTCGTCGCCCGTTCCGTCGTCGAGACCATCGGCGCCGTAGGAATAGACAACGCCGGCCGTGGCGGCCTTCTTGGTGTAGACGTAGGCCCGCCCCCAGGGATCCTTCTGACTCAGGGGACCGGTGGGCGGCGATTCGGTCGGGTTGTTGACCAGGATCTCGGCCTTGACGAGCTGCAGCTCCCGGCGCGCGTCGCTCAGGCGCTCCTGGTTCAGCAGCACCTGCAGCCGATTGCTCGAAATCACCCGGAACAGGTCGTTCCGACCGGTTACCCAACGGGTGCCGGTGACCCGCGCATCCGGTGGCCCCGCGCCGTAGCTCAGCAGCAGCCAGCCGCTGACGGAGTGGCCGTTGACCTCACTACAGGTGCGCAGAATGATCGGCGCGCCCCAGGGATCGCGTGCGATCGTCGCCAGGGTCTCGCGCACGTAGGGTCCCGACCAGCCGCTGCCCACTGATGTAACCAAGGCGGCGAGCGCCACCGAGTCGTTGCCGCTCGGGAAGGCACCAACGTCGAGATAATAGTCGCGCAGGCCGTTCTCGTACTCGTCGAGGCGCTCATCGACCAGCGCCTCCCAGTCGAGATCGATCGTCTGGGTCAAGCCCTGCAGCAGGAGATCACCGGCGGTGTCGAGTTCCCATTTCTTGCCAGTCAGTTTCGTCCCCAGGGTCCGATCGGCGCCGGGGCTGAGCACGAGGTAGTCGAGCGTGATCCCCGAGCCCTTGAGCTGCGGAGCGAGCACATAGGTGTACGACTCGCCCCAGGCGTCTTGCGTGATTCCGACTTCGATGTCGCCGCTGCCGCCCACATAGGGGCCATTCCAGTCCGGATGCCCGGCGGCGTTCTTCACCAGCGCCACCAACCCCGTCTTCTCGCTCGGCAGCACCCCGCAGTCGCGGTAGTAGGCGAGCAGGCCATCTTCGATCGCGCCGAGCTCGCGTTGCGTCGCCTCGCGCCGACTGGCCTCGATCTCCTTGACCGCGTACGGCGCCATCATCCCGGCGATCACCGCCAGCACGGCCAGGACGAGCACCGCCTCGATCAGCGTGAAGGCCGCTTGCGCGCGGATTCGCGAGACGCCTGAGGGCGACATCCGCTCTGCATCCACACGGTTCATGACGGCCCCCTCTCTGCTTCCCAGTGTGTGCTGTCTGCTCCGGCGGCCTTCCGCCCCGCAGCCTCTGCCATGGCGCTCCCCATCCCGCGCTACTTGACCGCTTCGCCGATCTGCATCAGCGGCATGAAGACCGCCAGGGCCACCCAGACCACCATCAGGCCCAGCGTGACGACCATGATCGGTCCCACGGCACTGAGCGCCTTGCGGATCACGCGCGGGACCTCGCGCTCGAAATAGTCGTTCGTGTTCTGCAGCATGCCGACCAGATCCCCCGAGGTCTCCCCCACACGCACCATACGCACCAGCAGCGGAGGAAAGCCGCCAGTGCTGACCAGCGCGTCGGCCAGCGTCTCACCCCCCTGAACCCGGTCGCGCACGCGCCCGATCGCCCCGCTGACCACGCGATTCCCGACCGCGAACTGCGCGAGCTCCAGGCCCCGATCGAGCTGCACGCCCGAAGAGAGCAGCGTGGCCAGCGAGCTGGCAAAGCGCGCGTAGGTCACCAGGTGCACGACGCGTCCGATGACCGGCAGGCGCAAGAGCGCGCGATCGATCGCATCGCGCACGGCCGGCAGATGGCGCAGGTGCGTCGCGAAGAGCACGCCGACGGGAACCAGGCCCACGAGGAACGGCCAGTAGCGTGCCCCGAAGTGCCCCACGGCGAGCAGGATCCTGGTCGGCAGCGGCAGGGTCACGTCCAGCGCGGTGAAGACCTCACTGAGGCGCGGGAAGACGAAGAAGGTCAACAGACCGACCAGCAGCCCCATCGCACTGAAGACCAAGATCGGATAGGACAGCGCCTGGCGAACCTGCTGCGAGACTGCCCGCCGCCATTCGAGGTAGCCGGTCAGGCGACCGAAGACCTCTGCGAGCTGCCCGCTCTCCTCGCCGGCCTGCACCAGATTGACATAGATCTGAGAGAAGACGCCCCGCTGTGCGGCCAGGGCCTCGGAGATGGTGCTTCCACTCTCGACGCGCTGGCGGATCGACTGCAGACGCATGCGCCAGCTACGCTTCTCGGCCTGCTGCTCGAGATCCTCAAGCACCTCGATCAGGGGCACGCCGGCGGTGAGCAGACCATGCATGTGACGGGTGAACTCGATCACGACCTCGGCGGACTCACCTTGCCCCCGGCCCCGGACAGAGCCCCGACGCCGCTTCAGCTCGACCAGGGTCAAGCCCGTGCGTGCAACTTGCTCGCGGGCGGCCTGGGCGCTGTCGCTGGCCACTTCGGACGCAACCATCTGGCCCTCGCCGGTGACCGCTTTGTAGGCGTAGACCTGCATCGCCTAGGCCGCCTCCTCGAGCTGCCGATCGGTCAGCAGATCGCCGCTGCAGACGTGCCGCACCGCCTCGGCGAGACTCGTCTCGCCGCGGCGGACCATTTCGCGCGCCTCCTCCTCCATCAGCACCATGCCCTCACGGCGCGCCACGGCTGCGATCTCGCTGCTGTCGGCGCGATCGGCGATCATGCGGCGCAGTCTGGGAGAGATCCGCAGCAGCTCCCCCACCGCGCGTCGTCCGCGGTAGCCGGTCTGGTTGCAGTGCGCGCAGCCCTGGGGTGCATGGAGCTGCACGGAGTCGTCCGAATCGAGACCCAGCAGGACCAGCTGCTCGCGATCCGGCGCGGAGTCCTCCACGCGGCACTTCGTGCAGAGTTTGCGAATCAGCCGCTGGGCCATCACGGCGGTCAGCGAACTGGCGAGCAGGTAGGACTCCAGGCCCATGTCCAGCAACCGCGGGATGGCGCCCGCCGCGGAATTGGTATGCAGCGTGCTCAGCACCAGGTGGCCGGTCATCGCGGCGCGAATGGCGATCTCGGCGGTCTCCCGATCGCGCATCTCCCCAACCAGGATCACGTCGGGATCCTGGCGCAGCAGCGCGCGCAGGCCGAGACCGAAGGTCAGGCCGGTCTGCAGATTGACCTGCGCCTGGCGGATGACGGGCAGTTCGTATTC
>WJJG01000191.1 GCA_014729815.1 Candidatus Eiseniibacteriota bacterium
CCCCCCCGGAGCCGACTCGGGCTCCGAGGGGGCCGGTCGCACGGCGCACATTCGCTATTTCACCACGATCGGTCTCGTCTCGATCTGATCGCCGATCTCCAGGCGGCAGTAGTAGACTCCGCCGAAGACGCGCCGATCACGCTGATCCGTGCAGCGCCACTGCAGGTGGGTCTCGGGCGCGTCGACGACGCCGTCGAAGAGCTCGCGGACCAGACGCCCACCGGCATCGTAGATGCGCAGCGAGGCGCGGGCGCCGCGCTGGGGGCTGCGGAAGGAGATCCGCGTGAACCCGCGGGCGGGATTCGGGTGGGGCCCCGACAGAGCCAGGTGGTCGCCCGCCGCCAGCGGACGTCCATAGGCGATGTTGGGCACCGAGGGCGGGACCGGATCGCTGGAGATCAGGCGGTTGTGGTTGATGTCCTCGACCAGATCCTTGGCCAACTCGTCGTTGGCCGGATCGCCATCTTCCAGCAGATCGGCGACGTAGGTGATGATCTGCGAAACCGTCGATCCCGACTCGGTGGCGATGTGGTACTGGCCAACCTTGCCGGATGCGACATTGAGCAGGAGTGCCAGGAACTGCCGGGACGCCCGTTCATGCATCGTTCCCCTCCCCGAGGAGAGCGTCTCGAGGGCATCCTCGAAGCTCAGCGCTGCGGGGCCCGCCGAGTAGGTGACGGACGGGATCTGGATCGCGTACGGGTCCGCGCGGCCGAAGAAGCGCGTGAAGAGCAGATCGTGGTAGCCCGTCAGAGCGGCCTCGGACTCGTGCGCGTGCCCCCGCCCAGACAGGTGCGCGCGATACTGGTGCTTCCAGTAGCCGGGGCTGCGGGCATCGGCGGTCTGCTGCAGGGCATCGAAGGCGAAGTCGATCTCGGCCACGTCCCCGGAAGCCAGTGCTACGGGGACTTCGACCGGATACCCTGCGGCCGGCTCGTAGCCCAGCGGAGTGACCACATCCATGATGTAGTCCCCGGCCTCGAGATCTCCGAACTCGTACGTGCCGTCCCCCACGTCCGAGATCCGACTGGCGATCAGCGTGCCCTCTGCGTCCGAGAGATCGACGGTGATCCCGCCGAGGGGGGCCCCGCCGCAGAGGGTCCTGCCTCGAATCGTCGGCGAAGGAAGCAGATCTGTGATCCGGTAGACGGCGACCCGGCCGGTGAAGTTCGGATCGGCACCCGCCGCCGCGACGATGACCTGAGGCCCCGGCTCGCCGCCGATGCCCCAGATGTAGCCGACCTCCGTTCCCAGGTGGTCACCGGGGGCCAGCGGATCGATCTCGACCGCCGGCGCGGGATCGAGCGCCTCACCACCCAGGTAGACGTAGGCGCGCCCATCGCGGTTGTTGTGCCATTGGGCGCCGACGATGATGTCGCCGTATCCGTCGGCATTCAGGTCACCGGCGCTGGAGATGCTGCACCCGAAGTAGTCGCCCCTCTCCGTGCCGTAGTAGACCATCGCGGGCGAGTCCGATGGGTCCGCACTCCCCAGGAACGCATAGACCTTGCCGAGCGAGTCGCGAGTCGCTCCGGTATCGAGGATGCGGTAGGTCGAACCCACGAGCAGATCCGTGAGACCGTCTCCGTTGATGTCGCCCCCGGCGGCGAGGCTCCAGCCGAAGCTCTCACCGGCGGACTGGGCGTCGAGGATCAGGTCCGCCGTCGTGTCGGGGGAACTGCCGCCGAAGAAGATATAGACGCGTCCGGCCTCCGGCCCTTCTCCCGCGAAGCGCGGAGCGCCGACAGCCATGTCGGCACAGCCATCGCCGTTGAAGTCCTCCAGACCGATGATGCGCGAGCCGAACCAGGACGTGTTCTGCTCTCCCTCTAGGACCAGGTCGGCGACATCGTCGGCGTCAGGCCCTCCCCAGAAGAGATGGACGCGACCTCGATCTCCTGCCCCTCCGCGTCGTTCCCCGACGGCCAGGTCGTCGTAGTTGTCGTTGTTGAAATCACCGATCCCGCTCACCTCGAAGCCCATGTTGCCCAGCAGCTTCTCCCCGGTGACCGTGAAGGCGGGGGTGGTCGGCAGCACCTCGTCTCCAAGGTAGATGTAGACCTTACCGCAGTCGTTGAGCAGGTTTCCGTCGGGACCGTTGTGATAGCGCGCGCCGATCGCGAAGTCCTCGAATCCGTCGTCGTTGTAGTCCCCGATCAGATCGAGCGACTGCCAACCGAAATACTCGTAGGGTCGCTCGCCCAGCAGGACCAGCTCCGGGTGCTGATCGGCATCGGGTCCGCCGTAGAAGAGGTAGGCGGCTCCCGCATCGCGCCCATTCCCGTCGTCCTGCCCGGCATCGGCGAGGATGTCCGGATAGTTGTCACCATTGATGTCCCGTGGTCTCCCGAGCTCCGATGCGAAGCCGGCCACCTCCCGTAGCGAGGGGATCGACAGAACGAGCTCCGCTTGGGGCGTCTGCGCGATGGCAGTCGGCGCGGTCATCAGGATGAGGGCGAGAACCAGTAGCGCGGTGCGTGCACCGCTGAATGTGCTGTTGCTCCCGGGTCGAGTCATCTTCGGCACCTCCTCCACTCTGGCCATGGTCCGGCTGGGTTGCTGTGGGGGCATCCCGAGCCGCGCGGACGGGATGCGCATCCCAGAGCCACACGGTCCGGCAAGCTCCCAATAGGGAAAGCGCAGGAAACGTCTGGAGGAGGACAGGGGATCTGAAGGACCTGGGGCCGACGGGATCTCAAGAGCGGTCGATCACGGCACAACAGGGGCCGGGCTTCCGAGGCACACAGCTCGGGGAACTTCTCCGGCCACCCCGGCTCCCCTTATCCGCGAAGAGCAGCGACTTGCGAGGACGGAACACGACTCTTCAGCGGGCCGAGAAGTTCTCCTGCACGGCTGTCTGCGAGGCCCGCTCACCCATCTTGTCGTCCGGGGCCTGGGCGGGGAGCTCCGCGTCCATTGACCGCACAATTGCTCAGTGGAACTGGGCTGAGCGCAGCGACCGACAACCCGCCGGAGCGCCCGGCCTCAGTCAGATCTAAGCTAGGCCCGACCGGGGATCACCGCACCTCAAACCCCCCGGCCCCCACCGCCGCCTCTTCCAGATGCCACGGCGTCTGCCACGAAGCCGTGCGCTCCTCGCCCTCCGGGTCGTCCCAGTCGATCAGGGTCAGGTTGAAGCTGAAGCCTTCCAGCCGCTCGACGTCCCCCCGCTCGGCCAGGTACGCGATCGGGACCGCCAGCTCCATCTCGTATCCGCCCCGGATCGTGCGCTGCGCCATCCGCAGCGCCTCGGGGTAGTTCGCGCGCTCCCACATCTGCTCGCTTTCCTCCTCCCGCGCGGGGAAGAGGGCCAGGAAGACGTAGGTCCGCAGATCCCACTGCGAGTGGATCAGCCGCCGCTCGGCGAAGGGCCGCGTATCGATCCGCACCTCGACGTGGTCGTGATGCCAGCGCGGCACGTCGTCATCCACATGGATCACCCGATCGTCTTCGGCGCGCACACCGAGATAGAGCATCGAGTCGCCCATGGCCAGACCGAAGCGCGCGCGGCCTGCACTGCCGGTGTCCGCAACCTCGAACTTCAGCGCCGCCCAGTCGCTCAGGTCCCCATCGACCACGAGGCCCGTTGGCCGCTCCGGCAGCTCACGCACCGCCCCGACCTCCAGACGGAAGTCGTGCTCGAACTCCAGCGGGCGATGGTCCTCCAGCTCGAACCCGGTCGTCACCGAGAGCGCCAGCGGCGCACCGTCCGGCGCCTCACCCACACCAGTCCGCCGCACCCCGCCCGCGCCCGTCCGCGGGGAAGCAGCCACCGGCAACGCGAACATCATCACCGAGTCCGGCGGCACCTCCGTCTTGAGCACCCAAGGCTCCGCGTGCCAAGGCTCCGCGAGCCCTGAATGATCCTCCGCGCGGGCCACGACACGCATGGGGATCGCCTCTTCGTTGCTCAGCCGGAAGCCCGCCTCGGCGAGCAAAGAGCCATCCGGCCGGCACAGCCGCGGCGTCACCCGCAGATCGACCAGCTGGCGGACCAGCTCGGCGCTGCGTTCGGTGAAGACGTCCTCGTCCCAGATCCCATCGAGCATCAGGTTGGACACCCGCGGTCCCTCATCTGTCATCGTCGCCCAGACGACGTGATCGAACTCGCCCCGATCGGGCCCGCGCAGGCTGCTGACCCCGCCGCAGGTCGCCAGGACGAAGTAGCGCCGATCGCGACGCACATGCTTCCGATACTGGTGGAAGTGACCCGCGAAGACCGTGTAGTCGCGCCCCATGAGCAGCTCCTCCAGCTCGGCCCATCCAGGCGCCTCCTCCGCCTCGTAGACCCAGAGCGGCTTATGCAGGAAGAGCAGGGTCCAACGCGCATCGGCGTTCTCTTCGAGCGCGCGGCGGAAGTAGTCGACCTGCTCCGGGCTGATCCGGTTGGGCTGCCCATCCTCGCTGTTGGCGCACAGGAAGAGCACGCTCCTGTAGACGAAGTGGTAGTAGGAGGGGCCGAAGCGCTCCCGCCAGATCTCGGCCATGACCTCGTTGCTGAGATCATGATTGCCGCCGACGTAGAAGAAGGGGATGTCGAGCCCCTCGAAGAAGCCCTCGAACTCGTCCCACTCCTCCTCGACCCGCGCGCGATCCTCGCTGTAGCCCTCGATGAGATCGCCCACCGATAGGATGAACTCCGGCCGCAGCAGCTCGGCCTTGCGCAGCGCCTCGGGGAAGACGCCCGGGCGATGCCCGCCGGTTCGATCGGTGACGATCAGGAACTGGAACTCGGCCGGATCATCGGCGAACTCCAGATGCGTCCAGGGCGTCTGCTCGCCATCGGCAGTGATGCGACGGACGAGCTGGACCTCGTCGCGCGGACCGTGGGCGCAGGAGAGGCCGAGGGCGGCCAGGAGGAGGACCGCCAGATTGGGCACTGCGGGTAGGCATCGAGACATGGTACCGGCTCCGGGTTCGGGGTGAGCGCTCAGAGGGCGACATCCGCGGATGCCATTGCGGCAGTCTAGGCACGGCGACGGCCGATCTCCAACCGCGAATCCGAACAGCCCGATCCGGCCCGCCCCCTACCCCGCGGGCCGCATCTCCCCCTGGCGCCCCGAGCCCGACTCGGACAGACTCGGGGAGAGCGAAGCGTCCCGGTGGCGACGGCGAGAACATGGCGCACTTCCAGGAGGTCTGGGTCTCGCCTCGCCTGGGGGCCGAGTTCCTGGTGGCCTACCTGCAGTCCTCCTTGGTCGTCGGCCCCGATGCCTACAGCTGGACCGAGGATCTGGAGGTCAGCAGCCGCGAGATCGTGGATGCGTACAGGCAAGTACTCGGCGGCTACGCCATCGACACCAACCGCGTCGTCGTGGGCGGCTTCTCCTCGGTCGGCATGGCCGCGCTCGAGGTCGCGCGCAATGGGGCCGTGCCGATGGCCGGTTTCGTTGTGCTCTGTCCAGCGAAGCCCGAGAGTCTCGATGCGGAGAGCGCCGGCCGCATGAAGGCGCGCGGCCTGCGCGGCACGCTCCTGACCACCGAGATGGACCCGCGCCTGCCCGATCAGAGGGAGATCGCCGCGCTCTTCGAGCAGGTCGGCCTGCCGCACGAGTTCATCGTCACGCCCGATATCGGCCACTGGATCCCGGCGGACCTCGGTGCGCAGATCGACCGGGCGATCGCGCATATCTTCGAGGAGAGCCGCGGCACGGAGTAGGCCATTCGGGGCGAGATGCGGGCACCCTCAGTCCAACTCCCGCCCTTCCAGAATGTGCACATCGCGATCGACGTCCTCGAAGGCATCGGATGCCACGAGCAGGCAGGGGCAGTTGCTGGTGGCCGCCTGGGGCCCCCTCTCGCCGATGGCGACCGTGCCGAGGAAGTAGCACTTCCCCGCGTAGGGCACGCAGTAGCCCGAGAGCTGGTTCTCGCCGGGACGAAACGGGATCTCCAGGCAGTAGTGGTCCTTCTGGTGGATGAACCGGAAGTAGCGCTCGCGCCCGGCCACAGGGGGCTCGAAGCTCACCAGAAGTGTGTCCCCGCGCTCACCGACCAGGATCCCCGGCGTACGCTCGCCTATGGCCATCTCCTCGATGCGGTACTGCTGCAGCGTGCGGATCGTATGGTCCGGCGCGACGCCCTCCTCGTACGATTCCATCATCCGCGAGAAGACGGCGTCCTCCGAGACGTAGTACTGAATGTCATGGATCTGAGACGAGTATTTCATCCGGTCCACATGCGTGAAGTGCCGTAGACCCCGCCCGCAACCGCTTCCGAATGTCGCGCTCAGTGCGAGGACGACCGCCACAACAACCATTCTCTTCCGTCGTTCGTGCATTCACGACCTCCCGTTGCGCTTGCCGCTTCTCCGATCAGGCCGGGCCACTGATCCCCACACGCACCTCCAGCCACCCCTGCGAGATGCGACCGGGGGACGTTGGGTAGGAGCCGTATTGCCACCAGGCATAGCACTCCCCCTCGGAGTGGTACTCATCGAGATCTTCGGCGAAGTAGTAGGTCAGATCGTAGAAGAGCACAGTACTCCCGAGGTCGTGCTGCATGCCAACGCCGGGTCCATACACGAAGCTCGTCGCATTGGCGGAATCGGCGTGCTTCCAATCATATCCCAAGTACCCGAGGGCGCCTCGGAAGTAGAAGGTGTCGCGTTGCGGCTTGGCTGCCACGTGAATGTAGGCCAGCACAGTCGATACCACACCGTCCTCTACATCTGTGTAGCAGTTCTCAGCCATCAGGTTGTCCGAGCTGTGCAGATGGAAGGAGAGCGCCGCGCCGATCTGCACCTTGCGCGATGCCTGCACACCGAGCCCGAAGCAGAGCCCGGCGCCGGTTTGCATGTGGCCTCCCATGTCTCCCATGGCCTCGCCCGCCACGAGGCCACCGAAGATCCGGAGGCCGGTGCGGCTGGGCAACGTCTTCGTCTTCTTGACGGGAGCCAGCCGCCCTCCCCCAATGGGTCCGAAGAGCGCCGGGAGCAGGTGGC
>WJJG01000192.1 GCA_014729815.1 Candidatus Eiseniibacteriota bacterium
AGTTATGCGAAACCGAGCCGGTGGGTGCCCGCCCCTGCCGACTCGGTCACGCCATCTCCGAAACCCTAGCGGCGCAGGCCGAGTTCCTTGACGATCGCCCGGTAGCGATCGATCTTGGTGTTCTTGAGGTATTCGAGCAGCCGGCGACGACGACCGACCATCCGCAACAGACCGCGGCGGGAATGATGGTCTCCCTGGTGCACCTTGAAGTGCTCGGTCAGGTAGCGGATCTTCTCGGTCAGCAGGGCGATCTGGACCTCGGGCGACCCCGAATCCATCTGATGAAGCTTGTGCTTGGAGATGATCTCCTGCTTCTGGTCCTTCGTAAGGGTCATGTATCCCTCCACCGACGCGTCACTTGCGCTGGAACTCTGCTTCTCCGGCGTTGCCCTTCCAGCCAAACGAGCCTTCCGAAACTAGCACTCGCCCTGAGCATTGGCAAGACCATTCTCCCTCGCCGACGCTCCCCGCCCCCGCGGCGGGCGCTCCGCCAGGCGTCGGCGGGCGCGATCGACATCGGCCGCGATCGCGTCGCGCAGAGCCGCCAGATCGGGGAAGCGGACCGGCTTGCGCAGGCGCTCCAGAAAGCGCACCTCCAGCTGCTGGCCGCGCAGATCGCCCCCGAAGTCGAGCCAGTGCGCCTCGATCTGGTGCGCCTCCGATCGGCCGACGGTCGGTGCCGCGCCCACGTGCGCCACGCCGCCCCAGTCGGCCGGCGGCGGCCCCCCGCTCACCAGATAGACGCCGGGAGCCGGCAGCAGCTTCTGGGCGGGCGTCGTCAGATTGGCCGTGGGAACCAGTTCGCGGCTGCCCAGTCCCTGCCCGCTCGTGACCGCGCCCGAGACCGCGTAGGGTCGCCCGAGCATCGTCGCCGCGGCGGCCACGTCGCCGTCGCCCAGGGCCGCGCGAATGCGTGTGCTCGAGATCGGTGCACCGTTCCAGCAGACAGCCGGCTGCTGCTCGACCCAGAAGCCCGCGCGGCGACCGATCTCGGTCAGTTGCGCGGCGTCGCCGCCGCCCCGGCGCCCGAAGCGGAAGTCGTATCCGATCACCAGGCCGCGCAGTCGCAGGCGCGGCAGCAGCTCGTCGCGGATGAACGCCTCGGGCTCGGCCTCGGCCAGTCCGCGCGTGAACGCGAGGACCAGCGGTTCTGCGATGCCCAACGCCCGCAGTCGCCGCAGCTTCTCGGGGCACGGCGTCAGCTGCGCGATCAGGGGCGGATGGCGCAGCAGGGCATCCGGGTGGGGATCGAAGGTCACCAGCGTCGGTGCGGCCGACGCCTCCGCAGCACGCTCGCGCACGCGACCGATCAGCAGCTGGTGGCCGCGATGCAGTCCGTCGAAGGCGCCGATCGTCGCCACGACCGGCGGTGCTTGGCTGTCGCCCTGCCCCATCATCCTCTCACGGCTAGATCACGCGCAGCAGTTCGAGACGCAACCGATCCTGCCAGGCACGATCGGCGGGTCCCGGCACGGCCACCGCCCGGCCGAGCGCCAGCAGATCGCCCTGCTCTCCCACCAAGCGGCCGATCGATCCCTCCTCGGGGGGCGCCTCCATCTCGATCACCACCCAGGGGGGCGGGCTGCCCTGACGCAGCTTGGTCACCCAGAACGGCGGCAGTACCCAGGCCGGCAGGTGCGCGAGCGCGTCGGCCATCGAAACCGCGCGGTCGCGAAGCGTCTCCGCGGCAAGGCTCTCTTCCAGCCGCACCGCGTCGCGCACCGCGAAGTGGCCGACCGCCGTGCGGCAGAGGTTCTCGACGCAGGCGCCGGCGCCCAACGCCTCTCCGAAATCCTCCACCAGCGTGCGCACGTAGGTCCCCCGCGCGCAGCGCACGCGGAAGTGCACCCGTTCTCCGGTGACGCCGAGGATCGCGAACTCGTCGACGCGCACCCGCCGCGGCTGGCGCTCGACGGTGATGCCGCGCCGCGCCAGGCGGTAGAGCCGTTCCCCCTGATGCTTGAGCGCCGAGACCATCGGCGGCGTCTGCAGGATCTCGCCCTCGAAGTCGCCCGCCACGGCGGCCAGACGCTCCAGGGGCGGCACCGGGAGATCCCACTCGCGCGTGACGGTCCCGCTGCTGTCCCCCGTGTCGGTGCGCACGCCGAAGCGCAGCGCTCCCTCGTACCGCTTGGGCAGCTCCATTAGGTAGTTGGAGAGCTTCGTGGCACGCCCCACACAACAGAGCAGCACCCCGGTGGCGAAGGGATCGAGCGTTCCGGTGTGCCCGACGCGCCGGTAGTGCAGGATCCGCCGCACCCGTTGGACCGCGTCGTGGCTCGTCCAGGGACTCTCCTTGAAGACGTTCAGGACGAAACCCTGACCATCGAGCGGATGGGGCGCGCGCATCGGTCTCCCCTCGCCTTGCCTACGTGTCGCTCGCGGAACCGCCAGGACGATCATCCGGCTCGATCGGCGGCCCCTCCCCCTCGACCGACTCCGCCTCGGGGGGGATCTCGGTCTCGCGCAGCAGATCGAGGATGCGCTGGCTGTGCTCGATCGACTCGTCGAGCACGAAGCTCAGCTCCGGGACTTCGCGTAGCCGGACGCGCCGGCCGACCGCGCCGCGCAGGAAGGATCCGGCGCGCTGGAGGACATGGAGCGACATCTCCTTCTCGCTCTTGTCGCCGAGCACCGAGACGAGGACCCGTGCGTGGCGCAGATCGGGGCTCATCTCGACCCGCGTGACCGTGATCCATCCGCGCCGCGGATCGCGCAGCTCATGCTGGATCAGATCGCTCAGCTCGGCGCGCATCTGCTCGCCGACGCGCTCGCGTCGCACCGGACTGGCCACAGCTAGCTCCCCTCCTCCGATCGGCGACCCCGCTCCCAGCCGGGGCCGAAGAGCTCATCCCCCTCGGCGGGCAGATCCCAATCCTCCGCCGCCCCGGTTTCGCACCCGGCCGGCCGCGGCGACTCTCCCGGGCCGTCCGACCATCCCGCCTCGGTGCCGTCGGCGCGGTGACGTGCCTGCTCGAACGGCTCGATGCGCGTCTCCCAGGCGATCACCTGCAGGCGGGGATCCTCCTCGAGCATGCGCCGCATGGCCGCCAGGCCGTCGGCCAAAGGGCCCGGCCGTGCTCCGACCAGTGCAATGCCCAACACGCCGCGCTGCCAGAGATCCTGCAGGGCGACCTCGCCGGCCGCCACGCGGAAGCGCGCGCGCAGCCGCTCCTTGGCGCGGTTGATCACACTGCGCTTCGCCTTGAGCGAGCGGGATTCCGGGATGAAGATCTCGCAGCGACAGAGAGCGAAGTACATCGCAACCGCATGGGTGGGTCGTGCCGGCGGGCGCGGCCCGGGTCTTCTACTCGGACTTCTTGGCCTCTTCCACGACGAAGGCCTCGATCTGATCCCCGATGTGGATCTCGTCGAAGCCGTCCAGCCCGATGCCGCAATCGTAGCCGCTGGCGACCTCGCGCGCGTCGTCCTTGAAGCGCTTCAGTGAAGCCAGTCGGCCGGTCCAGAGCACGTCCGACCCGCGGATCACGCGCGCGCGCGCCGCGCGGGTCACCTTGCCCCCGACCACACGGCAGCCGGCGATGGTCCCCACCTTGGGAATCTGGAAGACCTCCCGCACCTCCGCCGTGCCGATGATGCGCTCGACCTCCTTCGGCTTGAGCAGACCGGCGATCGCCTCCTTGACCTCGTCGACCACCTCGTAGATCACGCTGTAGAGGCGGATGTCGACATCCTCGGTCTGGGCCAACTGGATGGCGCGCCCGTCGGGTCGTACATGGAAGCCGATGATCACCGCATTGGAGGCCGTCGCCAGCAGGACATCCGATTCATTGATCTTGCCGACGCCGGTGTGGATCACGACCACGTTGACCTGTTCGCTCGAGAGCTTCTCCAAGGAGTCGCGCAGCACCTCCACGGAGCCCTGCACGTCGCCCTTGATGACCACGCGCAGATCGGCCTTCTCGCTCTCCTTGATCCGGTCGTGCAGATTCTCGAGCCGGAAGCGGCTGGCGGCGAGCTTCATACGATGCTCGCGCGCCGCCTGACCGCGGCGTGCGGCGATCGAACGCGCCTCGGCTTCGTCGCGCACGACCGCGAAGCTGTCGCCATCCTGCGGCATATCCGACCAGCCGAGCACCTCGACCGGGGTCGAAGGGCCGGCGCTCTCGATGCGCTGCCCCAGGTCGTCGTACATCGCACGCACCTTGCCGTACGCCACGCCGCAGACGAACGGGTCCCCGATCTTGATCGTGCCGTTCTGGATCAGCACGGTGCTCACGATCCCGCGCCCCGTCTCGCGCTTGGCGACGATCACCGTCCCGCGCGCGGCGCGCTCTCTCTGGGCCTTGAGCTCGAGCATCTCCGAGACGAGCAGGATCATCTCGAGCAGCTTGTCGACGTTCTGCCCGGTCTTGGCCGAGACCTCGACGGCAACGGCATCACCGCCCCAGTCCTCGACCAGCAACCCCTGATCGGCAAGCTGCTTCTTGATCTTCTCCGGATCGGCGTTCGCCAGATCGACCTTGTTGATCGCCACGACGATCGGCTTGCGCGCCGCCTTGGCATGGTTGATCGCCTCGAGGGTCTGCTCGTTGACTCGATCGTCGGCCGCCACGACCAGCACGACGATGTCGGTGACATCGGCGCCGCGCGCGCGCATGGCCGTGAACGCTTCGTGTCCCGGGGTATCGAGGAAGGTGATCCGTGAATCGACGCGCGCATGCACCGCCGAGGCGCCGATGTGCTGGGTGATCCCGCCCGATTCGCCGGCCACGACGTCCGACTCGCGGATATAGTCGAGCAGCTTCGTCTTGCCATGGTCGACGTGCCCCATCACGGTGACGATCGGCGGGCGCGGCTCCTCGGGCGCATCGCTGGCCTCCTCCTCGACCTCCTCGAGGATCTCCTCACCGATCTCCTTGATGATCTCGACTTCGAATCCGAATTCGTCGGCCACCGTCTCGATGGCATCCCGATCGAGGCGGCGATTGACGTTGGCCACGATTCCGAGCTGCAGACAGGCCGCGACGACCTCAGCGGGACGCGCCTGCATCGCCGAGGCCAGCTCGGCGACGGTCACGAACTCGCTGACCCGGATCTTGGTCGGTTCCTCGGCGACTTCGGTCCCATCGTCGGAGGTCTTGCGCCGCTTGCGGCGCGAACGCCCCGAGTCGATCGTGGCCATCGTGCGACGGATGCTGTCGAGCACCTCGCGTTCGTCGACCTGGCGCTTCTTCTTGCGCTTGCCCTTCTTTCCACCGCGGCGCGGTTCGACGCCCGGGCGCCCGCCGCGTCCGCCGCGTCCGCGCGACGCATCCGGCCGATAGGTCCGCGTGGGCGTCTCGGTCGGCTGCGGCGTAGGCGTCGGGGCACTGCCCATCACCGGCTCGCCGGGGGTCGCGATGGCCGAACCCATCGGCCGGGCCGGCGGCGGGGCCAGCGGCGCGCTGCGCGTTTGCAGCACCGGTGTGCCGACCTCGGGCGCCTTGGGCAGCGCATCGATTCCCCAAGCGGGAAGCGGCTCCTCCTCGGCGCGGGGTTTGGCCGGAGGCCGCCGCTTCGGCGCCGCCGCCTTGGGCGTGCGAGGCGTTGCGGTACGGGTCGCCGTGCGCCCACGAGCCGCCGGCTCGCGCCGGGTCGCACCCGAGCCCCCGGCCATGCGCTCGCGCACTTGATCGGCCACCTCGGCCTCGATGGCCATCTTGTGGCTCGTGATCGCCGGGTCGATCTCCTGGATGACGCCCAAGAGAGACTCGTTGTCGACCTTCAGCTCCCGCGCCAACTGATAGACGCGGACCTTGCGCAATCGGCTAACTCCTCGCAACACTACTCCCCAGTTCCCGAGCTGCTCGTACGACTCGAGGGCTCGGTCTTTGGTTCCTCGGCGCCTGCATCCTCCCCGATCGGTTCGCTGGGTGAGGATTCTTCCACAGCCGCCGCCTCCGTCTCCCCTTCAGATTCGGTTTCCGTTTCGCCTTCGCCCGATGAGCGCGGCCCTAGCTCCTGATCGGTCGGTGGCGGCGCCTTCTCCGGCTTCTCCGGCTCCTCCGGCGAGGATCCGGGCGCCTGCGCCCCGGGCTGGACCTCGGGCATCGCCTCCGATTCGGCAGTCGCGTCCGGCTCGGCGGGCGCCTCCTCACCTTCCTCGTCCGTGGCCGCCTCGGGGGCTTCCTGCTCCTCGGCCGCGGCCTGCTGCGCGGCCTCGCGCTGCGCCGTCCACTGGTCCAGGATCTGGGCGCCGATCGTCACCAGCTTGCTGGCCGTCTTCTCGCCGATTCCGGGGATCTCCATCAGCTCCTCGATCGGCGTGGCCAGCACATCCTGCAGCGTCTCCTTGCCGGCACGCATCATCCGCTCGACCAGCCGGGGCCCGAACTCGCGGGTCAGCGACTCGAGCTCCAGCTCGTCGCCCTCCGGCCGCCCCTCCAGCGACTCCTGCTGCGACTGGCTGATCAGTTGGATCTCCAGCCCGGTCAGCTGGCCCGCCAGGCGCACGTTTTGCGCCCCCTTGCCGATGGCCAGCGAGAGCTGATCGTCCGGCACGACCGCGCGCACGATCTTCGGATCCCCCATGAAGCTGACCGAGAGCACGCGCGCCGGGGAGAGGGCGCGGCTGACGTAGATCAGCGGATCGGCGCTGAGCGCCACGATATCGATGCGCTCGCCGCCGAGCGACTTGACGATGTTCTGCACGCGGGAGCCCTTGACTCCCACGCAGGCCCCCACCGGATCGACCCGATCGTCGTGCGAGATCACCGCGATCTTGGTGCGGGCGCCCGGCTCGCGCGCGATCCCCTTGATCTCGACGATCCGCTCGTAGACCTCGGGGACCTCCTGCTCGAAGAGCTTGATCACGAACTCGGGCCGCGTCTGCGAGAGGATGATCTGCGGTCCCTTCCCCTCGCGGACGACCTCGACGATCAGGGCCCGCACATGGTCCCCGATCTTGGGGCGCGAACGGCGCACCATCTCGCTCGGCGGCACGCGGCCCTCGGCGCGTCCCAGGCGCAGGATGAGGCCCTCGCGCCGGTCGACCTGCTGGACCGTACCGGTGACGATCTGGCCCACGCGCTCGGCGAACTCGTCGTGGATGTTCTTGCGCTCGGCGTCGCGCACGTTCTGCGTGATCGACTGCTTGACCGCGTAGACCGCGTTGCGGCCGAACTCCTCGACCGGCACCTCGACCGGCACGACGTCCCCGTCGCGCACGTCGGGATCGATTTCCAGCGCCTCGTCGAGATCGATCTCCGAGTTGGTATCCCAGGCGACCTTCGAAACCCGCTTGTGCACGACCAGGGAGATCTCCCCCGATGTACGATCGACCCGCACCTCGACATGCGGGGCGCGCTGATACTTCTTCTGCGCCGCCGTGAGGATTCCCTCCTCCAGCGTGCTGAGAAGGTAGTCGAAGTCGATGCCCTTCTCCTTGGCAATGATCATCAGCGCATCGAAGATCTCCGACGACATGCTCTCATTCCTCGCGGTTCCGTTCGCGTGACCCCGGCGGATGCTTCCATGGGTCCAGATCGACGTGCCCCGACACCAGCTCGTCGAGACCCAGTTCGATCCGCCCGCCCTCGTCCAGCTCCAGGGCCACCCGGTCCCCTGCGGCCGCGGCGATGCGCCCCCGATAGCGGATGCGCCCCTCCCGCGGCTCGCGCAGCTCGATCACCGCCTTCTCGCCGCGAAAGCGGCGGAAGTGCGCCCCCGTCCAGATCGGCCGCCGCATGCCGGCCGAAGAGACCTCCAGCCGGTAGTTGGCGGTCAGCCCGGGGTCCTGATCGAGTACGTCCCGGAGCTGCCGGTTGAGATCCGCGCAGTCGTCGACGGTCACGCCGCCGATCCGATCCAGGAAGATCCGGATCACCAGGCTTCTCCGCCCACGGACGAGCGCGATATCGACCAGCTCGAGTCCGCGATCCTCGGCCAGCGGGCGGACCAGATCGGCAATGGTCTCTCTCGTAAGCATCTTCCGGACCGCCCAAACCAGGCACAAAGCACCCCCCCCGGCCCGCTGCCCACAACGCGCCGTTCCCGCAAGTGCGGGAGAGGGGCATAATAAACGGAGTGGACGACTCGCCCACTCGATCGGCCAAGGGTAGCGGAGGGCCGGCTCGAAGGCAACCCTATTCCCAGGCGTTGCCTAGCGGAAGAATCCGCCGTAGACGAGGCGCGTGGCGATGCGTCCGGCCTCTGCCAGACTCTCGGGCGAGCAGCGCTCCGGGGTGTCGGCCTGGGTGTGCCAGACCGGGTCACGGAAGTCGACCAGCAGGACGGCGGGCAGCCCGGCTTCGATCAGCGGCAGATGGTCGTCGATGACCGCTGGGCCGTAGTCCGGCACGAATGACGTAACACCTTCTTCCACTGCAAGTTGCTCGACCATGGCCGCCAGGTCCGGGAACTGCAGGCGGCTGCGCTGCTCGATCGCCAGTTGCATCGATTCGCTGGCCACCATGTCGAAGACGAAGGCGGCGTCCGGATAGGGCGTGGGCAGATGCGCCGCAAAGTGAAGCGATCCGGCCAGATACTCCTCCGGATGCCCGGAACGACCCAGGTCCTCCCCGTCGAAGAAGACCAGCTGCACGGGCAGCGGCGGCGGCTGCTCGGCGAAGAGCTCGGCCAGTCCCAGCAGCAGGGCCACTCCGGAAGCACCATCGTTGGCTCCCAGGATGGGCCGTTCGCGCGCCTCCGGGTCCGGGTCGCGCTCCGCCCAGGGGCGCGTGTCCCAGTGGGCGCCCAGGAGCAGTCCCCCCGCGCGCCGGGGTCCGAAGCGCGCGATCAGATTGGTGAGCTCGACCGGCTGGGGCAGCCCGGGGGTCGTGTGGCGGAAGCTCTGCTCGCTGATGCGGCCGCCCGCGGCGGCCAACCGCTCGCGCAGGTAGCGCCGGCCCGCGCGATGCCCTTCCGAACCGGGGTTGCGAGGCCCCAGGTCGCACTGCGCCTCCAGATGCGCCCAGGCCCGCTCGGTCGGAAACGCCGGGATCGCGCCGCGTGCGGGCAGCCCTCCGGCCCCCACCGCGCAGCAGACGAGCGCCGGCAGCAGGACGCGCGTCGGGCCCCGCCCGGCCCGCCCGGGAGCCGGGCGGCGTCGCAAGCCCCTAGAACGTGAATCCGGCCGAGACATTCACACCCACATAGCGCGAGGTTCGCGTCTTGTTCTTGTTGTCGGCGCTCTCGCCGAAGTCGATCCGCGCGTGACCGGTCACACTCTTGCTGAACTGATAGCTGCCGTTGAGGGCGAAGTCGAAGGAACGCGTATCGGACTGCACTTGCGGCTTCTGCCCGATCTGCTCCGAGACCCGCTGCTGTCGATCGAACTGGAACTCCAGACCGAGATCGAGACGCGTAGAGATGCGCTGCTTCTCACCGGTGAGCGGGATCGTGATCTCACGCACGATGTCGAGCGACTTCTTGGCGTTGAACTGGACGCGCGTGCGATCGGAATCGGTGATGCGCCCCACCCCGCTGCGGTCTTCCGAGCGCGTGCCGTTGTGGTCGACGCGCAACGAAAGTGCGATCCCCGAATGGAGCGTCAGATCCAGATCCAGCAGCGGCGACCAGTTGGAGTTGACCTCCTCACGCGTGACCTCGCCCCCCTGCCGCGACTCGGACGAACGCCGCGTGAAACGCGTGTTGGTCTTCATCGACTTGACGTAGCCACGCAGGCCCAGCTTGCGGGAGAGATCCCCCCAGCGAATGTCCAGCTCCGGCCAGGTGGTGTCCAGCTTGCCGGTGCGCGAGCCGGTGCCGCGCGTCTCGGAGTTGTTGCGCTCGAACTTGACCCCCACGGTGATGTCCCGCAGCACCTTCAGATCGCTCTCGAGGCGCAGGACCCGTCCGTCGCTCTTCGTATCCCGCGAGCTCGACAGGCGGTCCACATCCGGACTCAGCGACAGGCCCAGTTGGTAGGCGATGCTCGGCTCGCCATGCACGCGATTGTAGGTCGACTGCTGGCTGGTGCTGAAGCTCCCGGTGGTGCGCGTGATCTGCAGGTAGCGCGAGAAGGCGCCTCCGCCCGGACGGCTGCGCGTACTCAGGGTACGGCGGGCCGCGCCCCGCCGGCCGGTATGGCGATCGGGCTCCTCCTGGGCCTCCTCGTCCGCATCCGCTTCCTCCTCGTCCGCCTCCTCTTCCGGCGATCCGCGCGTCAGCTCGCCCAGCAGATCGAGGAGCTTCCGCAGCGGCAGATCGGTGGCCACCGACGCGGTGCGGTTGTTGGTCAGGTTGGCCACGCGCTGCAGATCGCCCCCCCCCACGTTCTCCTGCTGATTGAAGGTTCCGCGGAAGCCTCCCCGCCAGGAGAGGCGCGGCTCGATCCAGTCCCCGAAGGTGCGCAGCGTGTAGTTGCCCGAGAGATCCTCCTGGCGTGAGGTCTCCCGGCCGATGTTGAGCCCTCCGAGCCAGTCGGCATGATGCGCGAGCATCAGATCGCGGTTCTGACTCCAGGTGTAGGTGATCGCCTGGATCGGTCGCAGTCCGGTCTTCCAGGAGAGGCCGCCGCTGCGCACCCGGCGCTCGTCGTCGAGGATGTAGGGGCGATCGATATCCGCATTCTCGCGCCGATAGCGCGCCTCCTCGCGCCAACTGCGCGAGAGGCTCATCGAGAAGTTCGTGGGCAGCAGCCGCAGCTTCCAACCCTTGTAGAAGTTCCAGTCCCCCCAATTCCCAAACGGGAAGCTGTAGCCCAGGGAGAGCTTGCGGGTCACGGACGTATCCCGTCCGGTCGGATTCGAGCCGGCCGACTTGCTCCACGAGCCGCTGATCGAGAGGGCATCCAGGGTGTATCGCAGCAGGCCCGCACGCGCCCCCTTCCGCGAGATCGAGAGGCTGTAGCTCTGGTCGGTCGACTGGGTGATGTCCCGATCGTCCGGATCGTCGCCCACCAGGATGTCGTCGTTGGTGCGGTACTTTGGCACTCGGCGCGTGTGCGTGTAGCGAGCCGAAAACGGCAGGCGCAGCCCCCAGCCGGTGGGCGTGAAGCGGTCGAGCGACAGGCTGCCCGAGGTGGTCAAACTGGTCTGCTGCTGCTTGCGCGCGCTGAAGCCTCCGCCACTGATGCTGGTGAAATCCGCCCCCACGAACTTGTAGCCCACGTCCAGCTTGCCGATGTCCGAGAGCGTGGCCCGCAGCTGGGCGCGCCAGGCGACGTCGACCTCCTTGAAGACCTGCGTCAACCGCAACTCGTCGATCCAGACGCTGGCGTTCTCGATCGGCACATCCCCCTTGTTGACCACCCCCACCGTAATCCGGCCGATCTTGGTCAGGTAGGGATGGCCCTTCATGCGCAGGCTCGCACCCCCACCCACCTCCTGCTCGACGAGCACCGAGTCGGGTTCGCCGAGTAGCTTCAGATCGCTCAGATCGCTGAGACGGATCTGCACCGGCAGCCAGCGTCCGCGGACCAGGTGCGTCTCGTCGATCTTGGGCACCGGCACGCGATACTCGTAGTAGTGCGTGCTGTCGGCGTTGGTCTCCTTGCACAAGCGCAGGAAGAACTCCGCATCCGCCTCGGCGGGCACCGTGCTGTTGAGCCAGAACTCGAGGAACTCGTAGCCGGTGTAGTCCTGCGCGCGCAGGAACGGCATGTAGATGCGGCCGACGTGTCCGGGCTGGAAGTTGCGCAGCTCCATCGTCAGCGACTGCTCGCGCTCTCGGGCGTTGTCCCGGTCGCGCTCCCGATGCTCCTCGAACGGCGCGTCGTAGACGTCGGCGTTCTCCTTGTTGTTGATCACGCCCGGGAAGAAGTCCTCTTCGTTGCCCAGGATCTCCTCGGTGGGCACCAGCGCACCGGTCGTATCGCGCAGGAGTTCGGCCACCCAACGGTTCGACCGGATCTCGATCTCGGCGACCTGCAGCCGCTTGCGGCCCGGCCAGGGCCCGGTCTCGGAAGCCTGGAGTCCCGTGAACCAGAGACGGATCTGCTTGACATCCTCCCAGGAGGGGTTGTTGACGAACTCGTCCACGTAGGGATCGCTGAGCGGGATGCGGATGCGCCGCCAGCCGCCGGGCTGCCATTCGCTCTCCTCGTAGTCGCGGGCCACATCGGTCTCGACGATCGAGGTGTCCGCCAGATCGATCTTGAACTGGAAGTAGGAGCTCTCCTGACTGAGGCTGTTGTCGCCGTCCAGATCCTCGGTGTCCAGGCGCGCGTTGCCCTCGGTGCCGTTGATCTCGTTGTAGACCGTGCACAGATCCGGATCGCTGGAGTAGCTCGTCTCCGCGTCGCCGCTGAAGCCGTAGTCGTCGAGGAACTCGCTCTGGGCGCCATCGACCTCCTTGATCCCATCGAGGCCCGTATCCTCGTCGTTCTCATCGGAGAGATCGAGCTGACCGTCGTTGTTGGCGTCCTCGCTATCGAGCCGCGCGTTGGGCGGATCGATCGGGCCGCCGGTGATCTGCTTCGTGTCGCAGTCGATCGGTCGTCGTTTCCAGAGGCCATCCTCGCTGATCCTTCCGAGCTCGACGTACATCGTGCCGCCCCGGCTGGCCGTATCGGCCAGGAACTCCTCCCAGCTGACGAAATCGTTGATCCAGATGTCCAGGAAGCGGGCACGCGTCAGATCCAGGCTGGTGCGTGCCAGGTTCTGCGTGATGCCGACCCAGGAGGATTCGGGCGGGCAGGTCTCCATGCCCAGCGTGTCGAGCGCTCCGCTGTACGGCCAGGCCTGCATCTCGAGCACGGTGCGGTAGTCGTTGGCCTCCTGATAGTCGAGCGTGGGATTCAGATCCCCCTCGCGCAGCGCCCGGTACGGCGTATACCACCAGAGTTCGCCGCGCCGCGCCGCCTGCCCCGCCTCCCCTTCGGAGGCCCCGGGGGCCGCGACCGGGATGCTGGACGCCTTCCAGGCCAGGCGGTTGAGCCGCACGGCGATGTCGTCGGCCACGCCCTCGAAGTCGTCGATGTAGAGATCGTTGCGGGTGTTCGGATTGGGGAAGCTCACGCCCAGCCCGCCCGAGAAGGACAGCCGCGAGGGCTGACGCGTATCGAGCAGCGGCAGCCGATCGAGCAGGCGTGTGAGGGTCATCGATTCGGTGTCATAGCCCAGCGCCACCTCCCCCACCGCGATGCGGGTGGGCTCGGAACCGAGGCGCGGCCGGCGATCGGGACTGCCGGTGCGCTGGAAGAGCCAGGAGGTCGAGAAGGAGAGGGGCGAATCCTCCGGCGCGTAGCGCGCCGCGGCGCCCAGCAGGCTCTTGCTGACCATGCCGAAGGCGCTGGCCTGCTTGTAGGTGATGTTGATCTGCTCGTCCTCGCCGATCTCCGTCTCGTCGTAGAGATGCACGATGCCGGTCCGGTAGTCGATGCGATAGTCGCGGTCCTTCTGCAGCCGCCGGCCGCCCACGGTGATGACCTCCGAGCCCTCGATGATGTCCCAGGCGTCGATCTGGAGCTGGGTGACCGGCGTGCGATACTTGACCTCGATGTAGAAGCGAGAGGTCCAGGTCGTGTCACTCCCCGGCGACTGCCGGCGCCGCACGCAGGTCTTGCGGTCGTAGATGCCCTCGTTGCGATATTCCTCGGGGAGGATCGGCCAGGGATACTCGTCGATCGGGCGCCCGCGCAGCTTCTCCACGCTTTCCGGGGCGAACGGCTCGAGATCCGGGAAGTAGATCAGCCCCCGGCCCTGATCGATCCAGCGGCCGAAGTCGACGCGCCCATCCTCGCCCAGGGTGTAGCCGGTGTCGGTCTCCTCGTAGAAGTCGAGGCCGGTGTAGCGGATGACGCGCGTGTTCTCGAGCTCGTCGGGATCCTCGGCGCCCCCCACGGTGCCCTTGTAGTGGATGGCCATCTCGAAGCCGTCCTTGAGGATCGATGCCTCGGGCAGGCCCTCCTCGGTCCAGTTGGCCGCGCCGGGATGCAGCGAATAGACGTTCTTGAGCATCAGCTTGTTGGCCGGGCCCCACTCGCCGCCATTCATGTTGGCGTCCATCAGCTCGTCCTTGGGGCGGATCATGCGCGCGTAGAGCCGATCGCCGTCGAGCCCGCCGACCTGTGTGCCGCCGTTGTACGTCTCGTCCCGGAAGGTCACCGCCAGCGTCGACTTCTCGTCGATGTAGCGCTGGATCACGATGTAGGGAATGACCTCGTAGTTGTCGTCCTCGAAGCGCTCGTCGATGTAGAGCACGTAGTCCTGATTGAGATCCAAGCGCTCGAAGTAGAGCTCGTCGGTCATCACCGAATCGGCGTCGGTCGGCGCCGGCGAGCGCAGGCCGAGGACGGCCACGCCGGGGGTCGTGGCGAACGTCTCCTGCGTGGGGCCGTCGCCGTCGTCGAGCCAGAGCTCGACCGAGGTGCGGTCGATGTCGATGACTCTGTTGCCCGGATCCAGCGGATAGGCGTCCACGTCCGGATCGTCGAGGAAGAAGAAACGATCGCGGATGTATTCGTAGTCGTAGATCCGCTTCAGCTCCTGCTGGCTGCGGATGCTGGTCGACTTCTCGGAGGTCTGGCCTTCCTCCTTGCTGACGATCATGTTCAGCGTCACGTCACCGAGCTGCGCCTCGGCGTTGATGCCGAAGAGGCCGGTGTGCCGGCCGCCGTAGCTGACGTATTCGGTGCCGGGCAGGCTGAGGCTGGTGTTGCCCAGGTCGACGCGCTGGACGATCTCGTCTTCGTAGCCCCGGTAGTGGATTTTGATCTTGTTGGCCAGGGGAGTCGCCGACTGGCTGGCCTGATCGACATCCACATCGAGCTTGTCGCCGATGGTGCCCTTGAGCTGGATGTTCAGCTCCTGCTCCATCTCGAGCTGGGGGAACTTCGAGGGCTCACGCTGATACTCGGTGGTCGGCCGATGGGGGAACCATTGGCTGCGCCCCCCGAAACTGATCCGCTCGCTGCCGCGCACAGAGAGGTTCGGCTTGCCCTCGCCGAAGATCGACTTCATCGCCGGCGGCAACTCGAAGGGTAGCGAGATGCGCACCAGACCGGCCCGCCCGCCCTCGATCGTGGCCTCCTGCATGACCCGGTCGATCTCCTCACGCCACAGACGGCGGGCGTTGCGGTGGGTCATGCGGATCAGATAGTCGGCGTACGGTTCCGAGACCCGCGGGAAGGTCTCCACGCTGCGCCAGAGGCGCACACGCGTGATGCGTCCCTCGCGCAGATCGACCGAATGCTCGGTGGCTACCGGGCTGCGAGGATTCAGCTCGGGCAGCGCGCTGGGCGAGATCAGGCGGATGCCGCTCGAGCGAGACGGCAGGTAGAAGAGCCCCTCGGCCACGCCGCGCTCCTGGATCAGCGTGTCGGCGCGGGCATCGACCACCACCGCGATCGAGTCGGAGCTGGCGAAATAGTCCGGCCGCAGACGCAACTCCTCGCGCACGAAGTAGCGCGACCGCAGCCGGTGCGAGATGCGCTGCAGGAGCGGGTCCTCGATCGGATGCGCGCGCGGGGCGAACGCCCCGACGCGGATGCGGCTCGTGTCCGCACTCCGCGCCTCCCAGGCGGAGAGGAACCCGAAGAGGTCCAGCGAGGGCAGGCTGGCGAGGAAGTCGAAGCCTTCGTCCGTCTCGTCCGCGCCGGCCGTCGGCTCCTCCGCGCTCGGCGCTCCGGGGGACGCGATCGTATCCCCCTGATCGTCCCCTGCGGGCGTGGCCGTGGTGTCCCCCAGCGCCGCGGACCCCTCGATGGCGCTCGTCCCGATCGGCGCTGCGGAGTCCGCAATCGCGCTGGTCTCCTCCAGCCCCGCGGACTCCGCGATGACGCCTGCATCCTCCCGCGCCGCCGACCGCCCCGTGGCAGTCGTATCCGTCGCGGCCGCTGCTCCTGATGCGGCGCTGCGGTCCGCGCCGGCGTCCGACTCGGCCGCATCCGCCGAATCGGGGATGGCCGTCGCCGCGGCGGCAGTGGCGGAATCGGGGACTGCCGTGGTCTCGACGCGTCCCACGGAGTC
>WJJG01000193.1 GCA_014729815.1 Candidatus Eiseniibacteriota bacterium
AGCTTGTCGTTGGTGAGGATCTCGAAGGGCAGCTGGAAGCGTTGGTAGAGCTCGTCTTGCCACTGCTCGGCCAAGCTGCCGGGGCAGACGACCAGACAGCGCCGCAGATCGCCGCGGACGATCAGCTCCTTGATGAGGAGGCCGGCCATGATGGTCTTGCCGGACCCGGGGTCATCGGCCAGCAGGAACCGCAGAGGCTGGCGTGGCAGCATGGCCTCGTAGACGGCTGTTATCTGATGTGGCAGGGGATCGACGAGGGAGGTGTGAACCGCCAGCACGGGGTCGAAGAGATGCGCCAAGCGGATCCGGTGGGCCTCGGAGACCAGCCGAAACAGGTGCCCGTCACCATCAAAGCTCCATGGACGCCCTTGCTCGACGAGCTCGAGGCGGGCTTCGTCGTGGCGGTAGAGCAGCTCGTTGGCGACGTTGCCACCGGGATCCTTGTAGGTCAGCTCCAGGGCATTGTCGCCGAACCACTTGACGCCGACGACTGTTACGAGGGCATCGGGGAGGATGCCGCGGACGGTGGCGTTGGGCTGGAGGGATTCGAGGGTGGTCATGGTGGGGGCACGTCGCTCCTTAGCTCTGAACCGGCCGCGTCTCCCTGCTCGTGGACGGCAGGGCCCAGCGTGAGATCCTGCGCAACGAACGGGCTATCACTTCTCGACGGAGGTGGACCGGGACTCACTTGTGGTCGCTTCGCAAGGATCACTGACAGGAGATTATGTCGGAAGCGCAAGTGAGTCGCAAGCCCCTATCTGGCTTTCTGTGAGTAAGATGTGGCGGCTCATGCCGGATCGCAAGGCCCGGAGCACTTGCTGCCCACCCCGGCGCATGCCAACATCGCCCTCGGCCCGATGCCGAGGAGGAGCTCCGATGACCGATCGCCCCTGCCCCTTCTGCCACCCCGACCCGGGGCTCGTAGTCGTCCGACGCGATCACGCGCTCGCCCTCCGCGACGCCTTCCCCCTCGCGCCCGGCCACACCCTGATCGTGCCGGCCAGGCACGTCGCCAGCTGGTTCGACACCACCGAGGAGGAACGGCGTGACATCCTCGAGCTCCTCTCCGTGGTGCGCGAGCAGCTGGAGGAAGAGCTCCACCCCGACGGCTACAACATCGGCATCAACGATGGCGCCGCCGCCGGGCAGACGGTCATGCACCTGCACGTCCACGTAGTCCCACGGCACAGAGGGGACGTGCCCGATCCGCGCGGCGGCATCCGCTGGATCTTCCCCGATCGGGCCGACTACTGGTCGCAGGAGAGCGGCCGGTGAGTCCGCCCTCCGCCGAGGCGCAGCTTCGCTTCCTGGCCAACATCCAGCGGCTGTTGGATGAGGGGATCTTCACCGCGACCTACAAGTTCGCGCTGCTGATGGCCCTGGCCGACCTGGCTGTCGAGAAGGGCGATGACTCCGGAGCCCCGCTGCCCCTTGCGACCGAGGAGATCGCCGAGAAGTTCGTGGCCTACTACTGGCGGCAGGGTCAGCCCTACGTGCGGCTCGGGAGTGAGGTCCGGTCCCGGGTGCTACGTCAGAACACCGGGCGGCAAGCCAAGGTGATCTCGCTCGTCTCCGACGCGCGGGGCATCTACGATGCCGGCAGCCCCCGCGAGCTCGCGCCCGATCGGCGCGCAGCGCTCATCCGCGACGTCGCCCGCACGGTCGAGACGATGCCGCTCTGGAAGCTGCAGGTCATGGGCGGCGAGGTCGTCCCCTTCCTCTACGAGAACCTCGGGCGAGGACACGCGATCGTCCTGCGCGAAGGCGTGGCCTTCTGCCTCCGGCGCTTTCACGCCCTCATCCGCGGCCTGGCGCAGGGCGCCTGGGTCCGCTTCGTCCGAAACCTGCGCGGGAATCGCGAGCTGCTCGGGGAGACTGCCGATCTCTCGGCCTTTCTCTTCGGCACCGAGCGCGCCGTGCTGAGCGCGCACGTCCCCATCCTGCAAGAGATCCAGTCCGGCCTCTGCTTCTACTGCCGCAAGGACCTTCGGGCCCCGGAGGTGGACCACTTCGTTCCCTGGTCGCGCTATCCGGTCGATCTGGGGCACAACTTCGTCCTCGCCTGCCGCACCTGCAACGGGCAGAAGCGCGACTTCCTCGCCGCGGTGCCGCATCTCGAGCGCTGGCTGCGGCGCAATGAGGATCATCGTCACACCCTCGAGGAGCAGTTCGAGCAGCACGCGCTGGCTCACAGCCTCGGCGGATCGCTGCAGATCGCGCGCTGGGCCTACGGACAGGTGGAGCAGCAGCGTGGGTCGGTCTGGGTGGCCGCGGAACGGTTCGAGGCCTTGGGGGCTGCCTGGAGGAAGGTGCTGGCGGCGTAGGAGGGGCCCGGTTTGGCGCTGCGCCGGGCGCTGCCCGGGGCGCAGACGCGGCTGGGATCGGGACGGCGGTCGCTGCCGGCCACGGGGCTCGCGCTTGCCGGTCGCCCTGGTTGCGCGGTCACACCTCGCGATTGCGAGTCAAAGGCGCGCATTCCACGGAAGAAGGGCCGCCATTCAACGCAGAGTTCCGGCGACTCAGCATCGATTCCAAGAAAAGCCCTAACATATTACCAAACATTCTCTTGTCGCCACCTAGCCCTTCTCCCTGGCTCCGACTAGGTCACGAAACAAACATGAATATTCGGATTGCCATTCCGAATATTCATGGATAGGATGACGCCATGATCGATCGCCCTTCCCACATGAATCAGGTCATCGCCGCCCTCGGGCGCGCGCCGATCGTCGCTCTCTTGGGTGCCCGGCAGTGCGGCAAGACGACCCTCTCGGGCATGGTTGCGCGGGGACAGACCGCGACCACCTTCGACCTCGAATCCCCCCAGGATCTGGCCCGGCTGCAGAACCCCGAGCTGGCGCTCTCGGCGACGGAAGGCCTGGTCATCATCGATGAGATCCAGCGCAAGCCGGAGCTCTTCGAAGTGCTCCGCGTGATCGTCGATCGTCAGCGAACACCCGGACGCTTCCTGATCCTGGGCAGCGCCTCGCCTCAGCTCACCTCCGGCGTCTCCGAATCGCTGGCCGGGCGCGTGGAGTTCGTCGATCTGGGCGGCTTCCAGCTAGCCGAGACGGGCACGGATGCCCTGCAACGCCTCTGGATCCGAGGCGGATTTCCGCGCTCCTTCCTGGCGGCCACCGAAGAGGACAGCTGCGCCTGGCGAGAGAGCTTCATCCGCACCTTCCTCGAACGCGACGTTCCCCAGCTCGGCATCTCCATTCCGGCCCCGGCCATGCGACGCTTCTGGACCATGTTGGCGCACTCCCATGGCCAAACCTGGAATGCCTCCGAACTCGCCCGCTCGATGGGCCTCGACGGCAAGACGGTTCGCGGATGGCTCGATCTTCTCACCGGCACCTTCATGGTCCGTCAACTCCAGCCCTGGTTCGCGAATGTGGGCAAACGTCAGGTCAAGTCTCCC
>WJJG01000194.1 GCA_014729815.1 Candidatus Eiseniibacteriota bacterium
CGCCGGCGGCAGGCGCGGCGCGGGCCCCGCCCGGCGCTGTGTCCTACCGCACCATTCCCGAGAATCCCATGAAGGCCAGCGTCAGGATGCCGGCCGTCACCAGCGTGATCCCGGCGCCCTGCAGCGGATTCGGCACCTCGGCCAGCTCCAGACGCTCGCGGATCCCCGCCATGATGCCGATCGCCAGCAGGAATCCCAATCCACCGCCGAAGCCGGCCACCACCGCCTGCAGGAAGTTGTAGCCCCACAGATCGATGAACAGGCAGGTCCCCAGGATCGCGCAGTTGGTCGTGATCAGCGGCAGGAAGATCCCGAAGCTGCGATAGAGTCCTTTGTAGAACTTGCGCACGTACATCTCGACGAGCTGGACCATGCTGGCGATCACCAGGATGAAGGCGATGTACTTGGTGAACTCCAGGCCGAACGGCACCAGCACGAGGTTGTTGATGATCCAGGTCAAGGTCGCCGAGAGGGTCAGCACGAAGGTCACCGCGAAGCCCATGCCGATGGCCATGTCGACCTTCTGCGAGACGCCCAGGTAGGGGCAGATCCCCAGAAACTTGGTGAAGACCAGATTGTTCACCAGCGCGATCGAGAGGAAGACGAGGATCAGATCGGTGAAGCCGCCCATCGCGTCGTTCCTCCTCTAGTTCTTCCGCGCCGCGGCGCGATTGCGATAGAAGATGATCATCGCCAGCATGAAGCCCAGGGTGATGAAGGCGCCCGCCGGCAACTTCATGATCGTCCAGGGCACCCACCAGCTCGGCAGGACGCGCACGTCGAACCAGGTGCCGGCGCCCAGGATCTCCCGGATCGTGGCCAGCATGACGATCGCCAGGGTGAAGCCGAATCCGGTGCCCAGCCCGTCGAGGAACGAGGAGAAGACCGGCCGCTTCGAGGCCCACGACTCCGCGCGAGCGATGATCATGCAGTTGACGATGATCAGCGGCACGTAGGGCCCCAGCACCTCGCTCATGTCGGGCACGAAGGCCTTCAGGAACAGGTCGGCGATCGTCACGAAGACCGAGATCGCCAGCGTGAACATCAGGATCCGCAAGTGAGGCGTCAGCCCCTTGCGGATCAGACTCACCAGCACGTTCGAGCAGATCGCCACGAAGGTCGCTGCCAGCCCCATCGTCAGCGCCGGCTTGACCGCCGCGGTGACCGCCAGCGTGGGACACATCCCCAGCAGCGCGCGGAAGACCGGGTTCTCGGCCCACAGGTTCTTGACGAATTGCGCGAGCCCTTCGCGCGTCTCCGAAGAGGCCGGCGGTGCCGCTCCTGGACCGAGCGCCGCTTCGGCGGCGCCTCCTCCTCCTCCATCCTGGGGGCTGCGATGGGGAAGCTGCGGTCGGAAGAGTCGCATCCTAGCCCTCCTCCGGCGCGGCGCGCCGGGTGATGAAGCGCTCGAGCAACGGCTGCACCTGATCGAAGCGGCGGTTGATGATCGTGGTCACCGCCTCGGAGGTGATCGTGGCGCCGGTGATCGAGACGATCTCCGGATCGTCGGTCTTGGGACGTTCGGAGTCCGGCTTCTTGACGACGAAGAGGTCCTGGCCGGTCGGCGCGCCGACGAACTGGCACTTGAAGATCGCCGAATCGCGAATTGCATCGCCGAAGCCGGGCGTCTCGGCGGCGAAGAGGACGGCGATCCCGCGGAAGCGTTCGAGCGCGGGGCCGACCCCCACGAGCAGCTCGATGCGATCCTGGAAGCCGGTACCCTCGGCGCGGAAGACGTAGCCGACCAGCTCTCCTCCGGGGCCGTAGCCGGTGTAGAGCGCCAGCGGCGCTGCGCCCGCCTCGGCCACCGCCAGCGTGTCGGTGCGGATCGAGTCGGCATCGACCAGGATCGAGCGGATCCCGCGGCGCAGTTTCATCAGCCGGTTCTGCTCGATGCGCGGCTCCCAGCTCGCGTAGGTCCAGGCGAGCAGCAGCCCGAAGAAGGCCGCGCAGGCCAGGACCAGCCAGGACTGCCTGAGGAAATCACGCATAGGAAGGCCCTCCGAGCCCCACCGGGCGCGTCGCCGTCCAGCGATCGAGGAACGGAGTGATCGCGTTCATCAGCAGCACGGCGTACATGACCCCTTCCGGGTAGCCGCCCACGATGCGGATCAGCATGGTCAGCAGGCCCACGCCGACCCCGAACCAGAAGCGTCCCTTGGCCGAGAGCGGACAGGTCACCGGGTCGGTGGCGATGATGAAGGCGCCGAAGATCATCGAGCCGCCGAGCAGGTGTGTGAGGGGATTGACGACGCCGGCCGGATCGGCGAGCCAGGCGATCGTGCCGAAGACCGCCGCTCCGAGCAGCACGCCGATCGGGATGTGCCAGGTGATCGTGCGGCGCCAGAGCATCCAGGCGCCGCCGAGCAGGATCGCCAGGGCGGATGTCTCGCCGAGTGAGCCGCCGATGTTGCCCAGAAAGAGGCGCGGCAGGGCGGGCATCTGCGAGGAGATCTGCGCCATCAGGCTGGCGTCGCCGCCGGCCTTGAGGAGCTGCTTGGCCAGCCCGAGCGGCGTGGCGGCGGTGACCGCCTCGACGCCGCCGATCGTGGCCAGGGTGCCGGGCTCGATCCAGGTGGTCATCATGGTGCCGAAGCAGGCCGTCAGGAAGGTGCGCCCGACCATGGCCGGATTGAAGACGTTGTAGCCCAGTCCGCCGAAGGCCATCTTGCCGATCCCGGTCGAGACGGCGCCGCCGAGGGCCGCGAAATAGAAGGGGAAGGTCGGCGGCAGGCAGAGCGCCAGGATCACCCCGGTCAGGATCGCGCTGCCATCCCCGATCGACTGCTCGCGACGCAGCAGGCGGTTGCCGAACATCTCGGCCAGCACCGCTCCCGCCACCGTGGAGACCAACAGCACGACGGCGTGCCCGCGGAACAGCCAGACCGCGGCCAGGATGGCCGGCACGAGCGCGATGAGCACGTCGTACATCACGCGCGGCGTGGTCAGCGCGCCCGAGACGTGCGGTGAAGTGCGCACCGCGAAGAGCCGCAGCTTGCCGTCTTCCTGCTTGGCCATGCCGGCAGACCTCCTCGACCCCTAGGACTCCTTGGGCAGAGCGCGGACCAGCGCCTTGCCGGATCTCAGGTATTGCACGAGCGGGATGTGGCTCGGACAGATGTACGCGCAGCTCCCGCACTCGACACAGGCCAGCAGATGCTGATCGCGCGCCTCGGCGATGCGGCGCTTGATCACCAGGCGGGCGAGCGTGGCGGGCATCAGTCCGCTGGGACAGACGTCGACGCAACGCCCGCAGCGGATGCAGGCGACCTCCTTGCGCGGACGCGTCTGCGCCTCGGTGAGGATCGTGATCCCGCTCATCCCCTTCATCACCGGCAGATCGAGCTGTGCAGCCGCCGGACCCATCATCGGCCCGCCGAGGATCACGCGCGCGGCATCTTCGGTGGGTCCGCCGCGCTGCTCGACGAGATGACGGATCGGCGTGCCGATCGGCACGAGCAGGTTGCCCGGCTGCGCGATGCCCGGGCCGGTCAGCGTCAGGACGCGCTCGATCAGGGGGCGTCCGTGCGCCACGGCGTAGGCCAGCGCGGCGGCGGTGCCGACGTTGAGGATCGCCACGCCGGCATCGGGCGGGAAGCCGCCCACCGGAACGGCGCGCCCCGTGATCGCCGGGATCAGGCTGCGCTCGCCCCCTTGCGGGTATTTGGTCTTGAGAGCCACGATGTCGATCGGCTCGGGCACGCCCGCCGCCGAGAGCGCCTGGCGCATGGTGCGCAGCGCATCCGGCTTGTTGTCCTCGATCCCGATCGCACCGCGCGATGCCCCGGTGGCCTTCATCGCCAAGCGCAGGCCGGCAAGGATCGCTCCGGGCTGCTCGAGCATCATGCGATGGTCGGCCGTCAGATAGGGTTCGCACTCGCTGCCGTTGAGCAGGGCGATATCGGTCGGCTTCTTCTCGATGCGCGTCAGCTTGATGTAGGTCGGGAAGGCGGCCCCACCGAGTCCCACCAGGCCGCCTTCTTTGGCGGCTTCGGTGATCTTCCGCGGTTCGTAGGGGGAGAGGTCGAGATCGGCGTCGACGCGCTGCTCGGCCTCCGCCTCGATCGCTTCCTGCGTGCGCTCGATGTCGGTCCGGATCAGGATCGCTCGAACCATGCGGCCGCTCTGATGCGGTACCGCAGTGACATCGGAGACCGTGCCGAAGACCGGCGAATGCACCGGCGCCGAGACGAACCCGCTGGCCTCGCCGACCCGTTGCGCCCGGGCGACCTCGTCCTTCTTGCCCACCGTGGGGCGGGCCGGTGCGCCGGCATGCATGGCGAGCGGCAGGATGATCTGGGACGGAAGCGCCAGGCGTTCGATGGCCAGCGCCTCGGTGATCTCCTTGTGCTCGGAGGGATGTACCCCGCCGGGAAAGCTGCGGGCCCCTTGAGTGAGGTCCCGCGGAAGCGGCTTGAGCTGCTGCATGGCGATCTCCCCCACGGAGACGTGTGGTGGATGCGATCCGCTGCCCCGCCGGCGTCGCGGCCGCCTGGAGCTGCGCAAGCTTGCAGAATCGGCCTGGCCGCACGCGCATGGGCAACAGAAGAGGCAAGAATCGCCCAGATCGCGCCGTGCAGTCAAGGGCGAGGGTGCCCTCGGAGGCTTGGCGGGATGTGGCTAAGGCTCTTGCGCACCGATAGATCGATGACCGCACCGGCTGGGGCGGCCCTGCCAAGGAGATTGCCGCCTGATGCCGATTCCGATATCGTGGCTGCGATGGATCCGCGCGCGAGCGGATCGCGCGGGGGACGAGCCTCGATCCCGGCGCTGCGGATCGCGGGCGGCGCAGGTC
>WJJG01000019.1 GCA_014729815.1 Candidatus Eiseniibacteriota bacterium
GGACGGGGATCCCGCGCCCAGGAGGAGGGAGCCATGTTCCAGACGATCTTCAGCCGCATGCGCCGCCCGCGCGGCGTGCCCCGCGACTCGAGCGCCATGATGCCCCGCGGCTCGGGCCCCCCGCCGTCCCGCCGGTTGGACGGCGCGCCGCCCCGCGCGGTGACGATCCTGCTTCCGCTCTTGCTCGGCGCGCTCGCGACCGGTCTTCTCTTCGCCGGCTGCAGCGACGACGACGGTGGTGGAGGCGATGGCGGCGCCACCGGGCCGTGCGATCCCGGAGAGCACCGCTACTATTGTACGCACACCGTGATTGCGCCGGTCGATGGCGGGGCCCCGCTGGTGAACGAATGGACGGTCGACGATGTGTGCGGGGAGTCCGGCGACTACGATCTCGGCACCGACTGCGACGTGATCGTAAACGGTGACGATGTCTCCTTCTCCTGTTCCGAGGAGCAGAACCTCGGCGGGGAGTGCGTGCTCGGCTTCCAGTACGATGTCTCCGGGACGGTGACCTCGACGATTATCGATCTCGACGGCACGATCGAACTCACCGTTTCGGACGGCTGCCCGGAGGAGATCGAACCGGGGTCGTACGTGCTCATCGCCGATGGCACGGCGGTCTCGGGCCCGGACGAGGAGTGTGGCTCGGAGACTTTCACACTGTCGGTGACCAAGCCCGGGCACTCCGATCTGACCCTCAACGAGGGTCAGGGCGAGGCGACCTACTACTCGGGCGAAGAGTTTTGGAATCTGCTCCTCACGGCGACCGCGGACGGCCTCTCCTACGTCTTCAGTCTGACCTTTCCCCCGTTCGCCGCCGCTCCGGCGACCTTCGATGTGGTCCTCTCGCAGAGCTCGGATGCGGATGCCACCCTCACCTACAGCGAGACGCAGATCGATCCCCCCCAAGGCTACGTCTTCACGATGGGCCCCGAGATCGGCGAGATCACCTCGGGCCGCTTGACGATCGATCTGCGGACCGACGCCCAGATCTTCGGCAGCTTCCAGATCACCGGCTCCGGTGAAGCCACCGGCGATGGCGGCGGCTCCGAAACCCGCACGCTGACCGGGAGTTTCGCGTTGCCCTACCACGAGTATCTGGCGGCCGGCGCGACCGGCCCGCACCCCACACTGCGGGAGGCGTCGCGGCGGGCGTTGCTGGGCGCGATCTGCGCGGCGCGTATGGACGCGGCCGCCGAGGGCGCGCTCGTGCAACCCTGAGATCCGCCCTGCCTTCCGGGGATCGAGAGACGCCGCAGGCGACGATTCCGACCACACCGGTCGAGCGATGTGGTCGCGGCGGGCGCGCCTTGCACTGGATCCTCGGCCGCGAGACACATACACTCAAGATCCACGAGCACGGAGAAGCGTGGCGAGCAAGCAGCGTCTCGCGCCCGCGAGGCCATCTCTTCGACGGAGGATGCATGCGTTCCCGACCGGCCTGCACGCCGCGCGCTCGGGCGGGTCCGAGCGTAGCACCATCGCTGGCGTTGACGGGCAAATGGCCTCCGCGATCGCAGTCTCGAGGCAGGAGATCCGGGCGGCCGGTCTGTGAAACGTTGGGCCGCCGGAGTGTGCAGCTAGGGAGGATGAAACCATGTCGAAGCCGACCAATCTGAAGCATCCGGCTTGGGCCCTGGCTGCGTGCGTCGCCGCCTGCCTCCTCACTGCGAACGCGGGTGCCGACGCGGCGCGGGTTTCCGTGCCCACCCCGCCCGGGGGCGGGCCGGGCATCCGCGTGCACGCTCCGGATCAGGCCGACCCGTCGGGTTCCCGCGCTTCGTACGACGATCTCATCTCCAGGGCCGGGCCCATGCCGGGCGGAGATCCTGAGCTGCGACGCGACGACGCCGGCGGCGACGACGTCCTGGTTCTGGAAGTGCCCACCGGCTACAGTCGCGATCTTGCGGTGACCGAGAATGGGGTCATTTTCACTGTCACCTGGTTCGAAACGGTGGATGAGAGGTACGAGCTCGCGATCCATCGTTCGACCGATGGCGGAACGATCTGGGAGGTGTGGGCGGAGTTCGCCGACGAGACGCCCGGCTATCGCTATGGGGATCCGGCGCTGCATATCGCCGAGGGCGCCGAGGATCGGATCTTTCTGGCCTACACCCTCGACCCGGGAGTCGGGCGCGCAACGGAGCTGCACGTGGCCTGGTCGCCGCTGGATCTGCCCGCAGGCGATTTCAGTGCGGATCAGATCGTGTACACGGATCCCGAGAGCGTGCACCACCCCTCGATTACATCGGACGCCGGCAGCTTCGAGAGCTACTACGTATACCTGGCCTTCGTGAGAGATTCCTGGGGGAGTGATGTCTGCTTCTGTCGCAGCACCAACATGGGCACGGGTTTCGAAGACGCGTACGTGATCGGCGAGATTGCGCCGGAGGATCGCGGCTACATATGGCCCACCGTGCAGTACGGCTTCGGCGCCTACGTGCACGTGCTCTGGTACCTGGCTTTCGAGTACGACCATGAATATGACGCCGCCCTACGATATCGACGTGTGCCGGACTACGGCGACGGGGGCCTGGGGAGTTGGGAGAACATCGAAAGCCTCACTTCTCACCTCAATGGGGTCAATGAGATGTGGCCCGCATTCAGCGCAGCGGCGATCTCATCCGACTTGATGGCGGTCTACACCCGCGAGGTGAGAGATGCGGGCGGGAACTACTGGGAGGGTTTGGGCTCCATCTCCTCGGACGATTCGGGCGAGAGCTTCTCCGTGGAAACCCTGTTCTCGGACGGGTTCGCGCGGATCTCCGACGTCGCCTGCCAGACGACGACCGATCGGTGGATCGTGGGATGCGCGGAGTCGTACGAGTGGGGGTACTACTGGGCCCTCCGCGCATCGCCGGATGAGTGGAACGGGATGATCGCAATGTCCGACGACCACTACCCGGCGAGTGAGCCGAGCGTTGCGCTCGATCCATCGCGAGACGAACGGGTGGCCATCTACCTCGGCAGCAGCAGCCGATATCTCTTCGACGCGGAGTGGCGCGGCGATCCCGGGTACCCGAACTATGAGGAGGGATTCCCGATCGACCTCGGCTGCACGCCCGATTCGGACCCCTGTCTGGTCGACCTCAACGGGGATGGCGATCTCGAGATCGTCTTCACCGACACCATCGGTCGCATCCATGTCGTGCAGGCCGATGGCACGCCGTTGCCGGGTTGGCCGGTGATTCTGGGTTCCCCCACGTCGAACTCGCCGGTCGCCGTGGGCGATCTCACCGGCGGTGGGTTTCTGAGCGTGGTGGCGGGAACCGCAGACGGTCGGGTCTACGCATTCGACGCCGACGGCTCGCTGAAGGACGGCTGGCCGGTGGACACCGGTGAGGATGCCCCCGCCTACGTGGCCTTGGGCAATCTTGGGGGCGCTTTCTTGCGGGCCGTGGTGGTGGCCGCCGGGGATGGGTTGGACTTCTATGACTGGCAGGGCAACTGGTACCCGGGGGCGATCGGCCGGGGCTTCCCGGGGCGGGCGATCGCGACGGAGCCGGCCATCGGCGATCTGGACGGGGACGGAGTCTCCGAGGTCGTGCTGGCGGCATCCGACGGCGTCTTCGCCTTCGAAATGCTGACGAGCGGCGCCGAGATCAGTCGCCTCTTCGGCGAAGACGTCTCGTGCGGCGTTGCTCTGGCCGACTTCGATCTCGATGACGACGTCGAAATCGTCGTGCCCCTCTCAGACGGCACGGTGTACCTCCTGGACGATGACGGCTCCGAGTTCCCGGGCGCCTGGCCCGTGACGGCCTTGCCCTCCGAGATCACCGGCGTGGCGATCGCCAGCATCCTGGGCTCGATCGAACCGGAGATCGTCCTGACGGCCAGGGATTGGACGGTCACGCTGCTCTTCGACGACGGTTCGGTCGGCTACGGGTATCCGGTGAACAACGACGGATGGCTGATCTACGGTGACCCGATCGTAGGGCGTGTGAATGGGACCTCGGGGGACGTGATCATCGGATCCCGAGGGTGGAAGGGCTGGGCCTGGGACAACTTCGGCACCGTCATCCCGGGATGGCCCAAGTACGTGGGCGAGCACATCCGTTTGGCGCCGGCCTATGGCGACATCGACCTGGACGGAGAGTCTGAGATCGCGTTCCTGAGTGAGACGCAGCTTCATCTGGTGGACTTCGGGGCAACCCCCGATCACGAGCGGAGCACCTGGGGCATGTCCCGGCACGATGCGGAGCGTACCGCCTGCGCCGACTGCCCCATCGACTACTACGCGGAGGCCAACCCCGCCGCACCGGCTGTGACACGGGTCCGTTTTGCGGCGCCCATGCCGAATCCGCTCCTGAGTGGGACGACGTTCTCCTATGCGATCCCCGTGAGGGCGGCGGTGGAGCTCCGCGTCCTGGATGTCAGTGGCCGTTGCATCGCCACGGTCCACCGGGCCGAAGAGGAGGCTGGTGTCCATACCGTGGCGTGGGACGGGGCCGGCCTCCCGAATGGGCAGTACGTCGCAATCTTGCGCGTCCGGGGACCGGGTGTGGATCAGGTGAGCGCCCGAAAGGTGACCATTCTGAAGTAGCTCGTCTGAAGTGCTCGTCTGAAGTAGCTCGGCGCTGCGGACACGCTCGGCGCGGATTCCGCGTAGCTGCGCAGAGGCTCAGGCCCGCTTCACCAGCAAGCTGGTCGGATCCAGCTCCATCTTGAGCCCTGAGGGGTCCGGATTGTCGTGATCCTTGAGGATCTCGATCGTCACCGAGCCCTCCTGCTCGGGGTGCAGGAGCACCATGACGCTGATGTAGTCCTCGAAGCGGACGACCTCCTTGGCGATCCGGCGCTCGTCACGCGGCCGCTCGCGGTGCGTCTGGGCCGACATCCAGAGCTCGACCTCGTGATCGCTCGCCAGCTGTTTCAGCTCGGCCAGCTCCTCGTTGCTCGTGCTGAGGAAGTTGATCCCGTCCAGGATCAGGACCTCCGGCACGAACTGCCCATGGTCCTTCAGGAACCCGAGGTTCCGGCGCAGCTTCTCCACCGACAGCTCGCCGCTGCGGTAGCTATGGATCATCCGGTTGCGCTCCATACTGAGGTGCGCGGCGATCGGATCGTCGAGGTGGATGCTGCGGCGCAGCTCGAGGAAGATCGCTTCGTAGAAGGCCTGCAGCCGTTCGACGGAGTCCTCCAGGGAGACGTGTAGAACCTTCTGCTTGCGCAACAGATCGTCGAGGGCGACGCCGATCAGGAAGGCGGTCTTGCCGACTCCGGCGCGCGACATGACCACGCCCAGGTTGCCCTTGCCGAGTCCGCCGTGGATCGATCTTTCGAAGACCCGCAGCGGGCTGCGCTCGAACCATTCCTTGCGATACATCCTGCATGAACTCCCTGGCTGTGACCAACGGCGCGTCGCGGCCCAGGTCAAGCGGTGCACTCCCAGCGCGGTGCCGCCGCGCGCCGAGCCGGACCGCGCGCCGAGCCGGACCGCCCGCCCAAGCAGCCGCGTCTATCCCTTGCGCTTCTCCCGATACGCCGCGATCTGCTCCTCGGCGATCGGCTCGGGCGCCGGCGCGTAGTGCGCGAACTCCATTGTGAAGCCGGCCTTGCCCTGCGTGGTCGAACGCAGGACGGTCGCATAGGCGAACATCTCGGCCAGCGGCACGTGGGCTTCGACCTGCACGAAGCCCTGATCCTCGTTCGTCCCGATGATGATCCCACGGCGCTGCATCAGCGTGCCGAGCACATCGCCGTGATACTCCGGCGGCGCCTCGACCGAGACCGCCATGATCGGCTCGAGCACCTTGGGAGCGGCCTTGCCGTAGGCCTCCCGAAAGGCCCCCCGCGCTGCGGCCTGGAAGGCCATCTCCGAGGAGTCGACGTTGTGGGCGTTGCCGTCCTCGAGCACCACGCGCAGGCCGATGATCGGGAAGCCGACCAGCTCGCCCTTGGCGGTCATCGCGCGGAAGCCCTTCTCGACGGCCGGGATGTACTCGGTCGGGATGCGTCCGCCCACCACCCGGTTCTCGAACTCGAAGTCGCCCGACTCGGAGGGCTTGATGTAGCCCACCACCTTGCCGTACTGGCCGGCGCCTCCGGTCTGCTTGCGGTGTGTGTAGTCGAAATCTGCGCGTTGGGTGACCGCCTCACGGTAGGCGACCTGCGGCAGGCCGACCTCCAGCGCCACGCCATACTCGCGGCGCATGCGCTCGATGTAGACATCCAGGTGCAGCTCGCCCATGCCAGCGACGACCGTCTCGCCGGTCTCTTCGTCGACCGCGGCGTGGAACGTTGGATCCTCGCGGGAGAAGCGCTGCAGGGCGCGCGAGAGGTTGTCCTTGGCCTTGTTGTCCGCCGCCTTCAGACGCAGCTTGACGACCGGCTCGGGCACGAACATCGAGGCCATCGATGCCTGGATGCTACCATCGGTGAAGGTGTCGCCCGAGGCGCAGTCGATGCCGAAGAGGGCCACGATATCGCCGGCCATCGTATCGTCGATCTCTTCCATCTCGTTGGCGTGCATGCGCACCAGCCGGCCGATGCGCGTCTTGCGGCCGGTGCGGCTATTGACGATCGTATCTCCCTTGCGCAGCACCCCCTGGTACATGCGGATGTAGGTCAGCTGTCCGTAGGGGCCGTCCTCGAGCTTGAAGGCGTAGGCCAGCAGCGGCGCATCCGACTTCGGCTCGACCACGAAGCGAGCCTCGTCGCGTGCCAGGTCGAGCGCCTCGTTCTTGACCTCGAGCGGATTGGGCAGGTAGCGCACGATCGCATCGAGCAGCGGTTGCACGCCCTTGTTCTTGTACGCTGAGCCGACCAGGACCGGGCAGAGCGCCTGCTGCAACACGCCCGCGAGGACCGCTTCCTGGATCTGCTCTTTGGTGGGTTCGCCTTCGAGAGCCGCCTCGAGCAGCTCGTCGGAGAACATCGTGGCCGCATCGATCAGCTCGGCACGCTTGCGCTCGGCGGCCTCGCGCAGCTCGTCGGGTACTTCGTCGCGCCGCACCTCGGCCCCGTGGGGTCCCTCGAAGTAGATCGCCTCCATGGCGACCAGGTCGATCACGCCGGAGAACTGGGCCTCCAGCCCGATCGGGATCTGCAGCATGACGGCGTTGAGCTTGAGCTTCTCGCGGAGCTGTTGGGTGACCCGCTCGGGATCGGCGCCCACACGATCGCACTTGTTGACGAACGCCAGGCGCGGAACGTTGTAGCGTCGCATCTGCCGGTCGACGGTGATCGACTGCGACTGCACCCCACCGACGGCACACAGGATCAGGATGGCGCCATCGAGCACGCGCAGAGCGCGCTCGACCTCGATCGTGAAGTCGACGTGGCCGGGGGTGTCGATGATGTTGATGTGGCGGCCGTCCCAGACGCAGTGGGTCGCGGCCGAGGCGATCGTGATGCCGCGCTCGCGCTCGAGCTCCATCGAGTCCATCTTGGCGCCCTGGCCGCCTCTGCCGCGCACCTCGCCCATGCGGTGGATCCGCTGGGTATAGAAGAGGATCCGCTCGGTCAGCGTCGTCTTGCCCGAGTCGATGTGGGCGCTGATGCCGATGTTGCGGACCTTGGTGAGATCTCGGAACACCTGTCTGTCTCCTGACTGGGGCGCCCTGGCCCCCGCCGAATGATAGCACCGGGAGGGTGGAGGTCGGCGCCGCAGTCCGTCCCGGAGCAGGGCCCGGAACCGCTCCCCAGCCCGTGCCGGCATGGGGCTCGGAATCACGCCCCTCGCCGGACGGAAAGCGCCGGACCGAAAGCGCCGGATTCTGCCACAGCCCGACCCGCGCGGTCAAAGCCTCTCGTGCGAGGATCACAACTCTCGGCCCGGGCCGGGGCGGCTCACGCGAACCCGTAAGCCGTTGTGTTTCGTTGGGATACCGCCGGCTCGCCCTTCGCGCGGCGCAGCGTTCCGACAGCCGTGGCGCACTGCCGACGGGGGAGATGCCTGCTGGAGATCAGCCGGCTCGAAAAGACCGATTGCCTGCTGGCCCGCTGTTCGGCCGCCGCGCTGGAAGATGCCACACCCTCAGGCACGGAGGCGGAAAGTCCGCGAAGCGCTCATGCGACCGACCCAGAGGGGGCAGGGACGTCCGATCGAAGCAAGGCCCTAGAGCCCGGTCCGGAGGAAGCCGCGCGAATCGTCCCGATCGGGTTGTCGGCGCCCGGAGAAGCAGTCGGCCCTTTGGCGGCAGATTCCGGGGAATCGCGCTTGCCGCCTCCCGTAGGCAGTCCCCATGCTTGCTCAACCGCCGGAAGGGCAATCCGGTGCAGGAGGTACCGATGAGACTCCTTCTCCTCAGCATGCTGGGCGTTCTGACTCCGTTCTCGATAGGTGTGTGGGACGCATGCCGGGCCTGCACCTCCTTCTGCTTCGAGCAGGACGGCGAAGTGATCTTCGGCAGGAACCTCGACTGGCATCTCGACGACGGCATGCTGGTCGTCAACCAGCGCGGCGTGGTCAAGGTCTCCTATGTCGAGCGCAACCCGGCGCGCTGGGTCTCGCGCTACGGAAGCGTGACCTTCAACCAGTACGGTCGCGAGTTGCCGATGGGCGGGATGAACGAGGCCGGGCTGATCGTCGAGAACATGTGGCTCAATGGCACGAGCTACCCCGAGGCCGATGACCGTGCGGCTCTGGGGGAGCTCCAGTGGATCCAGTACCAACTGGACACGGCTGCCACCCTCGAGCAGGTCATCGCCAGCGACGAACGTGTCCGGATCGCGAGGGAGAACACGTCCCCGCTGCACTTCTTGGTCTGCGACAGCACCGGCGCCTGCGCGAGCATCGAATTCCTCGACGGTGAGATGGTGGTGCATTCGGGGAGGGCCGCGGACGGGATGGTCCTGACCAACAACACCTGGAACCGCTCGCGGGCCTTCCGGGAACGCGTGGATCGGGACTCGACGGGCGCTGCATTCCAGGAGGGCGGCTGGTCCCTGAAGCGCTTCGTCCTGGCCGGTCGGGCACTGCGGAATCGTGACGCTCTTGATGCGGAAGATGCGGTGGCGCAGGCCTTCGAGATCCTCGAAGACGTCTCCTGGGAAGGTCAGGGCGGCACGCAGTGGCGCATCGTCTACGAGCCGGACGCCCGGCGGATCCACTTCCGCACGCTCTCTCACCCGGCGATCAAGCATCTCGACCTGCGGAATCTCGACTACGTCTGCGGGACACCGGTGCGGGTCCTCGATCTCGCCCAGCCGGAGGGTGGGGATGCGAGCGACGCATGGGAGGACTACTTCCGCGAAGCCAACCTCGAGCTCATCCGCACGGCCTACAGAAAGACCGAGTTCCTCGGTGAAATCTCGGACGAGGCGATCCGCTGGATGGCGAGGTATCCCGAGACCATGCCCTGCGCGAGAGGAGGTTCATTAGAGGAGGCGGCGCGCTAACTTGCGAGATCGTTCGAGGGCGATGGACTGGTGAGCCCGTATGGGGACGGGGCCCGCACGTACCCACGCTCCAGCGTACGGCGGCATTCGCTGAGCTGGCCCGGGCGGGTCGGCCACTCCTCCAGCGTCTCACGCACCGAGTTCCAGGGGACCGAGGGAAGAGAGTGGGCGGACCTTCAACGAACCAGCAGCACCCGCCTCCGGAGCGACTCCCCGCCCGAGACCAGGCGGTAGAAGTAGAGTCCGTTGGGCACGAGCGCTCCCCGGGCATCGGTGCCGTCCCAGCAGATGCGATGGTTGCCGGCCTTCGCGGCGTCATTCCATAGGGTCTTGACCCGTCGCCCGCGGACGTCATAGATCGCTACGTCGAGGCGCCCCTCCATGCGGGTGCGACACTCGATCGTAGTCCGAGCTCGCGCGGGATTCGGGTAGTGCCGCGCGAATGCGAACTGCGCCGGCTGGTCCCCCCGATCTCCTTGCTCACCAACGGCCGCGGCGTCGCTCCGGTCGCAGAAGAAGTCGTCCAGAAACAGCTCTCCATCGGCATCCGATTGGGACTGCACGTAGAGGATCGCGCTCTCTAGCTGCCCGCTCCACGTGATGGTCACGGGCCCGCCGATGGGCGCGTATGTCTCCGTCACGTTCGACCACGGCGTCACGAACCATCGATCGCCGGCATCGTCGGTGGTCTTGACGACGATCATCAAGCTGTCCGCGCCGGTGCGCCATCTGGCACGCGCGGAGACGTAGTAGTGCCCCGGTCCCTGCGCCTCCAAGTCGCCGCAGATGTCCTGCACCGGAGAACTCCAGCATGCAGTCCGATCCCACGCTTTCAGGGCTTGTTCGCCCGCGAAGGTGAACGTCTTCCAGACCTTCTGGAGGCGACAGGTTTGAGCGCTCCAGTTCGGAGCACCCTCCTGCTGATCTCCGAGCTCGAAGCTCGAGTTCTCCAAGAAGCCGCCGGGCCCCGGATCCGGCAACGGGGCCGGGGGCGGAATCGTGACGCCATCCGGAGCGCTGACCGGTCCTGTTCCCAGCGTCGCTGCGATCGCCTCCAGTCTGGCATCGCCTTCGCCCTTGGTGGGACAGACCCAGCCTCCCTCGCTGAACTCATTCCAGGCATAGACGAGCACGGCGTCGGCTTCCGCATAGCCGGGATTGGCAGCGACCCAGTCCAGGCCATCCTGCAGATGGTCTGCGATCTCTTCGGCGGTGCCGGGCTGCGCATAGGAAGAAGTCGGAGGAGACGTCCAGGGGACCGGATTGCGGGTGACCATTCGGGGCCTCGGGTCCCATCCCGACGTAACCAGCGGAACCACCCGGTGTCCGGCCACCCGGTGGCTGTTCCAGGTGTCGACCGCCCGGGCGGCCAGGCTGGCGAAGGGCTCGCCGTTGGCGCCGAAGATCGCGTAGTCCCCGCGCGCATCCCAATCGACGCCCGCACAGGGACGCATGGCGACGACATAGGGAGGGTTGATGCCGGCGTCGTCGCATGCAGCCCGTAGAGAAGACACATACGAGGCCGTACTCGCGTCGCAGTCGAAGAGGAAGAGCAAGGGGCGCTCGACCCTCTCGATGCGGACCGTCTTGTAGTAGCTCTTGGCGAAGTAGTCGCTCGCCAGCAGCGAGACGAAGTCCTGCGACCATCTTCCGGGCTCGATGATGATGGCGAACTCGACATCCTCGCGGCGGGAGCTCGTGAAGTGGAGCTCGCGCGCGGTCCCCAAGGCGTCGGGGTAGTAGATGTAGGCGAAGTAGTCTATGCCGGCCTCGCAGGCGTACTGGAGCTCAGCGTCGATGATCTCCTGGGTGGTGGCTCTGGCGAGGATCTGATGATCGCTCGCGAGAATGCTGTAGAAGGGAGCCTTCCAATGAAACTCCGACGGTCCCAAAGACTCCTCGGCCTCCCAACCGGGCGTGGCGAGGTCGCCTACCCAGGCGTCCCACCGGATGACGCCCACATCGACAGCGGCGGAGAGGCAAGGGCAGACCAGCAGCCAGACCGCCACCAGGGTCGGAACGAGGCGCGTCGCCGTCCTGGTGGTTGAGGGCTGCATTCTCGTGGTCCCTCCCGGGTGGGGGTCACGAGCAAGGCCGCATCGACGGGCGCCGCACGTGGGGGCCCCGCGGCGCAGCTCCGGATCGGGTGGCTGCCGCCTTGGCTGCGCCGCACGGTCCTGCTCCTCGAGATACGAGCTGTCAGGTAAGGATAACATGCCCTAGCCCCGATCCTCGCGCAAACGACGAGACGGGCAATCGCCCGGGGGGCAACCGCGCGGTAGACCGTTCGGAGCGGGGCATCAGCCAACCGCCTCCATGGCCTGTCGCTCGGTAGATGATCGCATGCTTGACAGAACATGTGACCTTGACAGATCCGTCGAGTGGCTGGGTCTTGTCAAGGGCGGCATATGGAGAGCGGTCTCAGTTCCCACGTGTGCAAGTGCTGTTCAATCGGGTGCCCCCGCACGGAGCCTCCATCGCGACTCGTTCCGAGATCTCCGGGGTCTGACACATCGCCGTGATGTACTGCGAGGCCACCGCCGAAGCCCGCACGTGGAGACAAGGCTTCAAATGAGTGGATGCCAACGCCTCAGCCCATGAGTCGGTAGTCGTGCTGGACGCCGACGGGAACCGATGGAGCCACAAGGGCGGCCTGTCTGTGCCGGAGGGTGCCCCAAGTCGGAATGGGGCGACCCAGGATTCCGAGGATCGCTTGCGATGGCTTCCACTGTAGTAGTGGCCGCGCTGACGGACGACTCGGCGGAGGAGGATGGTCGCAATCAGGTCTTCGCAAGCCTCTTCACCTTCCGGCTCGCCCCCACGGGTGTGAGCCGTGCGGCCGCCTGCCATGCCGCTAGCGAGCGGGTCCGCATCCGCAGTTTGCCGCGTGATCGCTCCCACAGCGCGACCGTCGCCGGGCTGACCTGTAGCAGAGCGGCGAATTCGACCCTCGTCATCGCGAATCTTCGCCGCAGTTCTGCGACTGTCCGGCCGGTGGGGCGGCCCGAGGATCGGCTTCGCCTGACCGGCCCGCGCGTCTTGGACTTCTCGCGGCGCGTCCCCGTCCGTCTGGTCCTAGACGACTGGCCGCGCGCGACCTTCCGTCGGACACCTCGCTTGGCCTTCGCCTCGGCTCCGGCTCCGCGCTTGGACTGGACCGGTGACTCTCCCGCTTCGAGTTCGATGCCGAACACATCCGAGATGCGCTCTGTCGTCAGTCGCCGGCCTCCGCCGGACCCCGCCCCGGCGTCCCGATCTCGAGAGGCGTGCCGGCCGATGTGCCCCACGCTTTCGGTGATCAACTCCTCATGATTCACCCCTCGTAGGACGAAGAGTAGCTCCGGCCGTTCGTCCAGCCGCGCCCCCACGCCGTACAGGACGGCCGCCACGTGCTTGCACATGAGCGCCCAGTCCGGACAGTCACAATCCAGCGTGATCTCGAGCGGGTTCGGAAAGAGCCCGGTCTCGCGGTCGGTGACCACCTCCATGACCGCATCGGAGAAGCGGCCCTCCAGCAGCTCCAGCAGCGATCCGATCTCACCGCCGCACCGGCTCTTCAGGGACGCCCACTTGCGCTTGGGTAGTTTCCGGATGCCGATGTTGACCCGATAGAGCGTCGATCCGCTCACCCAGGCCGAGACGACTCCCGGTCGCATCTCGAGGTGGCAGACCGATCCATTGCGCACGTACGTGCGACCGCGCGGCAGGCGATTCGCATAGTCGCTGAACGACTCGAGATGATCGCACCAGGCGTTTCCCCAGAACGTGCGGGTGATTGCCCGGCCGCGGATCGATACGGGCTGAATCTCGACGCCTCGCTTGGCCAGGGCCCGCATGCGCCGCGCGGCCTGCTGACGCCTTCGATGCACGGGTACGTAGGCTCTCCATCGGAATCCGTACAAGCCCCAACTCCTCCCGTCGTCACCCCATCCGGATGGCCCGACTCTACCCAAACGCCCGGTCCACGTCCAATGAGACCACATCGAGAAGCTCGTCATTCGAGAGTTCCGTCAGCCGGGCCGCTCCGTCGACGGAGAGGATGCCGTTGGCCACGGCGGTCTTCTCTTCGATCAGCGCGTCGATGTGCTCTTCCACGGTTCCCCGGCAGATGAACTTGTGCACCAGCACATTGCGCTTCTGGCCGATGCGAAAGGCGCGGTCGGTGGCTTGGGTCTCGACCGCGGGATTCCACCAGCGATCGAAGTGGATCACATGCGTGGCGGACGTGAGATTGAGCCCCGTGCCGCCCGCCTTGATCGAGAGCACGAAGAACGGTGGCCCATCCTCTCGCTGGAACGCATCGACAAGCGCCTTGCGCTTGCGGACCGCCACGCCCCCGTGGAGGACCATCCCGGGATGGCCGAAGACCTCCGCCAAGAAGGCCGCCAGGGGATCGGTCATCTCACGGAACTGGGTGAAGACCAGGGCCTTCTCCTGACGCGAGGCGATCTCCTCGCACAGCGCCCGCAGCCGCTCGAGCTTCCCGCTAGCGGTGGGCTCGTAGGTTCCGGTTCCGAGGAACTGGCTGGGATGGTTGCAGATCTGCTTGAAGCGGAGCAGGTAGGCCAGGATCAGCCCGCGGCGGTCGATGCCCTCGACCTCCTGGAGCCGAACGGACAGCTCCCGTACTTGGCGCGCATAGAGCGCACCCTGCGCCCGAGCCAGGCCGCAGAACACCTTCATCTCGGTCTTCTCCGGGAGGTCGGTGATGATCGTCCGATCGGTCTTCAGCCGGCGGAGGATGTAGGGCCGAACGAGCGTGCGGAGCGGTGCGTAGCGATCGCGCTCGTTGCGCTCGAGCGACTTGACGAAGCGCTTGAACTTGGCCGGCGTGCCCAGCAGGCCCGGACAGAGGAAATCGAATAGCGACCAGAGGTCGCCCAGGCGGTTCTCGACGGGAGTCCCCGTAAGGGCGATTCGCGCGTCGGCTTGCAGCTTCTTGATCGCCTTCGTCTGCCTCGCGCCGGGGTTCTTGATCGCCTGGGCCTCGTCGAGCACGACCAGGTGCCAGCGCATTTCCGACAGCCATCTCTGGCGAAGCGTCATGCCGTAGGTCGTGAGTGCGAGATCTATCCCGTCGAGCATCCGTTCCGGATCTCGAGACAGGTCGGCCAGCTCCTCGCGCTTGCTTTCGGAGGGGTGCACGAAGCGGGTGCGCAGGGACGGCGCGAAGCGGTTGATTTCGGCTTTCCAGTTGGCCAAGAGAGAAGCCGGAAGGACGAGAAGCGAGGGCCGCGAGGCATCCGCCCTCCGTGACGCCTTGATCGACAGCAGCAGCGCCAGCACCTGGATCGTCTTGCCCAGGCCCATGTCATCGGCGAGACATGCCCCCAGGCCCAGACGCGTCAAGAACCAGAGCCACTTGTGCCCTTCGGCCTGATAAGGGCGCAAGGTGCCACGCAGGGTTCGGCCGGGCCGTGCCGCCTGAACCGTCGCGGGATCTCGCAGCTGTGCCAGCACGCCCGTGAACCACTGGCCGGCCGAGACCGTCGACCAGCGACGAACCGTTTCTTCGTCGCCGGCGACCTCGGCCAGATCACGGGGCGCCCCGGCCAGAAGCCGCATCCCTTCCGCAAACGTGATCTCGCCGTCCTTTGCCGCCGCCTCCACGCGCTTCCAGTGGTCCAGGGCCTCGGCCAGCCTGTCGCGATCCACCTCGACCCATTGCCCGCCGACGCGCACCAGTCCTGTCTCGTCTCCGGCAATGGCCTCCCATTCCGCGGGGGAGATCTCCTGATCGCCGATTGCCAGCGAGAGCCTGAAGTCGAGTAGGGTGTCCTTGTCCAGACGGGTGCGCTTCTTGTCCCCGATCGTGATCTTGACCTGAGCCCGCGGCCGTGCGCGCCACCAGTCGGGACAGCGTAGAATCAGCCCGCTCTCTTCGAGGTCCGCTGCCGCCTTCAGGAAGCGATACGCCTCCGCGGGCGTCCAGCGGAGGGGGTGGAAGAGGTCGCCGGAATCGATCAGATCCTTGACCCATGGGTTCCGCTGCGAGGCGGCTTGCACGGGGGCGAGCAGCTTGACCAGGCCCCGGCGATCCTTGCTGCGGGCGCTCTCCTGCAGGGCCCGGCTCAGCGGTTGGTATTGGGGGCGTCCCGCCGAGGAGAGCCTCGTTGCGTAGGTTGCCAGGAATGCAAAGGGGTAGTCCGGATCATCTCGGTTCTCGGCCAGATGAAAGCAGACCCGGCCGACCTGGTGCCACATCGGTGCGTGGCGCTTGAGCCAGGCGGTGAAGCCTCCCTCGTACGCCGCCGCGGCCGAGCGCATCCACGCATCCAGGTTCGACCATATCGACCGCAGGACCTCCTGGCTCAGGTACTCGGCTCCCTCCATGGGCGGGGCCGATAGCAGCAGTGTGGCCAGTTCGGCGGGTGTGGGCGGGTCGAGGGGCTCGAGGGCGGCCCCCTCCGGTGTGCGGCAGCGCTCGGCGAGGCACCGTCCAGCGAATCCGCGCCAGAAGGAGAGGGAGCGTGATGGCGGCAGGTCGGGCTGCGTGGCTGCCAGCGCGAAGAGCCCGGCGGCCTGAGAGGAGGCGAAGCCACGCTGGACGCGGCGCAACCAAGCATCGCAGGAGGCGCTGCGAGCCGCCTTCGACTTCGCGGCCCGCTCTTCCGGGGCATCACCGGCAGGCTCGCCCGGGCTGCGGAGCTTCAGCAGCAAGCCACCCGAGGGCGTGACCGACAGATGGGCCCGCCGGCCGTCTTCCGGCGCGCGAGCCTCTTCTCCTTCGATCCGCGTGGACCTGGCGGAACTGGTCGTTGCGCTGCGCATCATGCGATCCCTTCCCCCATGCCGCAGCGTAGCACGTCGCGTTCCACTTGCCCTCGAGACTCGTGGTCGAGCTGCGTTTTGGGACGAAAAACCGAGTATAGCGTCTCGCCGACCGGCTGTCGCCGGGTCGGACCGCAGCGTTGACAAACAGGCAACCGATTCATGAAGCTGGCCCCATCACAGCTTGACGCTGGCGAAGCTTTGGGTTGGCTCATAGAGATGGAACCTGCAAGGAGAACCGCAATGCCCGATTGCCGCTCCGGTCGCTCGCCGACCACCGTCGACGAGCAGACCGTCGCGCGAGTTCTGCAGCCAGGGAAGTCCATTCTCTGGCGACAGAGCGGACGATTCGTCACCGGCCTCGAAAAGACGGCGGCCGCGATTCGCTCTCTGGCGAATGCGGGAGAAGCCGAGCGCGCCGTCCAGCTCTTGGCCCTCTTCATCGGAGGATGCTACGAGAAGACAAAGGAGCTGGATGACTCCAGCGGCAACCTCGGCCAATTCGTGGGGGACCTCTATTGCGTTTGGATAGAGGCCCGTCAGCTTGCAGGCTATCCGCCCCAAGAAACCGCCGAAGAGATGGCTGGGCGGATCGAGTCCGACTCGTACGGATTCTGCTACGGCATCGAGAAGAAGTTGGTAACCGCCTTCGACGCGGCCGGTCTGGAAGCGTTCGCTGATCGCGCGCGTGCCCGTCTGAACGCTGCCCGGCCCAGCACGCAATCCATGGCGAACCAGGAGGACGGGGAGAGACGAGACTTCGCTCGGCGTGAATGGACGAGGATCCTCAAAACGCTCTATGTGCAACAGGGCCACGTCTTGCCATTCCTCGCTCTCTGCGGAGAGAGTGGGCCGGAACCGCGGGACTGCTTGGCGGTCGCCTCGATCTATCGTCGACGGGCGAAGTACGAAGAGGCGCTCCATTGGGTCCAGCGCGGCCTCGGACTGCCCTCATCAGGAGCCACTTCAGCAGACTACGAGCTGAGGAAACAGCGGCGTGAGATGCTGGTCGCCCTCGGCCGAAAGCAGGAGGTCCTCGACCTCGTCTGGCAGGAGTACGCAACGCACCCTTCGATCTATGCCTACGAGACCCTCATGGAGCACGTGCCGAAGGGGAAACGTAGGGAATGGCACGAGCGGGCCATGGCGGCTGCCGAGGATCGCGGCAGTAGCGACCTCTCGAGACTCATCGATCTCTGGGTGGGGGTCCGCGAGACCGGACGCCTCGCCGCACGCCTCCAACACGTGGGCGTGAAGGAGCTGACTTCTCAGAGCCGCTACACGCTGGGCCCCGCGGCCAAGTACCTGGCCAAGTCCCATCCCGGCGTCGCGGCCGACTTATACGCGGCCATGGGCCTGCGGATTCTCGAAGGCAAAAAGAGCAGATTCTACAAGCATGCGCTCCGGCACTTCGGCCGCGCCAGGCGGTGCCACCTGGCGGCCGACCGCACCGCGGACTGGGATGCGCTGGTTGAGGCGATTCGCAGCGAACACCATCGGAAGAAAGCGTTCATGCCCGGCTTCGAGCGGATCGTGGAGGGAAGTGCCCCGGTCCCGACACCGTCCTTCGCTCAGCGGGGCCGGGAGATGTGGGAGAAGCGGGGGGCGCTGGAGTAATCACGGGTTTTCCTGTTCGCTTGGCTCGGCTCGATCGTCACTCAGGATAGGCGGTCCGGAGACGCGAGGACCGGGCTGCGGGAAGGGCAAGGCCGCTTGCCCGGGCGATCCATGCGGGAAAGGAAACGCTGTGATGACAAGAGCCGCTAACTGCTTGCTGCTTCTAGTATTACTACTGGCTTTGCCCTCCGCCTGGGCCGAACCGGCCACGCCGGGGGAGGCGGAGGCGGTGGCCCGGGCGTACCTGCAGCTCGTTCAGGCCAAGTTCGGGGGTTGGGGTGACGCCCAGAGTGGCACCCTGGGCCGGATGCAGGAGCTCCGCGCCGGGGATCGCCTGCTGGCCTTCATCTTCGACGTGGAGCCCGACGGATTCCTGGTCGTCAGCCGTCACAAGGAGATCGCGGCGGTCAAGGCCTTCAGCCCGCGCGGGCGTCTCGCGCCCGAGGCGGAGGGAGGTGTGGTCGCGCTGCTCCGCGACCGGCTGGAGCGGACCATCGCGGAAATCGAGGCCGCCACCGGCAAACCGATCGAGGAGGTCAGCGCCGCGGACTGGCAGGCGCGCGATGCCGTGCATGCGAGGGAGATGTGGGACTATCTCCTGTCCCCCCGGTTCCAGCCGAACGCGCACACGCGCTACGAGCGCACGCGCACCGAACCCGGAATGAACTACCAGGAAGGCGATGTCCTGCTCGATAGCCACTGGCATCAGGCGCCGCCCTACAACGATCAGTGCCCCGACTTGGGGTGCGACTGGAGCGGAGATCCCTACTACGGCTACAACACGAACGCGCTGGTCGGCTGCGCCGGCATCGCCGGCGTGCAATCCACTCGCTTCTGGGCGTGGCCGACCTGCGCGGCCGACGGCTCCTACGTGGATCGGTACTACTGGACGATGATGCCCTCGGTCGTGGACATCTACTCCCCGCCCGACGAGATCGATGCCGTGGCCGCCGCCTGCTACTCCTTCGCCCACTCGATGAATTCCGATTTTGGCTGTGACGCCACGAGCGCCTACCTCGATCAATTCGAAAACGTCTTCCAGAACCGCCGCTTCCATTCCGGTTGCAGCATCGAAGATCGCGAAGACTATAACACGTCCTCGTGGTACGAGCTGTGCAAGGGGCAGTGCAACGACAACCAGGTCTCCGTATACTATGTCGAGAACCACTTCGTGGTGCTCGACGGCTGGTTCGAAGTCTGGCAGGGCGGAGATCTGTCCGAACGATGGCTGCATATGAACTATGGCTGGGAAGATAGCAGCGACAACACCTGGTACTTCATGGATACGTGGCCGCTGGGAATGGGGAGTGACGAGAAGATCGTGCGCGGCATCCGGCCGGATGTTTCGATCTGGGACCTCTCCGGCTACTACCCGCTGCCTTCGGACCCCGGGATGCATTTCGACAAGCCGGTGCGCTACTTCAAGAGAGACGCCGTCGGGGCGAACGCCGCGTTCGCGGCCGGGCACTCATTCCAGTACCTGCGACCCGGCTTCTGGATCCGCAACACCGGTGGCGCGGCGGACGAGATCCTGTTCGCCGGCGAGCCGTCCCTCGAAACCGAGTTCTACCATCGTGCGCCCTTCGGGGACGTGCGGATCAAGATCTACGACGGCGCCATCAAGGTGAAGGGCGGCGGCGAGATCTGCTTCCGCTAGGGATTGCGCCCGCCCGGCCCGGGAGCGCCGGATCGCCATGGGCGTCTGTCGGATGGCGGCAGACGCCTATCGGATCGCGGATCTGGCGCCGAGCTCCCCGGCGGCCCGCCCCTCATCCGGTCACAACCTCCCGCACACGTGAAGCACGAACGGGTACAGCGCCCCGGCTACGCCCTCGCCCGATTGGTACCGGGTTTGCACGTCCTCGGCTCGGATGGTGATGACGACATCGAATCGGCACGGTGCATGAGGGCGGAGCCATGAATAGGAAATCTCGTCCGATCAGCGCCGCGCAGGCGGCCACGCTGCTGATCACGTGTCTCTTTCTTCTCGGAAACGCCAGTACGACGCACGCGGACGATCGTTGGGGGCTGGCAGCCGCACCACGGGCCGCGGTAGATGATCCGGGCGGTTCTGGTGAGGTGATCCGAGGCCTGCCGCATCCCCTCGGGCCAAGGGCGAGCAGAGCGGACGATCCGCAGAGGATCGTCCGCCCCGCTATCTCTTGGCGCTTGCCCTTGGTCGACGCTCGCGGACCATGCCGCGGACGGCGGGATCCGTCGGGTCTGCCCACGCGAGCCGGGGTGGTGCATCGCGCGCCACTGCCCACGGGGTCGCGCGCTCGGGGAGCACCGTCGCCCGAGGCTGCGCGTCGCGAGCCATGGGACCTCCGTGTGACGGCCCGACGCCCGGGCGCGGGGACTTTCCGCGCGCCGTTGCCCTCTACCGCGGGAAGCTACGCCGCTCCTTGCCCTTGTAGACCGCCTCGCCGAAGTTGATGCGCCGCATCTGGGGTTGGCTGGCGATCTCCTCGAAGTAGTGCGCCGAGAGGCCGGCCACGCGGCCGTAGACGAAGATCGCCTTGGCCAGATCGACCGGTAGACCCATGTCGGCCACGATCGCCCCGATCACGCCATCGACGTTGATCGGCAGGCTCATCCCGCGCACCTTCTCGAACAGATCGCCGACGATCTTCGAGATCGCCACGCAGTCGCCGGCCAGTCCGGCCTCGTCCGCGAGCTGCCAGAGCACGTTGCGGCGCGGGTCCTGGGTGTGGATGCGATGCCCGAGCCCCTCGATCCGTTTGCCGGCGCGCATATACTCGCCGAGCAGCGCGTGCGTGGCATCGGCCAGCTCCATCTTCTCGGCGCGCGCCTTCTCGACGCAAGCGCGGAAGAAGGCCGCCGCCTTGGCCCCGGCGCCGCCGTGCACATCGGTGATCGCGCCCACACCGGCGGCCACGGCCATCTCGTACGACGCCCGCGCCGAGGCCGGGATCAGGGCCGACTGCGCCGAGGGCGGGGTCACGCCATGATCGACCGAGGCGACGATCATCGCCTCGATCATGCGCGCGCGCTTCTCGTCGTAGGTCGTCTCACCAGTGACGGCGCGATAGACGATCCCGCGGAACGGCTCGTCGGACCCGGCGGCATCGAGCGCCTGCTCGGTGCCGATCAGGTGCGCCAGATAGCGCGCGAAGCGTCCCAGCGCGGAGATCGTCTTTCCAACTGGGCCATCCTTGCCACCCTGGGAGACCTTGAACAGCGCCTCATCCATGAGAAGCGATTTGGCGAGCGCGGCCGAGATATCCTCGCCCTCGAACCGGGTCACCGGCGGGGCGGGCGCCAGAGCCGCCGCGCGTGCGGCGCGCTCGAGTTCGGGCAGCAGCTCGGGCTTCGGCAGATCGAGTTTGATCAACAGATGGGCCGTCTCGAGCAGCGACGACTTCTCGACGATCTCCTCGAGCGGATAGCCGGAGATCAGCAGGCTGTTGGCCGCCACGCGCGTGACCAGCGTGCCCCACTGCGATTTCGGCGGCGGCGCCTCCCAGGTCTGCTTCATCTTCTCGTAGTAGCGCGGCACCTCGAAGTAGGTCCGTCCACCGAGCTTCTCCTGGGCCGCGGAAATCAGGTCGTACTGGCTGTTGACCACCGGCACGCCGGCCTTCTCCAGCGCGGTCCTCTTCGACGCGAACGTGCCGTAGGCTTGCCCCGGCGCGACGATCGCCCCGGCGTGCCCCATCGTCTTGCCCGCGGGGGCGTGCGCGCCCGAGATCAGCGCCACGAGCGGTTTGGGGTACTTCTCGGGGTGGGCGGCGATGTCCTCGGCGAGCAGCTCCTCCTGTGAGCCGCCGATCTCGCCGGCGACGACCACCAGGTCGGTCTTGGGGAAGGTCATCGCCATCGGCACGAGATCGCGGAAGGTCGAGCCGATCGCCCCGTCGCCGCCCACGCCCAGCACCGCGTTCTGCGCGATCCCGGCGCTGGCGAGCGCATCGGACATGTGATAGAGGATCGCGCCGCTGCGCGAGACGATCGTCACCCCGTCGGGCGCGAACTTTCCCGGCTTGGGTTCGGCCGGATAGAAAACGTCGGGTAGCATGCCGATCTTGATCCCTTCGGGCGGGAAGATCACGCCCGGGGTGTTGCCGCCGATCAGCACGGTCTTGTGCTCTCGGGCGGCGACCAGGATGTCGCGCACATCACGCAGTGGGATCCCTTCGGTGATCAGCATGACCAGCGGGATGCCGGCCTCGATGACCTCCAGGGCGGCGTCGCGCGCGCTGGAGTAGTGACGCCAGATCGAGGCGGCCGCCACGTGCGGATGCTCCTCGAGACAGTCGGCCACACTGTCGTAGACCGGGATCGTCTCGTGGATGCGCTGACCGCCGCGGCCGGGCGCGATCCCGGCGGTGACGGTCGTGCCGTAGTCGCGCATCAGACCCGCGTGGCGCGTGCCCTGGCGACCGAGGCCCACGACGATCGTGTCGACCTGCTGCGTCTCGGCGATCTTGCTCACCAGGTCGGGCCGGGCGTGTTGGATGAGGTGGCAAAGCATCCCCTGGTCGGCTGGAATCCGTTGCATCGTTTGGCTCCCCTGTTCCCGTGCGAACCGGACGTAGCGTCCGGAGTGTTGCATCCCATCGCTCTCGAGCGCGCTGCGGCGCCAGCGCGGGACTGCCTCCGAGCCCTCTTCCGCGGCGCGATGCCGCGCCGCGTCGCCCCGGAGGGCGACCGAGATCCCCGCGCTAGGCCCTCGCTCCGGCGCGCGCCTTGAACTCGAATCCGCCTTTGACGGCATCCTTGATCACGTCGGCCATGATCTTCTGATTGCCGACGACGATCTCCAGATCGCGCAGCGGCTCGGGCGTCTCGGTCTTGGCCTTGGCCAGGTACTCGCGTGCGCTGGGCAGATCGGTGCCGACCATGCGCCCGTGCACCGGGAGCATGCGCATCCCCTTCTCGTGTCGCTGGCGCAAACACTGGATGAGACCCCGGATGAAGATGTCGCAGCTCGAGATGCCGCCGAAGCGGGAGGTGACGATCAGATCGACCAGCGGCTTGTCCATCAGCAGATGGAACATCTCGGCCACGCGTGCCAGCGTGGGCCCGCCGCCGGAATCCATGAAGTTGACCGGGACGACCTTGCCATCGAAGAAGCGGTCGCCGACGTTGGCCGTCTCGTCGATCGAGAAGATGCCGTAGCCGGCGCCGCCGGGGACCAGGCCCACATACAGCTTCTCGGGATCCTTCTCCGCATCGGGCGGCAGCAGATCGACGTACTTGAAGCCGGCCTCGGTCGCGCGGCGCTCGTCGGGGGTCAGCTCGGAGACGTCGTGGCGCGCCTCGGTGATCCCCAGCATCTCGAAAAGGCGGCCCTGGCGGTAGAGGGCGTTGTCGTCGATCACGACCTTGGCGTCGGCAGCGATCGCGGCGCCCTCGGGGGTCACCAGCAGCGGATTGATCTCGGCGACCTTGCAGTCGTAGGCCTGATAGGTGGCGTAGAGTTTCGCGATCGCATCGCCCAGCGCCGCGCGACCCGCCCTTTCGTCGAGTCCTTCGGCCAGGAAGTCGGCAAAGGCGTCACGCGCCTCGCCCGGCAGCTCGCGCTGGTTGCCCGCGATCTCACGCTTGAGGATCGCTTCGGGCTTCTCGAGGGCCACCTGCTCGATATCGACCCCGCCCGAGGCGCTGACCATCATGATCAGGTTGAAGTTCGCCGGGTTGGTGGTCACGCCCACGTAGCAGGCGCCTGCCTCGGGCGCGACTTCCTCGACCAGCAGCGTCTCGACCGGGTAGCCCTTGATCACCAGACCGAACATCTCCTCGGCCAGCGCCTTCGCCTCGGCGAGATCCTTGGCCTTCTTGATGCCCCCGGCCTTGCCGCGCCCGCCGACCATGACCATCGACTTGAGCATCACCGGAAACTGCAGCTCCAGGCCGTCCAGATCGGCCGGGCTGCTGATCACCCCGTACTGCTTCGGGATGGTCAGGCCCATCCGGCCGAAGACCCGCTTGGCTTCGTTCTCGTAGAGTCTCACTGCGATTCTCCTTGGCTATGCGTGAGCGTCGTTCCGCACCGGCATGTGCGCGCTACGATCTCTCCTTCTCGAGCGCCGCGATCGTATACGGCAGCAGCCCCCCCGCCTCACGGATCGCGAGGATCTCGGGCGGAAGCTTGGGGAAGTCGAACGACTGCCCGCCGACGGTGATCGCTCCGCTGGTGGCATCGATGCGCACCTCGTCCCCCTCCTGGTGTGCATCCACCGCCGCGGGACATTCGATCAGCAACAGGCCCTGATTGATCGCGGCGCGATAGAAGATGCGTGCGTAGCTCTTGGCGATGACCGCTTGTACACCCACCGCCTTCAGTCCGACCACCGGCTGCTCGCGCGAGCTGCCGCATCCGAAGTTCTTTCCGGCGAAGATCACATCGCCGGGCTGCACCTGCTCGGCGAAGTCCGGATCGAGGTCCTCGAGCAAGTGCGGCTTGATCTCCTCGGGCGTGCTGCACGAATAGGTGTACTTGCCCGGAAAGAGCATGTCGGTGTTGATGTCGTCGCCATACTTCCAGACTCTCATGCGGAGCCTCCATTCCCAGCCGCCGCGCCTACGACGAGGCGCGCCGGCAAGACTCGTCCGGACACCTCACGCGGCCAGCGCCTGGCACGCTTCCCGGATTCCGGGCGCGACCTCGCTGCACGTCAGAGCACCTCGCGCGGATCGGTCAGCCGCCCGCTCAGCGCCGAAGCCGCCACCGTGGCGGGGCTGGCCAGATAGATCTCGGCCTCCTTGCAGCCCATGCGTCCCCTGAAGTTGCGGTTGGCGGTGCTCAGGCACCGCTCACCCGGCGCGAGCACACCCTGGTGCGCGCCCAGGCAGGGACCGCAGCCGGGCGGCAGCAGGATCGCGCCGGCGGAGGAGAGCCTGGCGATCAGGCCCTCGGCGAGTGCGGCCTCCAGCACCGCCTTCGAGGCCGGCAGGACCAGGAAGCGCACCCCGGCGGCGATCTGCTTGCCATCCAGGACCTCGGCCGCCGCGCGCAGATCGCTGAGCCGGCCGTTGGTGCAGGTGCCGAGCAGGAACTGCTGGAACTCCGTGCCTTCCAGCTCCTTGATGGTCTTGACGTTGTCCACCTTGTGCGGGGCGGCGACGACCGGCTCGACTTTCCCGAGGTCGTACTTCAGCTCACGCACGTAGGTCGCATCCTCGTCGGCCCACAGCCCCTCGTAGTCGCTCTCGGCGAGGCCGATTCCGCGCAGATGGTCGCGCGCGATGGCATCGGGCGGAAATGCGGCGATCTTGGCGCCCATCTCCACCCCCATGTTCGCGATCGTGAAGCGATCCTCGATGGTCAAAGTCTCGAGCTCGCCATGGAACTCGACCGCCTGGTAGTTGGCCCCGTCGGCGCCGATCTCGCCGATGATCGTCAGCACCAGGTCCTTGGCCGTGACGCCCGTGGGCAGCGCGCCGCGCAGCGTCACGCGGATCGTCTCGGGCACCCGCAGCCAGGTCTCGCCGCGCAGCAGCAGCACGGCGGCCTCGGTGCGATCGATGCCCGTCGAGAAGGCGCCCACCGCGCCATAGGAGCAGGTGTGCGAGTCGCTGCCGACCAGGATCGCGCCCGGGCGCGCATGACCGCGTTCCACGACGACCTGATGGCAGACACCGGTGCCTACGTCGTAGAAGTTGGGCAGACCGTGCCGGCGTGCGAACTCGCGGGTCTTGAGATGGTTGGTGGCCGTCTTCTCGTTGGCCGCCGGGATCACGTGATCGAGCACGATCACCGGCATCTCCGCCCGCGCCACCCCGTACTTCTCCAGCTCGGCCGTGATCTTGCCGATGATCGCGGCGGTGTTGTCGTGGGTGAGGAGGTGATCGGGTTCGACGATCACGATCTGCCCGGGAACCGTGCGCTCCTGGCCCGACTTGCGCGCCAGGACCTTCTCGGCGAATGTCATGCCCATCGTTCCGCTCCCTTTCGCGCCTCGGGTGCGACGCTGTCTTCGTCCGCGAGCGCGGCCAGCCCGTACAACCGCCCGCGCGGCCGAGCGGCCGGTGCCACGCGCGTGCGCTTCTACCGCTTCACCAGCAGTCCGCCGCGCTGGTAGATGTCGAGTTGTACATCCGAGAACGGACGGCCCTGCACCGTCTGCCCGCTCGGCACGGTGATGGCCCCGCTGGCCAGATCGACCTCGATCTCGTCCCCGTCCGAGAGTCCCGCGTCGCGAAGATCGGCGCTCAGGATCGGGAAACCGGAGTTGATCGCATTGCGCTCGTAGATCGCGCCGAACGACTCGGCGACGATCAGCGCCATCCCCAGGCTGCGGAAGCAATCGACGGCCTGCTGGCGCGAGGATCCGGCGCCGAAGTTCTTGCCGGTGACGACGATGTCTCCCGGCTGCGCCCGCTTGGCGAAGTCCTCCCAGCCGGAAAGATTGTCGAAAGTGTACTGGCCCATCTCCTGGAGGTCGGTGATGGCCAGGTAGCGGTTGTGGTAGATCATATCGGTGTCGATGTTGTCGCGATCGATCACCCAGACGCGTCCGCGCAGACGGGTCGGCGCCTCGCGACGCGGGGCCGGCGACGGTTCGGCCGCCGCGCCGGCCTCCGCACCGACGTCCGCTTCGGCGCCCCGGATCTCGCGCCCGGCTTCGGGCCCCCCGGGCCTGGCCGCCGCGCCCC
>WJJG01000195.1 GCA_014729815.1 Candidatus Eiseniibacteriota bacterium
GCCGCGCCGCGGGGCGTGCGCACCCGGCGAATGCGGACCGCAGCGCTGTCGCTGATCCTGCTCGGGTCGATCACGCTGGCGTTGGGCGGCTGGCTGGCGCGGGACCTGCGTCCGGTACCCTACTGGTCGCAGCGCGTGGCGTTGGCGCGGGACCTCGCGCGTGAGCTCCCCTCCGGAGAGCCGGTAGCCGCCTTCTGGCCCGGTGTCTTCGCGCAGTTCTCCGACCGTCCGATCGTTCCGATCGACGGCGTCATCGGCTCCGCCGACTACTTCCGCGACTGCGTCCGGCCCGCGCGCGAGATCGAGTGCCTGATCGAGCGGGGCATCCGCTACCTGATCCTCTGGCTCCCCGGTGAGCTGGAGGCCTTTCTGGCCCTCCCCCAAATGGGCCCCGTGCCGTGGCCACGCCTGGGCATGGTCCGGCTCTGGGAATGGCGAGACCGCCTGCGCATCGAGGAGCGTCGGACTTGGCAGGTCGATACAGGGGGTGGAGGCTGGTATCTGCTCGAGCTCGAACCGCGCCGGGCTCTGCCGCCCCGCCGGTCGAGTGCCCCTGGGCATCGTTAGATCTCGGTTAGGCGAACGGCCCGGAGCGTTGTGCCATGTCCGGTTGACGCCCCGCAGGCCGGCGGATATACTTGCGCTCTTCATTTTTCGGTCCCCCCTTCAGGGGGGCCGATGGATGTCCGTTGTGAGTCGGCAGATGCCGCCACGTGAGCGAGCCGGTCGCCGATCCGCTCCGTCCGTGGACGCCCTCGGCGAGTCTGTGCGGAAGGCCTTTGCGGGATGGCTCCGGATGATCCCGCCGGCGAGAGGTGCATGCATGCGCCTCACGCGGGGGATTCGCACAAGCGGATGCTCCGGCGACCGCGCGGTGGGCATGCCTGCTCCGTTCGCAGTCTGGATGGGAACCTGGAAGACGCGGGAGGCAAAGCACGATGAGTGACGTCAAGGTGGGCGAGGTGTTCAAGCCGAAGCCCGAGTGGAGCGAGAAGGCTTGGATCAAGTCCCTGGACCAGTATCAGGAGTTATACGAGCGCTCCGTCAAAGACCCCGAGGGGTTCTGGGCGGAAGTCGCCGGCGAGTTCCACTGGGAGAAGAAGTGGGACGAGGTTCTCTCCTGGGACTTCGATCGGGACATCAAGATCGAGTGGTTCAAGGGCGGCAAGACGAACGTCTGCCACAACTGCCTCGATCGCCATCTCGAGAAGCGCGGTGATCAGATCGCGTTCTACTGGGAAGGCAACAAGCCGGGCGAAGAGAGCAAGATATCCTATCGCCAGCTGCACGAAGAGGTCTGCAAGTTCGCCAACGTTCTCAAGAATCGGGGCGTCAAGAAGGGCGATCGGGTCTCGATCTACATGCCGATGGTCATGGAGCTGACCATCTCGGTCTTGGCCTGTGCGCGCATCGGCGCGGTCCACTCGGTCGTCTTTGGCGGCTTCAGCTCCGATTCGCTGGCCGACCGCATCCTGGACTCCGACTGCCGCACGGTCATCACCACCGACGGCGTCTATCGTGGCGCCAAGGCCGTCCCGCTGAAGGCCAACGCCGACAAGGCGATGGAGATCGCCGCCGGCAAGGGCACCACCGTCGAGACCTGTGTCGTCTACCAGCGCGTGGGCGAGGGCTTCGATATCACGATGAAGGATGGCCGCGACATCTGGTGGCACGAGGAGATGGCCCAGGCGTCGGCCGATTGCCCGGTGGAGTGGATGGATGCCGAGGATCCGCTCTTCATCCTTTACACTTCGGGTTCGACCGGTAAGCCGAAGGGCGTGCTGCACACGACCGGTGGCTACATGATCTACACCTACCACACGTTCAAGCACATCTTTGACTACCACGAGGACGACGTCTTCTGGTGCACGGCCGATATCGGCTGGGTGACCGGTCACTCCTATATCGTCTACGGCCCGCTGGCCGCCGGCGCGACGTCCGTGATGTTCGAGGGGATCCCGACCTATCCGGACGCCGGCCGCTTCTGGGACGTGGTCGACAAGTACAAGGTCACCCTCTTCTACACCGCCCCGACAGCAATCCGCGCGATCGCGGCGCAGGGCGACGAGCATGTCACCAAGCGCAGCCGCAAGAGCCTGCGCCTGCTGGGTACCGTCGGCGAGCCGATCAATCCGGAGGCCTGGCGCTGGTACTACGAGGTGGTCGGCGACAGCCGCTGCCCGATCGTGGATACCTGGTGGCAGACCGAGACCGGCGGCATCCTGATCACGCCGCTGCCGGGCGCCACGCCGCTCAAGCCGGGCAGCGCCACGCTGCCCTACTTCGGCTGCCAGCCGGTCGTGCTCGACGAGCAGGGCAAGGAGCTCGAGGGCGAGGCCAGCGGGATCCTGGCGATCAAGCATCCCTGGCCGGGCATGATGCGTACGGTCTACGGCGATCACAAGCGCTTCAAGGAGACCTACTTCTCGGCCTTCCCGGGCCTCTACTTCACCGGGGACGGCTGCCGGCGCGACGCCGACGGCTACTACTGGATCACCGGCCGCGTGGACGACGTGATCAACGTCTCGGGGCACCGCATGGGCACGGCCGAGGTCGAGAGCGCGCTGGTCTCGCACCCCAAGGTGGCCGAGGCGGCCGTGGTCGGCTTCCCGCACGAGATCAAGGGCGAAGGCATCTACGCCTACGTCACGCTGAACGCCGGCGAGGAGTACGAGGAGAGCCTCAAGAAGGAGCTGGTGCAGCACGTGCGCAGCGAGATCGGCCCGATCGCCTCGCCCGACGTGATCCACTGGGCGCCGGGTCTGCCGAAGACCCGCTCGGGCAAGATCATGCGCCGCATCCTGCGCAAGATCGCCGCGGGCGACATCAAGGAGATCGGCGATACGACAACGCTGGCCGACCCGAGTGTGGTCGACAAGCTGGTCGAGCTGAAAGACAAGTAGGCGGCGGGCCTTGCTGCCATGACCGCGAATCGCTGGGGGGGAAGGATCACGCTAGGGGTCCTTCCCCCAGCCTTTGCCTCTGCAGTCCCAAGACCTAGCGCTGGGAGGTGTGATCGATGAGTGACCAAGGACCGAATCGCTGGTGGGTCGTCGTCGGGGCGGTGTTGATCCAGCTCTGTCTGGGCGCCATCTACGCCTGGTCGGTCTTCACGCCGTCGCTGACCGAGGCGGGCTGGTCGAAGTCGCAGACGCAGGATGTCTTCGCCGCCGGTCTGGCCTTCTTCGCGATCGTGATGGTACTGGCCGGGCGGATGATGCCCAAGATCGGGCCGCGCGCGTTGGCCATGGCCGGCGGCATCGTGCTCGGATTGGGGTATTTCCTGGCCGGCGTCTTCGGCGGAACCAACTACTGGAGCACACTGCTGCTGATCGGAGTCGTCGGCGGCAGCGGGATCGGACTGGGCTATGTCGTACCGATCGCCGTCGGGATGCGCTGGTTCCCGGACAAGAAGGGTCTGATCACCGGACTGGCCGTGGCCGGCTTCGGATTTGGCGCCATGCTGTGGGTCAAGCTGGCCGGCGCCTGGGGTCACATGATCGCCTCGATGGGACTCAACACGACCTTCATGATCTACGGCGTGGTCTTCGCGGCGGCGGTCGTCCTGGGGGGCATCTGGATGCGCTTCCCGGCCGAGGGCTGGTTGCCGCGCGGCTACACCCCGCCCGAGGCGACGGGCGGCGCGGGCAAGTCGAAGGCGGCGGTCGACATGACCAGCGGCCAGATGCTCAAGACCGCATCCTACTTCCTGATCCTGCTGACCTTCACCTTCAGCGCCGGCGCGGGTCTGATGAGCATCGGGCTCATGAAGCTCTTCCCGATGCAGGCGCTCGAGGCGGGCGGCATGAGCACGGCCGCGGCCAGCGCGGTCGCTGGTACGGCCATGGCGGTCTTCTTCTCGCTGGCCAACGGCATCGGCCGGATCGCCTGGGGCACGCTCAGTGACAAGCTCGGCGCCAAGCGCTCGATCATGATCATGACCGCCACGCAGGGGGTCCTGGTGATCCTCTTCCAATGGATGGCCGGCACGACCGGGCTGCTCTACCTGGGCGCGGCGCTGATCGGGTTCAACTTCGGCGGCAATTTCGCTCTCTTCCCCGTCGTGACCGCGGGCACCTTCGGAGCGAAGTTCGTCGGCCAAAACTACGGCTGGGTCTTCTTGGCATACGGAATCGGGGGCATCTTCGGCCCGAAGCTGGGCGGCGAGCTGGGAGACATCGGCAACTTCCCGCTGGCCTTCACGATCTGCGGAGTGCTCTGCCTGGTGGCCACGGCGCTGATCGCCATGGTCAAGCCACCTAGGGCCGCCTAGCGGATCGACCACGCGAGTGCGGCGCGCGGCGCGCGCTCCGCCCCGGATCCGGAATCGGTCAGACGAGCCGTCATCGCCCCGCGCGGTGACGGCTCGTCGCGCAGACGGCTTTGGGGGCAGGCAGCGATGGGCGCGCCGAAGCGAAGCGCGGCGATCGGCGCGTCTACCGGAGAACCACGAATCTCCGCTGCCAGATGCGTTCGGCCACACGCACCGTAGCGAAGTAGACCCCCGCGGATACGCGCCGCCCGGTTTGATCGCACAGCCCCCAGGCCATCTCCCCTCGCCCGCCCTCCAGGACGCCCGGATTCCACGTCCAGATCCGCCGGCCGCAGAGATCGAACAGCTCGGCCGATACTCGCGCCCCCTCCGGAGGTACCAGGATCGGAATCGTCATGCTCGGCACCTCTCCCACGCCGGCCGGATTGGGACGCACCACGCCCGCCCAGCCGGCGGTGTCCTGTAGGGGGCCCTCCACCGGCACATCGGCTAGGGCCGGGTAGTCGCGCGCCCAGGCGCGCACGGGCGGCTCCTGCGTCTCGAGATCCTGCAGCTCGAGTGCGAACTCCCACTGCGCGGCGGGCTCGTCTTCGGGCGTGATCACGATCGGCAGGCGGAATGCGTTGGCCAGCCCGCCCACGACCCACCGCTCGCCGCTGCGTGCGATCTCGAAGTAGGAGCTGCCATGGGCGGCGATCACGCGCAGGCGGGCGCGGGCCGAATCCCCCGGAATCGAGAGACCCACCTCCACCTGCAGATCGAAGCGCGACACGTATCCGTCGCCGTCGTCATCCAGCTCGCTCCGGCGGGCGATCGCCTCGTAGGTCAACTCGCGCGGGAGATCGGACGTCTGGTCAGCGAGGCTGCTCTCGAGCGCCACGGCGGCCAGGATCGGATGGCTCCCCGGCGTGGCCACGGTGCTATCGCCGCCCGCGCGGAGGATCACCTTCAGATCGAGTTCGCTGGCCGGCAGACCGGCATCCAGGCTGTCTACGACGCAGTCGATCCGCAGGGTGTCGCTCACGAGCGGCCGGATCCAGCGCGGCGCGGCGGACGCCAGGTGGCTCCACCATTCCCCATCCGTCTCGCGCACCCAGACCTCGGCCCCGACCCGGGCGCTGTCGCCGGCCACCTCCGGATCGCAGCGCACGTCGAAGCGCGATAGCCAGCCGTCCTCGTCGGCATCCACGGTACCCACGATCTCCAGCGCCGCGAACGACAGCCCGGACCCCCCCACGGGCAGCAGGCGTGGACGTTCGCCGGGAACGAAGATGGCCAGGGTGCGCGCCGGAAGCTCCCCCCAGCCGGCGGGCGTGTCGCCGAGCTGTTCGGAGGCTGCTACCCAGAAGGGGGATGCGATCTCCTGCCGGCCATCCAGCGCCGGGTAGTAGCGCACCGGGTTGAAAGAGCCGGGATCGTAGTAGTGCAGCGCGTAGAGCGTGTCGCCGCGGGTGAGCACGAAGTTCATCTTCGCACGCGCCCCCGTGATCTCCAGATCCGCGGCCACTGTCTGCACCGCCCCATGCAGTGCATCCGCGAAGACCATCGCCGAATCGGGGTGCGCGTCGCGCGCCTGCTCGATGAGCGAGAGCAGGTAGAGCAGGTAGAGCTCGGAGTCGACCGGTCCGGTGGAGGGGAGCCCGTAGCCGTAGTCGAGCGCGTGGCCGTCGAGATAGTCGCCGAGGCGCTCCTCGAGCACGTTCGCCGCCAATGTGCCGTTGTGGGCGAAGAGGATCCCCGCGTGGCGGAACGGATGCGGGTCGGGGATCCCGATGTGCCCGGTCGTTGCGGCGCGCACGTGCCCCACCGCGGTCCGAGGCGCAACTTCACGCATCTCGGCCACGGCCCGGGAGAAGTCGTCGTCGAGTGGGGCCGCAGGTCCGCCCCGCCGTAGTACCGGCAGGACCAGATCGAGCGCGGCCAGTTCGTGCATCTCGTAGCCCAACGCCCAGCCGTCCGGGTTGCGGCCGCCCAGATCGCGCAGGTTCTGGTAGGCGCCGCCTGCGAGGTGCGATTCGATCAGCGTCGCCGGGTATCCCTCGCCCACCAGCGCCCAGAAGCGGCAGTTGTGCGGCGGCTCCGCCCCCGTCGCGGCCGGCACGACTGCTGCGCGTCCGCGGCCCGCCCGGGCGGTGGGCGTCGCCGCCGGGCGTGGGCGGGGCGGAGGCGCCCCTCCCTGGGTGCGTGTCCGCGGCGCGGCGGGATCGGGGATCGCGACGAAGGCCGGCGGCGCACCCGGCACGAAGGTCGCCATCGCGCGCGCGGGAACCGTGCCCCACTCGTCGCTGCTGCCCAAAGGCTCGGAGGCCACCGCCCAGTAAGGTGAAGCGCTCTGCCCCGCCGGCCAGTAGCGCACCGGGTTGTCGGCGCCTTCGTAGTAGTGCAGAGCGAAGAGGGTATCGCCGTCGGTGAGCAGGAAGTTCAGATGCGGGCGACTGCCGACGATCTCGTCGCGATCGAGCAGCTCGGCAAGGGCGGCGGGCAGCGCGTCGGCGAGGCTGAGCTCGGGGTGCGTCTCGATGAAACGCTGCAAGAAGAAGAAGTAGAGCTCCGAGTCGATCGGTCCGGTCGCTCCGATGCCTTCGACATAGTCGAGCGGGTGCGTCTCGATGTACTTCTCCAGCTCCGCGATCAAGGCCGCCTCGGAGAGACCGCCATTGTGGGCGAAGAGCAGCTCGCGTCCGTTGACGCGCATCAGGAAGGGATGCGGATCGGGGATCCCGAGGTGCCCCGAGCTGCCGTTGCGAACGTGCGCCATCGCGCAGGCCGGACGGCTGGCCAGGAGCTCCGCGATCGTGCGTTCGAAGTCCGCTTCGCCGGGATCATTCGCCGCCGGACCGCCGCGGCGCACGATCGGTCGCAGCGCCGGAAGCGCGATCGCCGGCTCGGCGAAGAATCCCACGCCCCAGCCATCCGGGTTCTCATCGGCCAGCGCGCGCAGGCTGGCCACCTCTCCGCTGCGGAGATGCTCGCTGACCAGCGAGTCGGGATAGCCGCGGCCCACCAATCCCCAGAAGCGGCATTGATGGGGGAACTCCCGTGGAGGGCTTCCGAGGTGGGCCTCCGGCACGCCTCGCGGGCCGTACCGCAGCGCGGTTGCCGGACTGCTCGCCCGCGCGGTTCCCGGGCCATTCCCCTGCGCGGCTGCCAGGCGGCTCTCCTGCGCAGTTCCCGGGCCGCTCCCCTGCACGGCTCCCGGACCGTCTGCGCCGGCGAACGCGCAGAGGGCCAGAGCTCCGACGCAAAGGATCCAGCGGCACCAGGCCCTTGGCGCGCGACGGCGATCGGGAAGCGGGTCTCGGCTACTCGGCACGGCGCCCTTTCCTGCCTGCATCGCTCTCCCGTTGCGGGCTACACCCGAGATGGACTAAGGTAGCGCTCCCCTGTTGCCTGCTTGCCAGAACCATCGGCATCCGGAGGGAGGGCCACACATCGATGTCATCCACAGTCTACCTGTTCCGGCACACCGACTGGAAGGACCTCGAAGCGGCCGCCGGCGGCGCGGCACGACTGCTGAGCGAGACGGACCTGCTCGAGTTGGTCGAGGCCGACGATCTGACCGGCGTGAAGCTGACCTTCGGAGAGGCCGGAAACCAGACCTACCCCCCACCGCGCCTCGTGCGCGAGATCGTCGATCTGTTGCGCCAGCGCGGCGCACGGCCCTTCCTGACGGAAACGAACACCCTCTACAACGGGCGGCGCAAGAACTCGGTCGACCATCTCACCGTGGCTCGCGAACATGGGTTCGACTTCGATGCGATCGGCGCGCCGATCATTCTGGGGGATGGCCTGACCGGCCGAGAGGGCTTCGCGCTGGTGCGGTCGAGCGGGCTGGTCCCCGTCGCCCATCTCTCGCCGGCGGTGCGCGATATGCATTCGTTGGTCGGCATCGCCCACCTGACCGGTCATCTGCTCACCGGCTTCGGCGGGGCGATCAAGAACCTCGGCATGGGTCTGGCCAACCGTGCCGGCAAGCTGGACATGCATTCGGCGGTCAGCCCGACGGTGGACGAGGAGAGCTGCATCCTCTGCCTGCGCTGTCTCGAGGCCTGCGCCGCCGATGCGATCACCGAGGCCCCCCAATCCGCGGTGATCGACGCGAAGCGCTGCACCGGATGCGCCGACTGCCTGGCGGTCTGCCCCACGGGGGCGATCCGGATCGACTGGTCGCGCGATTCGCTTCGCGTGCAACAGAAGATGGCCGAATACGCCGATGCGGTGCGCGAGGCGATGGGCGGGCGGGCTCTCTATCTAAACCTCCTGCAGTCGGTTACGAAGCATTGTGACTGCCTCGGAGAACCGCCCGAGCGGATCGCCCCCGATGTCGGCGTGGCTGCCTCACGGGATCCGGTCGCCCTCGATCAGGCCAGCCTCGATCTGGTGCGCGAGGCGGCCGGCGAGGATGTTTTCCGGCGCGTGTGGCCCGAGACCGACCCGGAGGCGCAGATCCGCCACGGCGAGGAGATCGGTCTGGGCAAGCGAGCCTATGATCTGCGCGAATTGTGATCCGGACGCTGAGGTAGGTGCTGGACCGCGCGGAAAAGGGATTGCCCGGGAACCACTGCGGACGATAGCTTTTAATGCGGTTGTGACCATTATCCAGGAGGAGTCATGAACAGGCGTCATTTGGCTTTCTGGGGCTTGGCCGCTGCGGCGGCGCTGATCCTGGCAGGCTGTTCCTTCGGATCGAAGAGCACCAACCTCCGTCCGACCAACGCCGAGGTGCGCATCATCTCGCAGAGTTCCTTCCAAGGCGAGATCCAGCCCTGCGGGTGACACGGCCGCAAGGGTGGGCTGGCCCGGCGGGCCGCCTTCGTCGATAGCCTCGCCTTCCAGGAAGTGCCCTACGTTCTGGTCGACGGCGGAGACTTCTTCAAGCGCGATCGCCAGCGCTACGAGCCCGAAAGCGTCGCGGCCTGGCGGGACATGCATGAGCGCGGGTATCACGCGGTCACACTGGGAGAGCTGGAGCTTTCTCAGTGGGACCTGACGCGCACGCTGATGGAGGAGTATCCGCTGCCGGTCGTCTGCACCAATGTCGAGCAGATCCGTGACGGCGAGTGGATTCCCGTGGGTGAGACGTCCCGGGTCGTCGAGATCAACGGCATCCGCGTGGGCTTCCTCAGTGTGATCGGTGAGGGTCAGCTCACGCGTGCCATGCTCGAGAAGGCCGACGGGCAGCTCCGTCTGCTGGCCCCGATGGAGATTACGACCCAGGTCGCCGCCGAGCTGCGCCAGAAGGCAGACATCGTCGTGCTGCTCGCGCATCTCGATCCGCGCGCGATGGAGCAGTACGCCAGCGTACTGACCGACGTGGATGTCCTCGTCGGCGGCCACGTGACGCGCAAGGACGAGGGGCCCCGGCTGGTCGGCGGCACGATTCTCAACCGCTCCGGAACGCGCGGCCAGCACATGGGGATCACGCGGCTGATCGTCTCGCCGCACAACGAGATCGTTGACTTCGGCGGACTCAACCTGACGCTCGCCCCGGGGTACCCGGAGGATCCGGAGGTCAAGGCCGAGGTCGATCGCATCGTCGAGGAAGCCAACGATTGGCGGCGCAACAAGGCGCGCGAGTCTCGCGAGCGCCGCATGCGCGAGATCGAGAGGCGCCAGGAGGCCGCCGAAGGGGAAACGCCCCAGGCGCGCGAGTAGACGGCCTCGATCGAGCGAGTGATCACAACGCTTAGGGGGGGTGCCCGATGACGGGCGCCCCCTTCTGCGTGTCCGCCTCGGTGGGGACGGCCGTACCCGTCGGCATTCCGGGCACGCGGCAATTCGCCGCACTCGGAAACCACGCCCAGCCTCCCCCGAGGTGCCCCGGAGGAGGCTCGCTAGGGTCGCGCCCTATCAGCGAGCGATCACGAACTTGCGACTCAGCTCCCGATGCGCGGTCGAGAGGCGCAAGAAGTAGACGCCCGAGGCCACCATTCGGCCGTCCTCGCCGCGGGCGTCCCAACTCACGCGATGCACCCCGGCCGTCTGTGCACCCGTGGCCAGGCGCCGCACGAGGCGCCCGGCGGTATCAAAGATGCCCAAGTCGATCGACTGCGCATACGGCAGCGCACACTGGACGAGCGCCCCGCTGCCCAGCGGATTGGGACGCGGCATCGAGAGCTGCAGCCGCGCCAGCGGCTGGAGCGACTCGGCACTGGAGGCGTAGCCGGTGATCAGGATGTCATCGACCACCGCCTCCAGAATGCCCGCGCCCATGGCGTCGTCCTCGGCGATGAAGCGGATGCGCATCTGCTCGGTGGGCGTGAGCCCGGGACCACTGAGCGGGATGACGACCTCTTCCCAGCCTCCACCGCCGGCGCTGAAGGTCTCGACGTTGACCCAGTTCTCCCCACCGTCGTTGGAGACATCGCAGCGCAGCTCGAGGTCCTGCGGATAGCCGGAGAGCGAGTGCTGCCAGCGCCAGTAGGTCAGCGCGGGGCCCACCGCGGCGGTGGCGTCGAAGATCGGTGAGAGGAGCGTGGTCTGCCCGCCGTCGACGTCACCGAAAAAGCGGGGCGCATCCTCGGGCTGATTGTGCGTCACGTAGCAAAGTAGTCCGTCGGCCGTGTGATCGTCGCCGGGCTGCACTTCCTCCTCTCCCCAGTAAGTCGGATTCGGATCGCCTCGCTGCCAGATGCCCTCGGTGGCGTCGTCCTCCGGGGCGCCCGCGGTCCAGCCCTGATCGATCTCGAAGTCGTCGCTCGCACCGATCAACAGGGTGAAGTCGGCCGTCGTCTCCTCGCCCTCGGTGACCGTGACGACCCGCGACTGGGGCATCCAGCCGAATAGTCCCGCCGCCAGCGTGTAGCATCCGACGGGCAGGTCGACGAACGAGAAGCTGCCGTCGCCCGCGGTGAGAATCGTCTCGACCGGCGCATCCAGGATCTGCATGCGCACATCCGCGAGCGGTCCGCCGGCGTCGCACACCACGCCCGCGATCGCGCCGCGCGGCTGAGCGCTGAGCTCGATCGTCTCGAAGTGCACCCCCCCATCCTCGACGACCACCAGTGCGCTGTCCGGATCGTACCCGAAGCGCTCGGTCACGATCTGCCAGCTTCCGGCCGGCAGATGACGCAGGTCGAAGCCGCCCGCCGAATCACTGACCGCACAGCGCCCCAACTCGGGCACGCGGACCTGCGCACCGGCGATCGGAAGTCGGCCGCCGGCCTCGACGACCTCGCCGGCGAGGTTGCCGTAGCCGTTCATCAGCGCCAGGCAGGCCGCGTAGGCGTCGATCACGCCCCAGCCGAACTGGTTGTCCTCGCCCGCATCACCGTGATCGACGGCCGTGTCCATCAGGATCTGCTTGGCGCGCTCGACATCCAGATCGGGATCGATCTCGCGCAGCAGCGCCACCGCGCCGGCCACGTGCGGTCCGGCCATCGAGGTGCCGCTCATCGGCGCATAGTCGTCGCCCGGGATCGAGCTGACGACATCCACGCCGGGTGCCGCGACCTCGGGCTTGATCGTAGTCTCGTCGCAGCCCGAGGGACCCTGGCTGGAGAAGTCCGCGCGCGGGTACGGGAATTCGTAGTTGGTCGCATCGACCGCGCCCACAGCGCAGATGTTCCAGGGCGTGGTGATCCGATCGGCCGGGATCCCACAGCTCATCGGGTGGCTGTTGTTGCCTGCGCTGAAGGTCACGACCACACCGGCGGCCTCGCAGTTGTCGATCGCGGCCCACCAGAGATCGTCGCAGCGGTGGTACCAGGAATTCTCCTGCGGGTATTCGCGGCCGCCCCAGGAGTTCTGACAGACATCGGGCACATCGTCGACGGTCTCCGGGTCCCCGTCGGGATCGGCGACCCATTGGAAGCAGGCGATCACATCGTTGTCGAACTCCTCGCACCAGGCCGGCTGCCCGATGCAGTTCGTGGCGATCCACTGGGCGCCGAAGGCCACGCCGATCGAGTCGCCGTCCGCTCCGTCGAGCCCGCACATCGTGCCCATCGTGTGCGTGCCGTGGCCGTCGTCGTCATACGGCAAGCCGACCGAGTCGGCGATGCAGTCGTACCAGCACTCCTCGGGCGGATGGGCCCCGCCATGACCGCGCCACTTGGTCTCCAGCGCCGGGTGGGTGACATCGACACCGGTATCGAATCCGCAGATCAGCGTCCCGGCACCGGTCAGACCCAGCTCATACCAGCAGCGGTCGGCGTTGATCGCGCGCAAGCCCGGCGGCACGCCGATCTGGCGCCCGCGCAGGCGTACCGGCTCCGCCCCGCTCTCCGCACCGCGCAGCGC
>WJJG01000020.1 GCA_014729815.1 Candidatus Eiseniibacteriota bacterium
GCGCGGGCGCAGCGTCCCACGCGGGGTCCTCGCGCGGGCCGCGGCGTTCGGAGGAGGGGCTCTACGCGCGGCGTCCGGTGACGATTCCTCCCGATGGGGAGGCGGCGCAGGAAGAGGAGTCGCCAGACTCCATCTTCTTCCGCGAGGCGGCCCGGCAGCGGGGATTCTTCCGGCCCGAGCAGGAGGGCCAGGAGGAGAATGAGCGTTGATCGATCCAGTTCGCATCGGGGAGCAGGCCGCCGAGGCGGCCGGGTTTCTGCAGCAGCACGGGATCACCGCGCCCCGCGTGGGACTGATCCTCGGTTCGGGACTCGATCAGATCGCCGAGCGCGTCCGCGATGCGACGACGATCGCCTTCGAGGAGATTCCCCATTTCCCGACCTCGACCGTTGCGCACCACTCCGGTGAACTGCTCGCGGGGGGCTTCGCCGGGCAATCGGTGGTGGTCATGAAGGGGCGGGTGCACGCCTACGAGGGCTACAGCCTGCGCGAGGTCACCTTCCCGGTACGCGTGATGAAGGCACTGGGGGTCGAGACACTCGTCATCACCAGTGCGGTGGGGGGACTGCATCCGCTGTATCGCGAGGGCGACATCGTGGCGATCGTCGATCACATCAACCTGATGGGAGACAATCCGCTGATCGGGCCCAACGACGATGCGCTCGGTCCTCGATTCCCGGACATGAGCGAGCCCTACGATCGCGCGCTGATCGAGCGGGCGGTCGGCGCGGCCTTGCGCGAAGGCGTCACGCTGCACCGCGGCGTCTTCGCGGCGGTGCCGGGCCCCAATCTCGAAACACGGGCCGAGTATCGGTTCCTGCGCATGATCGGCGCCGATGTGGTCGGGATGTCGCTGGTTCCAGAGGACCTGGTTGCGGTGCATGCCGGGCTGCGCGTGCTGGCCCTTTGCGTGGTGACCGACATGTGCCTCCCGGACGCGCTGCAGGCCGCCGACATCCAGCGCATTCTGCGTCATGCCGCCACCGCGCAGCCGCATCTGAATCGGATCATCGAACGGGTCCTGGGCGATCTGGGCGGGGCGGCCTAGGACCGCTCGAGGTGCGGCCGCGCGCCGCCGCGGCCGCGACAGCGGGGCAGCCGTGAAGCGTTTTCTCCTCAGTGCGGCCGTGGTGCTGTTGGGCGATCAGGTCACCAAGCATATGGCGCGCGTCTCCCTCGAGCCGGGGGTCGTCGTACCGGTGATCGGAGACCTGCTGCGTTTCCGCTACGTGCACAATGCGGGCGCGGCGTTCGGCTTCTTTCAGGGGAGCCGCTTCCTCTTCATCGGGATCTCCTTGGTCTCGATCGCCGTGATCATCTACCTGATCCTGAGCAAACGCTACGCGTTCCGCGGCAGCCGGGTGGCCTTCGGCATGGTCTTCGGCGGCGCAGTCGGCAATTTGATCGATCGCATCTGGCTCAGTGAAGTGATCGACTTCATCGACGTCGGCGTGGGCAGCCAGCGCTGGCCGACCTTCAACATCGCCGACGCGGGCGTGACGATCGGCGTCGTCTATCTCGTCTTTTCAGTGCTGATGCTGGGCCGCTCGAGCGAGTCGTCCGATCCTGCCGAAGGGGGCGCGGGTGATGCACAGCCTGAGGGTCGATGAGGAATCCGAGGGCCAGCGCATCGATCGCTTCCTCGCCGAGCTCCTGACGGATCTTTCACGCAGTCGCATCCAGGCGCTGATCCGCGCCGGGCGCATCCGCATCGACGGGACGCCCTGCAAACCGAGCACGCCGCTGGTGGCGGGACAGCGCATCACCTGGCCGACGGATGCCGGCTGGCGCGCGCCCGAGCTGGTTCCCGAACCGATCGATCTGCCCGTGCTCTTCGAGGACGACGATCTGCTCGTGCTCCACAAGCCGGCGGGTCTCGTGGTCCATCCCGCCCCCGGACATTGGAGCGGAACGCTGGTCCATGCGCTCTTGCACCGGTGGCCCGCCTGGCGCGCTCCGGGGGGCCCCCTGCGCCCGGGCATCGTGCACCGGCTCGATCGGGACACCAGCGGCTTGATGGTGGTGGCGCGCAGCAGCCGGGCGTACTACAGCCTGCGCGAGCAGATCGCGGCCCGCCGCGCGGGACGGGCCTACGTGGCGCTGGTCTGGGGCACCATCGGCGGAACGGCGGGGATCATCGATCGGCCGATCGGCCGGGATCCTCGGGCGCGGCAGCGGATGGCGGTCCGCGCCCGGGGGGGGCGCCCGGCGCGAACCATCTGGCGGGTTCTATGGCGGTTTGACTCTCTGACTCTGCTTCGCCTACTATTGCGCACGGGTCGCACGCATCAGGTGCGCGTGCATCTGTCGGACTGGGGGCACCCGGTCTTCGCGGATCCGCTCTATGGTGGCGTGCAGCCGGCGGCGCAGATGGCGCCGGCGGCGCGGAGGCGGGCGGAGACCTGGGTGCGGCAGCTCGGGCGGCAGGCGCTACACGCGTATCGTTTGAGCTTCCGCCATCCGGCGGACGGGGCGCCCTTGGTCTTCGAGGCGCCGGTGCCAGCCGACATGGAGCGCATCCTTCTCGAGGTGGCCGATTCAGGAGGGGCTGATGAACACTTCGACGCGAATGGTCGGTGATGTCGCCGTGGTTTCGCTGAGCGGCAAGCTGATGGGCGGACCCGATGCGGACGCACTCCGCGACATCATCAAGGAGACCCTCGAGAAGGGGACCGACAAGATCCTGATGGACATCGGCGGCGTCTCCTGGGTCAACTCGACGGGCCTGGGCATCCTGATCGCCAGCCATGTGACCGTCACCAACGCAGGTGGGCAGCTAAAGCTCTGCCGGGTCAACAACCGCATCACACAGTTGTTCATGGTCACTCAGCTGCAGAGTGTCTTCGAGACATTCGACAGCGAGGAGGAGGCCCTCAAGAGCTTCGCCGCGAGCTAGCCGCAGCGTCCCGGCGGCGGCCCGGCGCCATTTTTTGTTGCGCCTGCCAAGGGTGGTTGATGGCTGAAGAGTGCAAACCCAGCGTCTTGCGTGTCACGATCCCGAGCTGTCTGGAATGGCTCGGCATCATCGATAAGGTTTGCGAGGAGATCGCCCTGCAGCTGGGATTGACCGAAGCGGATGCCAACGCGCTGGCGATCTCGGTCGTGGAGGCGGGCACCAACGCGATCCAGCACGGCCACCGGCTCGAGAAGGCCCAGCCGGTCGACTTCCGCTTCGAACTGACCGAGGAACGGATCGAGGTCGAGGTGCGCGACCGCGGTCCCGGATTCGATGTGCAGAAGGTGCTCAGCTGGGATCCGACATCCCCCGAGGCGCTGCTGGCGCCCCGCGGCCGGGGCATCTTCATCATGAAGAACCTGATGGACGAGGTCTCCTTCCGCATCGTGGAGGGAGAGGGCTGTTGGGTCAATCTCACCAAGCAGTACGTTCCCACACCCTCCTAGGGGCGGCGCTCGCGCAGCCGCGCGGAGCTCGGTCTTGACGCGCGGAGCCGATCACGCACCCGGACGCGTTCTGGCGCTCGATGTCGGCCTCCGGCGAACCGGGATCGCCATCAGCGATCCGCAGCGCCGCCTGGCCACGCCGCTGGAGACCGTGTCCCTGCAGCTGCGCGCGCTGATCGCGCACCTGCGCCGGCGCATCGACGAGTACGAGGTCTCCCTGGTGCTGATCGGCCATCCGGAACTGCGCAGCGGCCGCGCGACCGCCCCGGCACGACTGGCCGAAGAGATCGCGCGGCGCTTGCGCGCCGGCAGCGGGGTGGCGGTCCGCTACTGGGGAGAGACGCTCACCTCCTGGGAGGCCGAGTCGCTGCTACAGGATGCAAGCCGCCGGGCACGCCGGCGCCCCGCGCGGCGCCGGCGGACGAAAGAGGCGATCGATCGGGTGGCCGCCAGCCTGATCCTGCAGGACTTCCTCGACAGCCAGGGCGGGCCCGCGCCCCCCGCCGGGGAGGCCGAGTAGCCATGTCCTGGCCCCGATGGCGCTGGCGCGGCAGCGCTGCGCTGCTTCTGGCCCTCTGCATCGCCCTGGGCGTCTTCTTCTGGCTCCCCTTGCATCGGCCCCTGAACGACGATGCGTCCCCGCGCGCTTTCCGGGTGGCTCCAGGGCAGTCGATGCGGCAGATCGAGCGGGCGCTCGAGGAGGCGGAGCTCATCGCCCCGTCGGCGCCCCTGGCGCTCTGGGCGCGGCTGCGCGGGGCGGACCGGCGCATCCAGGAGGGGACCTACGAGCTCTCGTCGGCGCTGACACCGCGAGAGATCCTCCAGCGCCTCGTCGAAGGCCGGCGGCTGCTGGTGACGGTGACGATTCCGGAGGGCTGGCGTCGCGCACAGATCTTCGCGCGCCTCGCCGCGCGCCTCTCGATCCCACGGGATTCGCTGCCCATCGCTGCGGCGTGCCTGCATCGCGAGCTGCGACTGCCCGAGGTGCCGGCGGCGCTGGAGGGGTACCTGTTTCCGGAAACCTATCGGTTCGCGCAAGACGCCCGGGCGCGGGAGGCGCTGCGCGTGCTCGTCGAGGAGGGTCTGCGCCGCCGGACGCCCCGGCGCTTGGCGCGCGCCGAGCAGATGGCCTGGAGTTGGCACGCGGTTCTGACCCTGGCCTCGATCGTCGAGGCCGAGAC
>WJJG01000196.1 GCA_014729815.1 Candidatus Eiseniibacteriota bacterium
CCTCGGCGGCGTCGCCGGGACGCGGGAGCGGCGCGCCGGCGCGCACGCGCTCGAGCAGCTCGGCCACGGCGTCGTGCACCAGGCTGCCGCACCAGAGATAGCGGTTCTTGAGGCTCTTGAGCACGTACAGGCGACGGGTGAGCGGATCGGCGTCCGCCGCCCAGCCTCCCCAGGCGCCGTAGTAGTGGTAGTAGTAGCGTCGCAGACACTCCTGAAAGGTGCCGTAGCGGCTATTGCTCCAGCTCAGCTCGTTGCGTAGCGCGGCGCGCGCGTGTCGCTCACCCATCGTCCCCCCACTTCCGTCTAGCGCTCGTCGATCTCTCGCAGCAGCTCCATCAAGGGCTCGGGACTGCCCGCATCCTTCAGGCGCAGACCCAGCGAGTCGGCCGCCACGCAGCCCCGGCGATCGAAGACGCGCCATGGGCGGCTGCTGGTCATCCCGTAGACATTCTCGAAGTCGACCTCCGGCGTGTCCTGCAGCAGGGGCAGCGGGCGGTCGCGCACCATCTTCTCGAGGCGCGGTTGCTTGTCCTTCTTGAGCAGCACCAGACAGGCGACGTCCGAGAACTCCTCGGTCGACGCGAAGATCTCCTGGTAGTCGTCCATCACGGCAAACTGCCGCGACTGGTCACATCAGCTGCTGGGCGACGCCAGCCAGAGCACGACGCGCCGCCCGCGATAGTCGCTCAGCCGGTAGATTTCGCCGAAGGTCGCGGAGTTCGGATTCTCGTCCACCAGGGCGAAGTCGGGCGCCGGACAGCTCTCGAGCACCTCGACCGTCGAGCCGCGCGTCGAATCCGTGGCCCCCGCGGTGTCGCGCACCTCCAGTCGGGGGCGGTACGATCCAGGCTCCGCATAGACGTGGCTGACCCGCGTGGCGCGCGAGAAGGGCGTGTCCCACTCGCCGTCGCCGTCGAAGTCCCAGCGCTTGAACATCTCCCCGGCCAGATTGAAGTCGTCGCTCGCGAAGGAGCCGTCGAAGCGGAAGCGGGACATCCCCGCATAGCCCTTCGGCGGCAGTACCTCGAAGCGCGCCCGGGGCGGCTTGTTGGAGCGGATGCGCTCCAGAACCTCCTCGGCCGTATCGTCGGGCGAGCGGCCGCGTGTCTGCTGGGCCAGATCCGCTCCGGCCACCTGCGTCTCGGCGTCCTGTCCGGATTCGTCCCCGCATCCGCCACTCAAGAGCGGCAGGACGACCAGCAGCGCGCAGAGTCGGCGCAGGCGGTTTCCCCGGCCGGACGGCCAGCACGGAATTGGATTCATGCCTCTCTCCTACTCGACTGCTGATCCACGCTCTAATGGATCTCTCGCGCCGTCCCGCATCTGCGCCCCCCCCAAATCGTGCGCTGCGCGGACGCGCGCTCTACTCCGGAACCTCTTCGCGCTCGAGCTTGGGGAAGAGGATCTGCGGCTTGGTCAGGGGCGTGCCGGGCGGCAGGGGCGTCTCCCCGATGCGCGCCCAGCTCCCCGGCGCATCGTGCGCCTCCAGCCCGAGCATGGCCGCCAGGCGCGCCGCGCTGGCCGGCAGGAAGGGCGCCGCGAGACGCGCCAGTGCGGCGGCGAGCTGCAGGCACACGTGCAACGTCGTCCCGCAGCGCTCCAGATCGCTCTTGCGCGTCACCCAGGGCTGCTGCTCGTCGAAGTAGCGGTTGCCGGTCCGCGCCAGCTCGAGCATCGCCGCCTGCGCCTGACGGAACTGGAACCGCTCGAGCAGCCGGGCGACTTCGTCGCGCGCGACGGGGATCGCAGCCAGGGCCGCGCGATCGGTCTCCTGCAGCTCTCCCGCCGATGGCAGCGCCGCGGCGAAGCTCTTCACGGCGAAGGTCAGCGAGCGATGGACGAAGTTGCCGAAGACGTCGGCGATCTCTCCGTTGGTGCGGTGCAGGAAGTCCTGCCACGAGAACTCCGAATCGGCCGTCTCGGGCGCGATCGCCGTGAGGTAGTAGCGCAGCCGGTCCGCCCCGTAGGTTTCGACGAACTGCCCGACCTCGATCACCGTTCCCCGGCTCTTGGAGAACTTCGCCGCGGCGGCCTCGCCGGCACGCAGGAAGTTGAGGTACTCGTTGGCCACGACGATGTCGGGCAGGATGTAGTCGCTCTGTCCCATGAGCATCGCCGGAAAGATGATCGCGTGAAACGGGATGTTGTCCTTGCCGATGAAGTGCACCAGGCGGCAGGCGGGGTCCTGCCAGTAGCGCTTCCAGAGATCCGCGTCCCCCTGGCGCTCGGCCCACGCCTGGGTGTTGGTGACGTAGCCGATGGGCGCATCGAACCAGACGTAGATGCACTTGCCGGCGGCGTCCGGATCGTCGAGCGGAATCGGCACGCCCCAGGACGTGTCGCGCGTGACGCAGCGCGGCCGCAGCCCTTCGCGCAACCAGCTCTGCGCGCCGCCCAGCGTGTTGCGCCGCCAGTCGCTGCGTCCCTCGAGCTTCTCCTGCAGGGCCTCCTGGAAGTGATCGAGCCGCAGGAACCAGTGCATCGATTCGCGCAGGATCGGAGTCGATCCGTCTCCGGGCACCGCGGAGCGCGGATCGCGCAGCTCGGTCACGTCGTACGACGTGCCGCACGCATCGCACTGATCACCGCGCGCCTCGCCGCTGCTGCACTTCGGACAGGTGCCTTCGACGTAGCGATCGGGCAGGAACATCTGCATCTTCTCGGAATAGTACTGCTGCGTCTTGCGCTTCTCGATATGCCCGCCCTCGAGAAGCCTGAGGAAGAAGCGCTGCGTCAGGGCATGATGCTCGGGCCAGGAGGTGCGACCGTAGACATCGAACTCGATTCCCGCGGCGCGGAAGGCCGCCTCGTTCTGCTCGTGAAAGCGGTCGATGATCGCCCGCGGCGTGGTCTCTTCTTTCAGGGCACGCAGGGTGATCGGCACGCCATGCTCGTCGGAACCGCAGACGAAGACGACGTCCTGGCCGCGCATGCGCAAGTAGCGGACATAGATGTCGGCGGGCAGGTAGGCGCCCGCCAAATGGCCGATATGAATCCTCCCGTTGGCGTACGGGAGGGCGCTCGTCACCAGCGTCCGCTTGAAGGTTGTCAAGAGTCCACCCCATTGCGCAGCGAAAAGCAGCCGCGCAACACCGTTCGCGGCCGACACCACCGCGCGCACCGCGGCGATTGGTTCCCAGAACACCGAGGTTCCCGGAAGGTTCGGGCAGAGCGCGCCGCCTGTCAAGCCGCCGGCGCGCCCCCAGGACCGCGCCGCGCCTCAGTAGCCCAGCCGGCGCAGGGCGCGCGGATCGCGGCGCCAATTCGGCAGCACGCGCACATGAAGCTCGAGAAAGACGGGTCGCAGGAGGAACTCCTCGATCGCCACGCGCGCCGCCTCGCCGAGGCGCTTGATCGCGGCGCCCTGCTTGCCGATCAGGATTCCCTTCTGCGATTCGTTTTCGACAAAGACCGTCGCCGCGATCCAGTCCTTCTGTCCTGCGCCTCCCCTCTCGCGGAACTCGTCGATCGCCACTTCCGTCCCGTAGGGAACCTCCTCCCAGAACTGCGCGAAGACCGCCTCGCGAATCAGCTCACCGACGAAGAAGCGCTCGGGATGCTCGGTGACCTGCTCGGGGGGATAGTACGGCGGACCGGGCGGCAGGTGCGCCGTGATGGCCGCGAGCAGCGGCTCCAGCCCGCGCCCGCGCAGGGCGGAGATGGCGAAGAACTCCGCCTGCGGCACCCCCTGGCGCAGCTGCTCGATGGCCGGCAGACACTCCTCGGGCCGCCGCAGCAGGTCGGCCTTGTTCAGCGCAACCAGCACACCCTTCTCCTGCGCCGCGGCCGCCACGCCGGGCGCCAGGCGCGGGCGGCGAACGTCGGTGACGTAGACCAGCAGGTCGGCCTCGCGCATGGTCTGGCGAACCTGCACCATCATGCTCTCCTGCAAGCCGTAGCGCGGATCGAGGATGCCGGGCGTGTCGACGAAGATCATCTGCGCCGCCTGGGTGGTCAGGATGCCCAGTGTGCGCCGGCGGGTGGTCTGCGGCTTGGGTGTGGCGATCGCCAGGCGCTGGTTCAGGAGTGCGTTGAGCAGCGTCGACTTGCCGACATTCGGGTAGCCGCAGATTGCCGCGTATCCGGAGCGGAAGCCCGGGGGCGGGACGAAAGCCCCCGCGGGGGGTGCAGGCTCCTGCGGCATCTCGGCTCCTCCCTCGACGTCGGATGCGCCCTTCGGATCGCGGCGTCCGGGGCAGTATACTGCACCCGAGCCGCAGTTCGAGACGCGCTTGTCGGGAGAGGGCGGATGGATCCTACGTCAGGGCCAGAGCGCCAGAGATCGAGAGGCGCTCCGCGTCCCCCGCTGCTCTCGGATGCGCCGGTGCGCGCCGGGGGGCTGACGATTCGGCTGGCCACCGCCTTCGGCTTCTGCCAGGGCGTGCGGGGGGCCGTCGATCGAGCGCTGCGCGCGGCGCGCGCCCATCCGGCGTCCTCCCCCGCCGGCGGCACCGCGGCAG
>WJJG01000197.1 GCA_014729815.1 Candidatus Eiseniibacteriota bacterium
ATGTAGGGAGAGAGCGGCGGCGCCTCGGTGGCATCTACCCGCTTGCCGATCTGCACGTGCGACGCTCCGGCGCGTGTTGGGCGCCGCCCCTCGACGGGGCGGCGCGATGCTACGGACCGCGCGCTGCGCACCCCGCGCACGCGCGACGACTGGGAATCCGGAGTGTCTCACGAGAGAACCAGCTCCGCGCAACCCCGGAATTCCTCCAGCGCCGACTGCACCCGCCGCCACGCGGTTGGAACGCTCACGCCGAGCTCCTCGGCCAGCTCGCGCAGCTCGCGCCCTTCCAGGAACCTGCGTCGCAGGATGTGGGCCGCTCGTGGAGAGCTGCGCGCGAAGACGCTCAGCGAGCAGCGCACGCGAGTCGTCAGAGGACCATTGCCGTTGGACCCGCGCAGCTCGCTCTCGCGTTCGCTCAGGCGTTCGGCGACGCGACGCCGGCGACGCAGCTCGGAGATCATCTTGTGACGCAGGATCCCCCAGAACCAGGCCAGGAAGGCCTGCTCGGGACTGCGTCCGTTCTCCACGCGCAGCCGCGCGAGACCCCCCAGGGCCGCCAGCAGCGCGTCCTGGAAGAGGTCCTCCGCGTCTTCGCGTGCCAGCCCAGCGCGCTGCGCACGTCCGAACCAGCACTCGCGCAGCTCGAGAACCGTATCCCAGGGGATCGCGATCTGCTCGCGCGGGGGCTCCAGCCAGGCTTCCGCCTCGCCGGCGCGCGCCGCGGCGCGGGCCGCCTCCCGGGCGCGTCGCGCACCGTCCTCCGCCGGGCGGCGTCCGGCGGCCCGGTCGGGCGCGCGGCCCGGTTCCTCCGCGGGTGCGGAGGGCGGTCTCTCCAGAAGCAGGGACTGTGATGATCTATCGCGTACCATGCCGAACCTCGCCTGGTTGGTTGGTGAACCGAGGCCGGCAGTCGCGTTTGATTCCCGTCTGTTGGAATGAGCCCCGTTGGCTCGGCCTTCCTGCTCCGCTCAGACACGCCGTCGTCGCCTGAGTCGAATCATCGGGCACTGGATCGCCCGCTTCGATTCGTTCGGAGATTCCGGATGGCGAAGGTAGGAGCTACGCGCCTGCCGGCATCCGCCCCGCGGACGTCCGATCGACAATGACGATAAGTCGACCGGTCCGATCACAGCCGTTCCCCGGACACGCCGGGTACTGATTCGCGCCAAACGGCTGGATCTGCTGTCCGCAGGAAACCCCGCGGTGGTTGCCGCCGAACGTCGTGCGCGTTCGCGCAACCGAGGTTCTCTTGATGCCCATCATGGCCGTAGCCTCACGTGAAGGGTCACAGTGACAAATACAATTCCCTAGGAGTTTCGCCTTCCCCGGCCTTCGGTTTCAACCTTTTTTCGGAATCAGCACATTGGGCCCCGGGCTGGCTAGGTCAGAGGGGGCCTGCGTCCTCGCGGTGCGGGGAGCTGCGAGCCGAGCCGGAACCATGGGGCGCACTGGGGCGACGCCCCGGGGGCGCTCGGGTGCGGACATGTGGCGCCCGGAGGGATGCGCAACGCCCCCCGGGGGGATGCGCAACGCCCCGGGGCACTCGCGGCGCCCGGGGAGCACACACCGCGCCCGGCTTGCTCCCGGCAGCCGCCCGATCTATGCTGCCCCCTCGCACTTGCAGCGCGCAGTCCAAGGCCGAGCGAGGACCGTTTTGCTGATTCTGGCCAGCAGCTCTCCGTACCGCCGGGCGCTGCTCGAGCGGCTGGGACTCCCGTTTCGAGTCCTGGTGCCCGATTTCGAGGAGCTGCGACCCGGAGGCGGGCACACCCTGGAGGCGCTCGTGCGCGCCAACGCGCTCGGCAAGGCCCGCAGCCTCGCGCCGCACCATCCCCACTCGCTGGTGATCGGCAGCGATCAGGTGGCCGAGCGCGACGGACGGATCCTCACCAAGCCGGGCAGCGCCGAGCGCGCCGTCGCACAGCTGCTGAGCCTGTGCGACGCGGAGCACCGCCTCTGGACCGCGCTCGTCCTGCTACGACACGATCCACCCTGGGAACGCTGCCGGGTGATTGCCGGCCGGCTGCGCATCCGGCCGCTCACGCGCCGCGAGGCCGAGGCCTACGTCGCACGCGAGCAACCGCTCGACTGCGCCGGAGCCTACAAGTCGGAAGGCCTGGGCATCACGCTCTTCGACTACTTGCGGAGCGACGATCCGACGGCGATCATCGGACTGCCGCTCGTCGCGCTCTCGGCCCTGCTGCGCGAGGCGGGATGCGATCCTCTGGATCCCGGGCCGGACGACGCGAAGCCGCAGCGCCTGGATGACCGCAGGATGCGCAACGAGGAGGAGGCGGAATGAGGTTGGTCGGACTGGACTGGGTGATCATCGCCCTCTACGGCGCGATCATGCTGGGCGCGGGCATCTTCTTCTCGCGCCGCGCATCGCGGTCGGTCCGCGACTTCTTCATCTCCGGTCGCAGCCTCCCCTGGTGGGTGGTCGGCACCTCGATGGTCGCCACGACCTTCGCCGCCGACACCCCGCTGCTGGTCACCTCCTACGTGCGCTCGAGCACGGCCGGGGCCAACTGGATCTGGTTCAACTTCGCGATCAGCCACGCCCTGATGACCTTCTTCCTGGCGGCCCTCTGGCGGCGCGCCCGCGTGATGACCGACGTCGAGGTCTGCGAGCTGCGCTACTCGGGCGCCCCGGGCCAGGGACTGCGGCTCTTCAAGGGAGCCTTCTTCGCCTTCGTCAGCAACAGCGTCGTGCTCGGCTGGGTGATCCTGGCGATGGCCACGATCTGCGAGGAGGTGCTCGGCCTGCCGAAGCTGACCACCATCGCCGCCAGTCTGGTCCTGGCCACGCTCTACGCCTCCCTGGCCGGGCTCTGGGGGGTCGTGGCGACCGACATCCTGCAGTTCACCGTGGCGATGTTCGGCTCGGTCCTGCTGATGATCAAAGCGCTCGGACACGTCGGCGGCGTGACCGGCTTCTCCTCCATCCTGCCGACGCTGATCGCCGAGAACGGCCGTCCGGCGATGAACATCCTGCCCGACGTCTTCAGCGGGGCGGCCACGCAGGGCGCCATCGGCGGCTTTCTGGTGGCGGTCTGCTTCCAATGGTGGGCCTGGAAGTACTCCGATGGCGGCGGCGTGCTCGTCCAGCGGATGTCTGCGGCGCGCGACGAGCGCCACGCCACCAAAGGGATGCTCTGGTTCACGGTGGCCAACACCGCCCTGCGCCCCTGGCCCTGGATCATGGTGGCGCTGGTCTCGATGGTCGTCTTCCCGCAGCTCGCCGACCATCAGGCCGCCTACCCGCGCATGATGGCGCACTTCCTCGGCCCCGGTCTGCTGGGGCTCATGATGGCCTCGATCCTGGCGGCCTTCATGTCGACGATCGACACGCACATCAATCTGGCCTCGTCCTACTTCGTCAACGACCTCTATCGGCGGTTCCTGCGCCCCGGCGCCTCGGAGCGTCACTACGTCTGGACCGCGCGCTTCGCCAGCTTCATGTTCCTCTGCATCGGCGCCCTGATCGCGGTCTTCAGCAGCAGCATCATCGCCCTCTTCGAGTTCATGTTGCAGCTCGTCGCCGGAGCCGGCGCGGTCTTCCTGCTGCGCTGGTTCTGGTGGCGGATCAACGCCTGGAGCGAGATCAGTGCGATGGTCGCCAGCCTGGCGATCGCCACCCTGCTCAACCTGGCCAACGCTGGCGACTGGTTCGGGCACGCCTTCGCCTCCTGGGAGATCATCCTGCTCAACATCTTCCTCTCCGGCGCGGTCTGGCTGACGGTCACCTTCCGCACGCGCCCGACGGAGCCGGGGCACCTGCGCGCCTTCTACGACCGCGTGCAACCGCCCGGCGCCTGGGGCCCCTTCAAGACCGCCGCGGCAC
>WJJG01000021.1 GCA_014729815.1 Candidatus Eiseniibacteriota bacterium
ATCTGGAGCTGCTCGCCGGTCGCGAGGGAGATCTGCGCGCGCGGCGTAGCGAACACCTCGATGCCGCGCGCGCGCAGCTGGCCGAGATCCGCCACATGTCCGAGCAGCTCTCTCAGGCGGCCGGCACGATTCGGCGCAAGGGGATCGCACGGAGCCGTCGCGAGAATCTGGCCGGCAAGCGCGTCCTGCTCCCGGAGGGCTGGTTGCGTCGCGCGGCCCGCCGGCAGGAGCAGGAGCACTGGGTCGATCCACCACGCGCGCGCAGCCTGGGCCGGCCGGACGCCGACGAGGGGGAGGCGGAGGCCGCCTGAGGCGTCGGGCCGAGGGAGACGGCTCCGCGCCGATCAGCCGGCCGAGCCGCACCCCGGACCTTCCGGGCGAGAGGATTCGTGCTGAGCCTCGATCAAGCCATTGGCACAGAATGGATTAGCCGGGAGCCATTGGCACAGAATGGATTGGGCGGGAATTGCCGGGGATCTCGCCCTACGCCCCCAAGACGGCCGCATCTCTCTTGCTGAATCGCGGGTATCAGGCGCCCAGCACGGGACCTCGTTCCACAAGCTAGCGGATACGAAGCAGCCGCACCGTGCCCGCCTCCCGCATCGCCAGGCGCGCCCAGTAGACACCGGGCGGCACCGCGCGTCCGTGCCCATCGAGGCCGTCCCATTCGAAGCGCGCGCCCCGGGGCCCCGACTGCAGCGGCAGCCGGCGCACCGTCCGCCCGGCGGGATCGAAGATGCGCAGTCCCCAGCCCTCTGTGTCATCCCCGCGCAGGCCCCCGCGCCCGCCGGAAAGATGCGGAGGAAGCCGCAGCGGGATCGTGGTGCCGCCGGAGAAGGGATTCGGCCGCGGGGCGTCCAGGCGCAGCGTCAGCGTGGTCCGAGGGTCGCATTCCTCGGGGAGGTCCATGGGATCGGCCACGTAGAGCACGCGTCCGAGGATCCAGCCCTCGGGATCGATGTCGAGGCGCTGCGGCAGATCCGGTGTCTCCACCCAGAAGACCTGCTCCGGCAGGCTGTCCCAGAGGACCGTTTCGAAGACCTCGCCCCCCCGGAGAGAGAAGCGGACGTCGATCGGCATCGTGAAGTATTGCGGCCCGGTCGACTCCTGTTCGATGCGGATCTCGATGCTCGTGCGGCCGGTGGCATCGGCGGCGACCGGATCCCAGTAGACGCGATAGCGCGGCTGTCCCTCACCGTAGACCCAGGGATCGAAGAACCAGCCCAGCGGCGCGCCGTAGAACTCCTCCATCACGGCGATCAGGTCGGAGGTGACCGCATTGCCGTAAGCGTGGCGCTCTCCGTACGCGCGCAAGCCCGCGAAGAAGGCCTCATCGCCCATCACATGCCGCAACATGTGCAGCACCCAGGCACCCTTGCGATAGACGGTCGAGTTGAAGATGAACTCGGGATCGTAGACCGAGCCGGCGTAGGCATCGCGCCGAAAGCGCTCCATCTGATAGCGCAAGCTGTCGAGTCCCGCGAGCTCCTCCGCCCAGAGAGCCTCGCAGTAGGTGGCGAAACCCTCATTGAGCCAGATGTCGCGCCAGGTGCCGCAGGTCACCCAGTTGCCCCACCACTGATGCGCGAGCTCGTGCACCACGACCCAGTCGGAGGGATGATCGAGCTGGAAGAAATACTCGCCCATGCTCGAGAGCGTCTGGTGCTCCATGGCCCCGATCCAGGGGTACTCGACCATGCCGTACTTCTCGTCGAGGAACGGGTACTCCCCGAAGGTCTCCGCCAGGACGCGGATCGCCTGCGGCGTAAAAGCCCAGTCGCTCTGCGCGCGGGGGAGATCCTCCGGGTAGGCGTAGTAGTCGAGTGGCATCGGCGTGCCATCGAGAGCCTCATAGGTGTCGTGGAAGGAGACGAAGTTGGTGGCGGTCATGCTCACCAGGTAGGTGGCCAGAGGATAGGACTCGACCCAATCGTAGCGCAGGCGATCGCGCGCGAGCGGGGTGACCGATTGCAGCAGCCCGCTCGAGGTGGCGATCATCGAGTCGGGCACGATGTAGCTCATCTCGGCGGTGAACTTGTCGTCGGGACGGTCCTTGCAGGGCCACCAGGCCCGCGAGGCGATCGGCTCGGAGTTGGTGAAGGCCACCGGAATGTCTTCGTCGTGCACGTCGAAGACGAAGCCTTGCAGGAATCCGCGAATCGGGCGGCCCTCGTAGGCAATCGCCGCGGTCAGCGTATCCCCGGGCTGCGCTGGGAGGGGCAGGAGCAGGCGGAGGCGATCTTCCGCGTGCGTGTGCAGCACCGCGCTGCCATCGATCCGGGTCGTGATTACGGTCAGAGTATCGAAGAGATCGAAGGAGATCGCGTCCAGTCCGTCCTCGAGCACCGCCAGAGTCCACTCGACGGTGCCCTGGATGGTCGAGTCGGCAAAGATCGGCTCGACCTCGAGACGCACGTGCAGGGCGTCGTAGCCGCTGCTATCGGGATCCCACTCCGGCCGCCAGTCCCCGAAGCCGCCGCGCAGCGCCTCGAGCTGCTTGAAGGGCGGTAGGGAGACCGGATCGCGGCCGGGGTCGAGCAGCTCGGGAGGCGTCTCGCCGCGCCAGGTCTGAGCGCCGACTGCCGCCGGCAGCAGGATGAGCAGGGCGAAGGCCAGCAGTCCCCGCCCGGCGGCCGCCAGCGGGCGGCCGGCGCCTCGCAGCCCCCGCTGACCGAATCGATAGCGCATCAGGAACCTCCCGGATCTTGGTGCGGAGCGTCCGGCGGCGCAGGCATCCCTTCCGGAGAGCGCCGGGGAGCATCCGGCCGTCCGCGCGGCTTCTCCATTGTACCATCGACGGCGGGCAGGAGTTCGATCAGTCGCGCCAGGATGCTCTCCGTCTCGCCATCGGGGGTCGAGGCGCCGGCGCTGACTCCGATCGTGGCGGGCAGCGCGGGGAACCAGCCCCGGGCGACGCGCGGCTCGCCGGCGCCGGCCGGGAGATGGCGGATCTCGTGGCGGCTGATCAGACAGCCGGCGTTCTCGACGTGGAAGGTCGGCACGCGGTCCTCGGCCAGGCGCGCCAGATGTCCGGTGTTGCTCGAGCGGAAGCCGCCCACGACGATCATCCGATTGATCGTCTCGGAAGCCAGCAGCTCGCGGACGGCATCCTGGCGCTGCTGTGTGGCCGGACAGAAGGTATCCAGGGTGCGGAAGCGATCGGCGCCCGGCGGGTGGCCGAGCCGCTGCTGCATCGCCTCGCACAGGGTCGCGGCGATGGCCGAGGTCTCGCTGCTGAGCATGGTGGTCTGATTCACGAGCCCCAGACGCGCCAGATCGCGCTGCGGATCGAAGCCGGGACTGCAGGCCCCGGCGAGGGGCTGGCAAAGCGCCCGCGCGTCGTCGGGGCCGGCGCGCTCGAGGGGCGCGCGCAGCCAATCGGCCAGGTGACGGGCGCCGGCGTGATCGCGCAGGATGACATACGGACCGGCGATACGGGAGACGGTGGCCCGCGTCTCTTCGTGCTCCGCGCGACCATGGACCAGCACGGTCAGGCCATCGGCCGAGAAGGCGCGGACCGCACGCCACACCTTGCGCACCCAGCCGCAGGTCGTGTCGATGATCTCGCAGCCGATGGTCCGCAGCTGGTCCTCCTCCTGCTGCTCGATGCCGAAGGCCGGGATGATGACCCGGTCGCCCGGCCGCACCGCGAGCAGCCGGCGCGG
>WJJG01000022.1 GCA_014729815.1 Candidatus Eiseniibacteriota bacterium
CTCCTCGATCAGGCGCGGCTCCCAGTCGACCGCCGCGCCCAGGATCACCTCGCCCGAGCCGGCCGGCGCGGGCCCATCGGCCGCACCCCACCAGTTGTGCTCGGCGTCCTGGGGCGCCCCGCAGAGGCTGTTGTCGTAGCCCGCGATCCAGTTCGAGTTGATGCTGCTCTCATTCAGCGACAGCGTGGTGACCGCGCCCTCGGCGCGCGCCCCGACGCTCCACTGGCTGATGGTGCAGTTGTGCGCCCAGACGTCCAACGGAATGCCGTCCGAGTAGGCCCAGATGCCGACGATCCCGTCGTCGGCCGGATCGCCGCCGGGACCGTTGAGGCAGAGGTCGTGCAGTTCGATCGTATCGCTCGCGCTCTCGGCCAGGACCCAGATGCCGACTTCGTGGAACCCCTGGAAGTTCGTTCCGCCGACATCATGACCACCGCCGCGCAGGACGACGCCGGCGTAGCGGTTGTCGTAGAGGAAGTTCTCGTCGATCTGGCTGCCGCCGGCGGCCCAGATGGCCACGTCGTTCTCGGTGATCAGGTTGTCATGGATCTGTGTGGCGGCATCGGCATTCTCCAGTCGGATCGCGGCGCCCTGGAACTGGGTGCGAGGATCGGGCCCGCAGTCGGCGCCGCTGGAGAAGTTCTGGTTGATGTCATTGTCGATCAGGCTGGCCACGGCACCGTCGGCCACACGGATGCCGGTCGGCGGCACCAGTCCGCTCTCCTCTCCGGGGCCGTAGATCCAGCTCGATTCGATGCGGGCCGTCAGATCGGCGCCCCGGAGCACCGCGCCTGCGAACTGATAATCCTTTATTATCGTAGATGTTACGTCGACCGTGCGCGCCGTTCCCGATGCGACATAGGCCAGCAGACCGATGCCGCTGGCCGCTTCGCTGAAGGGCTCTTCGTGGAAGCTGCGGATGCCCGCGTCACTGACGCTGCCGCCGGCTTCGTAGAAGGCCAGGCCGACGAACTGCTCGTTGCCGAGTCCCTGGGCGCCGCCGTCGATCGTCAGGGCCTCGATGGCCACCCCATCGGTGTTGCGCGCGCAGACCAGCGGACGGTAGTCGTCCCCACCGATCTGGAAGGCGACGTCGAGTGATGCGGGGGCGTAGACGATCGTGTTCTCACGATCGACCCCGCGGATGGTGATCTGCTTCTCGATCAGGAGCTGCTCGGTGAAGGTGCCCGCCGCGACCCGCACCAGATCGCCGTCGCTGGCGGCATCGATCGCCTCCTGGATGGTGGCGTACTGCGAAGGGACCTCCAGCGTGTCCGCCGTCGCCGGCCCTGCCCAAAGCAGCAGGGCAGTCAGGAGCAAGAGCGGCACGCCATGACGCCCGTATCGTTCGATCGCTCTCGTCGTCATCGCTACGTTCCTCCCTGCTAGGTCGTTTCTTGGTAGACGGCTCTTGCAGCGCATGGCGCTACCGCAACTCCGGTATGCTGACGGCCGGCGGCGACTCGTGCAGCAAGGGCGGGATGGGCCGGATCAGCCCGGTGACGTTGTCGAACCAGGCGCGCGTGTTGCGCGCCATCAACCCCCCGGTGCCGTGGTCGAAGCCGCTGTCCGACCACATCAGGACCGGGTCGCCGTTGACCCAGGCGCAGTGCAGGGCGCCGGCGGTCTCGACGCGCAGGACGTACCAGCGGTCGGGCTCGTAGGAGCAGGGCGCGGTCTCGACGCGATCGACCTCCCCGTTGACGCAGCGCATCAGGCAGGCCTCGTCTCCGTTGCGCAGCATGAACGCGTAGTAGTTGCTCGGATCCTGGAAGTGATAGAGGAGCCCCAGCTCGTTGGCGCCCTCTTTGTACTGCACCGAAGCTTGAAGGACGTGGTCATACCAGTTGAACCCGGTGACGATCCAGGCCTTGCACCAGGTATCCGGTCCCATGTCCTGCACCTCGAGCGCCGTGTTGTTGTTGCCTGGCCCCCAGGCTTCTTCGGGGGTTCGCACCAGTCCCTCGATCACTCCGTCTTCGAAGCCGGTGTAGAACAGGTGCGGCCAGAAGCTGAGCGCACAGGGCGGATCGGCTTCGGCCGTGAGGGCGACGAACGGGAGCAAGAGGGGAATCGCCAACAGACAGACAGCTCTTCGCCGTGGCATAGTGGGGCCCTCCTTCTCAGGAACATGACTTGGCAGGATGCACCTACGGGTCGCATGGCTGGTTGCCCTAGCACAGCGCGAAGCGGTTGCACGATCACAGATGTGGTCCCGATCACGTCCTGTGTCCCGGGAAACCAAGCACGTTGGTGCGGATCACTCCGCGGAGATGGCCACGGCGCAGGCGCCCCGTCCCCCCTCGGCGAGGCAATCTCACACAGTTCGCGGGCACCTCTCAGGTGCCCTCATCACGCTCGTACACCGGAAGGATACACCAGGAGGGCGAGGCTGGAAAAGGCCGAAACGCCTCGGGCGATGCAAGGCCTTCCCCCCTCCATCTTGAACCACTCGGCGCGCTCTGCTAGTCTGCAGTCGGCGAAGGCGAAGGTCCTCGAACCACCCGTGCGGAAGCCGATAGCGGCGCCTCCCCAGAGGAGGTCGACGATGCGGTCCTGGAGTCTCGCTCTGTTCGTTCCCCTACTCCTCTGC
>WJJG01000023.1 GCA_014729815.1 Candidatus Eiseniibacteriota bacterium
ATGCCACCGATCAGGGCTCGCTCTGGGAGGAGGAGATCGGCTTCACCGTGCGGGCGCCGGAGATCCTCCTGGCCGGCTTCACGGTGGACGACAGCGCGGGCGGCAACGGCAACGGCACGCTCGAGCCGGGCGAGACGGTCTTGGTCACGGTGACGCTCGAGAACCAGGGCAGCTATGGCCTCGATGGAGTCGGCGGCGTTCTGACCTGCGGCCATCCGCAGGTCCACATTCTCGCGGATGCCGGCGCGCGCGCTTCGCTCGCACCGGGCGAGGCGGGGCCCCTCGAGCCGCCCTTCGAGCTCTTCGTCGAGGCCGAATGCCCGCTGCATCTCCTGCTCGCCGAGCTCCTGGTGAGCGGAGCGAACGGCTACGAGCAGCGTCTCGAGCTCCCCCTGCGCATCGGCGAGTATTTCGAGGATGTCGAGACGGGCGCGGGGGATTGGGATCACTACGCCGTCTCCGACGGCTTCGGAGACGCTTGGCACATCAGCCAGTGGCGCAACCACTCCCCCGCGGGTGTGCAGAGCTGGCGTTGCGGCACGCCGGGCGATTCGGTCTACGCCGCCTTCCTCGATGCCGCCCTGATCAGCCCCCCGATCGAGATCGGCCCCGGGGCGCTGCTGCGCTTCTGGAGCTGGATCGATGCCGAGACCGCCCTGACCTGGCCCGACTCGGCCTACGACGGGGGCCTGGTCGAGATCTCGATCGACGGCGGGCCGTTCGAGCAGATCAGTCCGGTGGGCGGCTATCCCTACACGATCAAGCTGCGCAGCGAGCCCGATCAGGGTCCCTTCCCACACGGCACCCCGGTCTTCGGCGGCCGGGCGGATTGGCGGCAGCACAGCTTCGAGTTGGGCTCGCGCTGGGGCTCGGCCGTCTTCCGCTTCCGCTTCGGGAGCGACGAGCGGGATGCCGGCGCGGGCGCCTTCGAAGGCTGGTACATCGACGATGTGGAGGTCATCGGCCTCGGCGCTCCCTCCGGGGCCCAGGAGGTCGAGCTGACGCCCGCCTCCGCGATCCTACGCCAGAACGCCCCCAACCCCTTCTCCGCGCACACGCGCATCGCCTTCGCGCTGCCCGCCCGCCAGCAGGTGACCCTGCGCATCTTCGACACCCAGGGCCGGCTGGTGCGCACGCTGCTGCAGAGAGCTTGCGAGCCGGGCCAGCAGGCGGTCGTCTGGGACGGCCGCTGCGACCGCGGCCATCTGGCCGCCAGCGGGGTCTACTGCTACCGGCTGGAGGTGGGCGAGGCGGAGGGTGAAGGAGGCGCCCCCCATGCGGGAGGCACGCGGGTGCGGCGCTGCATCCTGCTGCGGTAGGCGCCGGCGGGCCGGTTGTGCGAACGCCGGGACAGACCGCCATGGCCGGCCCCGGCGCCCAGGTGTCCCGCTGAGGAAACCACAGGGGGACAGAAGCGGTTTCAGATGCGGCGCAGCGCCGCGGATCTCATCCGACCATCAGACCTCCATTCGATCGCGCATCCGACCACCGATCGACCGGCAGGCCGGCTCGGCCTCCTCTCATCGATAGTGGAACAGCTTGGTCGTGCGCCCCGCGCCCTCGACGCGGAAGGTGCACAGGTAGACGCCCACGTTGGCGCGCGCGCCACTCTGGAGACGCCCATTCCAGCCCAGTCGATGCTCACCCGGCTGTAGGACCCCATCGGCCAGCGTGCGCACCAGGCGGCCACCGGCATCGAAGATCTGGATCTGTACCGGCAGCGCCTCGGCCAGGCGGAAGACGATCTCCGTCTGCCCCAGGAACGGATTGGGCTGCACGCCGACGAAACGCGTCTCGACGATCCGCGTCGCCTCCTCGGCATCCGGCGGCGCCGGAGACTCGGTCACGACCTCGGGCCCCGCACACAGATCGCGGTTCTGGACGTCGCGCAGCTCACTCGTCCCAAGCACCGGCCCGGCCTCACTGTCGATTCCGCTCCCGCGGAAGCGCAGCACGGCCACGTCTCCGGAGCCGTGTAGTGTCAGATCGCTGCCGATGGCGGCCGCATCGATCTCCACACTGCCGCTGCCGGCGCGATGCATGCGGAAGACCATCGCCGGCTGCTCATCGAACAGCGCGCCCCAGCCGACATCGGCCAGCTCGATCGTACGGTCCTCCCACGCGACCACCGCGCGCAGGCCCTTGACCGCCGTCTCGTGGCCTTCGAGCCGCAGGCGCGCCGTGCGGCCTTCGGCCGCCCCACCGGCGCCGGGGCGATCCCAGATCAGGACGAGCTCGGGCTGCTCGGCTTCGGTCAGCACCGGCGGCGTGCTCTGCGGCTCCTCGCCGGCCACACCCACGAGCTCGTAGTTCATCCCGAAAAGCATCAGATCCTCGAAGCCGATCTCGTCGTCGGGCGTGGGCCGTCCATCCTCCGAGTAGTCGGCCGTAGGGCCCACATCGCAGTAGTTCTGGAAGCCGTCCTCCCCGTCCAGCTTCCAGTAGGTCGAACCCAGCAGACTGAGATCCTGGGTCGAGACCTGGTTGTCGCCCTGCCCCGGCGTCTCGCCGTCGGAGACGTCGCCGAGGTGGTAGTTGAGCGCGCCGGCCGTGAGGTTCGAAGCCTCCGAGACATTCCCGCAGGTGTCGGTGGCAAAGAGGACGTAGTACCAGAACCCCCGCTCGGCGGGCTCATCGGTCTGCCCGTTGGCCGTGACCGCCGTCAGCGTCCAGGGAGATCCGGGCGGATAGGTCGGCACGGCTGGCGCCGTGCCCGCGTACTCCGGGTAGCTGTCGAACGGCGCCCGGTAGACCTCGATCAGATCCAGATCGGGATCGCTCGGCGCGGTGAAGCTGACCGTGATCTGGGTCGTGCCATCGGTGTCGTTGCCCTCCTTGACCTGTGTCGTCGCCAGATCGGCCACGGCCGCCGGGGGCTCGGTGTTGACCGTGACCGTCGCCGCCGCGCCCGCATCGGCGCTGATCGGCTGGTTGTCGCAGTTGCGCAGCTCCACGCTGGTCACCGTGATCGTGCCCTCGCCGTCGCTCGACCCAGCGAGCTTGCCGACATCGATCGTGAACAGCGTGCCCGTCGGATCGGTTGCTCCACAGGGTTCGCCCAGGAGCACGCAGTGGACGGTGTAGGCCCCGCCGCCATCGTCATGCGTCTGGAACTGGGTACTCCCGATGCCGTCGAGATAGGGACCCTCGTCGATGCTGTTGAGACCATCACACAGATCGAGCGGATCGCTGAGCTCGAAGGTCACCGTGAAGCCGCGCATCAGATCGGTGTCGGTGCGGGTGATCTCGAAGGGAATGCCCTCGATGCAGGGATTCTGCGAGGAGACGCACTCGGTCGGCGAGACGGCCGCGACCTCCGTCCCGCGCCGCTGCAGGCCGCAGGTGACGTGGGTGTCGTACTCCTCGATCAGGCGCGGCTCCCAGTCGACCGCCGCGCCCAGGATCACCTCGCCCGAGCCGGCCGGCGCGGGCCCATCGGCCGCACCCCACCAGTTGTGCTCGGCGTCCTGGGGCGCCCCGCAGAGGCTGTTGTCGTAGCC
>WJJG01000198.1 GCA_014729815.1 Candidatus Eiseniibacteriota bacterium
CATGAAGGACCTGATTGACAGCGAGGAGGTCGCCAACCGAATCACACCCCGCCGAATTCGCTAGTGTCGTATCTACGGCGATCCTGTAACCGCCTGCTATACGGCAACATCACTTTTGGGGTGGTCAAGATGGGGAGAACGACGGGATCCAAGATGCTTCGCGCGCGGCCGCGAGTTCCCCCCCTGGACTGACCCAATCGGCAAGCTGAATGCGCAAGCGCATGGGCGAATACCACATAGGAGGTAATCTCCAGAAGCCACACGCTTGAGAGCCGAGCTGGCCGAAGCGACCGATATTGCCCAAAGAGAGGCGACAGTCGCCGCGCAGGTGAATCCGGCAGGCTGCGACCATTCACCGGGAGGGTACTGTGGCCCTCATGGACAGCTTCGGCGCCAGAAGGTATCGGCCGCTTCGGTTCCCGATTCGCGTCGCCCCGCCCGCGGGTGAGTTCCGAGGGTGCTACGTCTGCAGGAGACCCGGCCTGGATCGGAAGGACATCTGCCTCACCTGTGGCAACAGGATCCGCGCGGGCGCCGTCAGAGTCTGGACGGTCGGACTGAGGGGACGCTAGCCGCGGCTGGTGTGTGCCGCCTGATCCGCGATGATTGGCGCCAGCCCATCAGCGCCCGCGCGCCTATGCGGCGCTCACGGATCCCGACGTGCGTCCGCTGTTCATCCGCGAGGATGCGGGGCGCTGAGCGCTCAATCGATCCGAATCACCGGCCGCGTCGTCGTTCCCACTCTCGTGGACAGCCGCAGGAAGTAGATCCCCGGCCCCACGCGCCGGCCGGCGGCGTCCGTGCCGTCCCAGGCGACGGTCGTCTCGCCCGCCTCCGCCGGGCCCGAGAAGAGGCTGCCCAGCACCCGTCCCTGCACGTCCAGCAGCGCGAGCTGCGCCTCACCGGCGGCCGCCTGATGGAAGCGGATCCGCGCCGTGGTGCGCACCGGATTCGGATGCACGCCGAGCCTCAGGGCGCCGGAAGCAACCTGCGCCGCCGCGATCGACTGCGTTCCGGAGACGGTTCGCAGATCCAACTCCTGCGGGCCGTTGCCCGAGTGCGAGAACCAGGGTGTGCGCGGGAAGTAGGGATTGGGCGAAGCGATCCGCATGCGCCAATGGATGCGGGTCTCGGGCGCGAAGACGTAGGCGGTTTCCCAGATCGCCACCTTGCTGCCGACGCCGGCCACCGGCGCGCCGGTATCGTACGTCGGGCCGTGCCAGAGGTCCGTTCCACTGAAGGGCGTGCCGACCGGCTCGGCTTCCCACTCCATCCACACGGGTCCGCGTCCTGCCGCGGTGCGTCCCCACGCCGCCAGCCCGAAGCGCTCCTCGGCATCCCCAAGCCCCAGCAGGGCAATCGGCGCGGTGTGGTCGCTGCGAAGCTGATCGGGCACGCGCGCCAGGCCGCGGCTGTTGTTGCCGTAGAAGACGAATCCGCGGCCCTCATCGGTCTGTCCCTGGTCGTGGAACGGTGCGCCGGCCAACACGTCGGCGAAGCCGTCGCCATTGACATCGGCGCTGCCGACGGCATAGCCGAACTGCGCCCCCGCCTGGGTTCCGAAGATGTCGGCGGCGGCCGTCACCGGCCCTCCGCTGCGGCCGCAGAGCAGCCAAGCCAGACCGGTCGGCTCGCCCTCGTGAAGCGCCCCCGGCGCGCCGATCAGGATGTCGCCGAAGCCGTCGCCGTTGACGTCCCCGGCGGTGCTCACGCTGTGCCCGACCCGCGCCCCATCGTCGACACCGATCCCCGTGAACACCTCATCCTCCGGCAACCCATCCGCCGAACCCAGAAAGACCTCCGTCAGGCCGGAGTCGGTATGGTACCCGGGAGATCCCACGATGACATCGCTGTAGCCGTCGGCGTTGACGTCGCCCGCCGTCGATACCGACCAGCCGAGTTCCGCCCCCGGAGAGTCGCTGACGATCGACCAGTCGGCTGCGCTCTCGACACCATCGGAGGATCCCAGGAAGCAGCGGGCCAGTCCCCGCTCGGAGCCGTCTACGTCGAAGAGGGGCGCGCCGACGATGAGATCGGAGTAGCCGTCCGCATTGACATCCCCGGCCGAGGCGACCGCTAGACCGAACGCCGCCCCCTCCTGATCGCCTTGCCCGATCCAGCTCGCGTACGGACTGAGGCCCGCCGCCGAGCCGTGGAAGACGATCGCGATGCCCTCGGAACTCGAACCGGCGTCGTAGAACGGCAGACCGACGACCACGTCACCGTAGCCGTCGCCGTTGACATCCCCGGCCGCATTCACGCTGTATCCGAGCGCGCAGCCCTCCTGTCCGCCATAGGCGCTCCAATCCGCATTCGCCGGGGTCCCGGGGGGCATCTCCACCGGATCGCCGTACCAGAGGAACGCGGCGCCTTCGGTGCTCTGCGTATGCTCATACAACCAGGCCCCCACGATCACGTCGTCGTAGCCGTCACCGTTGACATCCCCGGCGCCCGCGACCGATCCCCCCAGGCCGGCGCCGGTCTGGTTCGATTCCGCCCACCAGATCGGGATCGCGCTGAGTCCCCCGGCGGTCCCCGGAAAGAGGAACGCGCCGCCTTCATTCGTTTCCCCACTGTCATAGTAGGGCGCGCCGACCAGGACGTCATCGAAGCCGTCGCCGTTGACGTCGCCGGCGGGGGCGATGGCCAAGCCGAAGTAGGCTTCGGTCTGGTTGCTCTCGATCACCCAGCCGGGGCTCGTGCGGGCCCGATCGCCGCACCCATGGAAGAGCAGCACGCGGCCTTGATTCTCGTACTCCCCATCGTGTCCGAAGGCCGCGACGAGCAGGTCGCTGAATCCATCGCCATTGACGTCTCCGGCCGTGGCGACAGCGCCGCCGTAGAACTCGTAGGTCTGCTCACCCTCGGTCACCCAGACCGGGTCGGTTCCCAGCCCGTCGCGGCTCCCGTAGTAGACGTAGGCTGCCCCGACATACGATTCGCCGGCCGAATGGAAGTGCGCCCCGATGACGACATCACCCAGGCCGTCGCCGTTCAGATCGCCGGCGGGGGCCATGTTCTCCCCGAAGCGCGCCTCTTCGGTTTCCCCGTACGCCTCCCAAGCGGGCGCCTCCGAGAGCCCCTCCGCGCACCCGCGGAAGAGCAGGGCGCGACCGGCCATCAGCTCGGGCTCGCTGTAGAAGCTGCTGACGAGCACGTCGGCGTAGCCGTCGCCGTCCACATCCCCCGCGTGCGAGATGCAGACGCCCATTCGCATGCCGTTCACATCTCCGTCCACGGTCCAGTCGGGGGTGGCGTCCGGACCCGCGGGACCTCCCAGGTAGAGATAGGCGCGGCCGGCGTCGTAGATCGCCGTGTCGTAGCGCGAGGCGCTGACGATCACATCGGCGTAGCCGTCGGCGTTGACATCGCCTGCGGTGGAGACCTGCACGCCGTAGTAGCAGGTCTCCTGGTCTCCACTCGTCACCCAGGCGGGGGAGGCTTCCAGCCCGGCGGGTGAGCCGAGGTAGATCTGCGCCATGCCCTCATCGACGACATCGCCGTTGGCATGATAGGCGCCGATGATCACATCGTCGTACCCGTCGCCGTTGACGTCGCCCGCGGTCGCCACGCAGTTGCCGAAGAAAGTCGTGTCCGGATCCTCGCTCTGCGCGTGCCAGTTCGCCGCGTCCAATCCATACTGCGAGCCGTGGTAGCAGAAGACCCGCCCGACGGTGCCATCACCGTTGTCGTAGTACGGGTCGCTGATCAGGACATCGTGATACCCGTCGGCGTTGACATCCCCAGCCGGCGCGACAGAATGGCCGAAGAGGCTTCCGGGATCGGTCTCCACCTGCCAGGCCGGCCCGCTCGCCAGCCCATCGTCATCCCCGCGGAAGAGATAGGCGCCGCAGCCGGTGACACTGACCCCGCTGATGATGACATCGCTGTACCCGTCCCCGTTGACGTCTCCGGCCGTGGCGAGAGAACGGCCGAAGACGGCGCTCTCGCGATGGCCATACCTCTCCCAATCAGGGCTCTCGGGCAGAGCGCGGCGGCCCGCGGCGAGCTCGTCGCCCACACTTGCATCGTGCCCCGGCGCCGCGCGCTGGATCTGGGCGATCGCTCGCGCGGCGTCCGCCTGCCACGTCCTGTTGGCGGCCTCGGGTGGGCCGACGGCTGCGGTGGCGATGCCCGCAGCCAGCGCGAGGAGCGCCGCGGCTGCCGGCGAGCGAGCGATGATGGTCCGGGTATGCTGCGAGATGGTCGAGCGAAGCATGGGGAACCTCCTCCGAACGCTCTCCGGCGAGCGTCGCTGGCCCGGGCAGGGATCCGCGAGGGAGTCCACAAGTGGCAACCGGAATGCAGTATACCCGCGGTGAGCCGGACCTTCAAGAAGGCTCGCCGCATCCGTGTGAACGGCGCCCCAAAGACCGCCGGGTGCATCCACCGATGCGGGCACGGGCGGCCGCGGGATGAGAACCGCCTGCATCGCGTTCTATGCCAGCAGCGGCAATCCGCTCTCGGGGTCCAGCTCGCGCTCGCGGCGGTCCGGCAACTCCGTCACGAATAACTCCAGCGTGGGACGCACCGTGGCACGCAGCAGGTGCCCGCCCCGCGTGCGCCCGTCGGGACGGCCGACGACGACATGGACATGGATCCGCGGCTGCTTCTCGTACCAGGATACGTTTCCGAGCAGCGAGAGCAACTCCACCTGCTCGTCGACCGCGAAGCGCTCGTATGCGCGGCGAGTGGGATCGAAGAAGCCGAGCTCGCAGCGCTCCAAGGCCCCGATGCCGCGCAACTGCGCCGCGGGAAGGCGGGATTCGCGGGCGAAGGCCTCGAGGAGCGAGAGGACTTCGTCCCCCGCCTCGAAGACCAACAGATGCGTAGTGGCGGTGGATGCGTTGAATGTGTGTTGCTTCATGGGTCCCTCCCCTCCTCGATTGCGTGTATTCTCGGGCGTGCCGCTGCGGGGTGCAAGGCCGCCACGATCTCGAATGCCGGGCCGCACCACGAGCCGGCGATCCGCAGCCACGCGATCGAAAGGAGCCAAGATGAGATCCTACCGCAAGGAGCTCTTCTTCGAGATCCCCACGCGCCGGGCATTGGTGAACATCACACCCCAGATCGAGGAGTGCCTGCGCGAGAGCGGGGTCCAGGAAGGCCTGCTGCTCTGCAACCCGATGCACATCACCGCCAGCGTCTTCATCAATGACGACGAGTCGGGTCTGCATCACGACTACGAAAGGTGGTTGGAGAAGCTGGCGCCGGAGAAGCCCCACTCGCAGTACGCGCACAACGGCGCCGAAGACAACGCCGACGCCCACCTCAAGCGCACCATCATGGGGCGCGAGGTGGTCGTGGCGGTCACCGGCGGCAAGCTCGACTTCGGCACGTGGGAGCGGATCTTCTACGGCGAGTTCGACGGGAAGCGACGCAAGCGTGTCTTGGTCAAGATTGTCGGGGAGTAGTCGCGGCATGTCCCCGGGTGTGGTTCGCGGTCTGCCGCCGGTTGTCACGCATGCGTCCGGGGGGGATGGCTGTTGCGCGGCGGGCAGCCGGCCGCCTTCATCCTACAGCCGCGTCGCACTCCGGCAGCACGCCTAGCTTACCCAGTAGCAGAGTTGCGCGGTCAGGAGCCCCAGGTAGTTCCCCACCGCGTAGCCCACGATCGCCATCAGGACGGCGATCGGAATCAACGTTTCGCGATGGGCGGCGGCCACGATCGGCGCCGAAGCCGCTCCGCCGATGTTGGCCGCCGAGGCGATCGCCGCCGTGTGCACGTCCACCCGAAAGAGCCGCGCGCCGGCCAGGCAGAAAGCGCCGTGGATGAAGATCCACAGATACGCACCCGCCAGGAAGGCCGGCGCCTGCGCGAACCCCGAGAGCTTGGCCTGCGCTCCCATCGAGGCGACAAAGATGTAGACGATCGCCATCGCCAACGGATGACTGCCGGGGATGCGCCGCGCGGGCGTCAGCGAGAGCAGGATGCCGAGGGTCGTCACCAGCAGGATGCGCCAGGTGCCGGTGCTGATGACCGGTTGGATCTCGGGCAGCAGCGGGGCGACCTCGGCCGCGATCCAGGCTGCGGCCAAGCCGATGAAGACGAGATAGATCAGGTGCCGCATCTCGACTTCCTTGCTCTTCTGCCGCATGCGCTGGATGGCGGCCTCCATCCGCTCGACCCGTCCGGCCTCCGCGCGCGTGAAACGCTCGAACCGCTTGGCCCACGCGCGCGAGCCGAGCAGGATCGGCAGCCAGATCAGATAGACCAGATTGTCGGCGATCACTGCTAGCCCAAACTCGGCGCCCGGCGTGCCGATCGCCTCGGAGATCGCGGCCATATTTCCCGTCCCGCCGATCCAGCTACCGGCCAGACTGCCGAAGCCCTTCCAGGCTTCCTCGCCCAGCCAGCCGCGCACCAGAAGCAGCGCGAGCGGTCCCCCGATCACGACTCCGATCGTACCCATCAGCATGACCAGGATCCCGCGACCGATCACCCGCACCACGGCCACGAAGTCGACCTCCAGAAGCATCAGCGTGATGAAGACCGGCAGGGCGTGCGTCTTCAAACCATCGTAGAGCCCGCCCTCCTGCGGAATCAGGCCGGTGTTGCTGAAGACGACGGGCAGCGTGTAGATGAAGAGCAGCGGCGGTACGAACTCGAAGAGCCTCCAGCGGAACTGCTTCTCGAGGAAGAAGAAGAGGCCGGCGATTCCGGCCAGCAGCGCGAGGGTGGCCTGGGCATTGAGCATAGGCGGCCTTCTCCCGGCGGTGGTACCATCTCCGGCAATCCCGAAGTGGGCATCTTCGCAGGCGCGGGCGGCGCAGGCAAGACGTCCCGCTCGCTCGGAACCCAGAACAAGGAGTCGCGGAATCCCATGACCGACGCCCAACCCCCCCAGCTCGACGTCATCGACCTCGATCACGACCTCACCGGCTACCGGGAGTTTCTCAGCTGTTGGGTCGCGCGCACCCCGCAGCGGATCAGCATCGTCGACCCGGGCCCGATGTCGTCGCTGCCCCTTCTCCAGGCGGGCCTCGACCGGCTGGGTATCGAGCGGATCGATCTGATCCTCCTCACCCACATCCACCTCGACCACGCCGGCGCCACCGGCAAGCTGCTCGAGCGCCATCCGCAAGCGCGCGTCGTCTGCCACGAGAAGGGGATCAGGCACATCGTCGATCCCACCAAGCTCTGGGAGGGTTCGCGGGCCGTGCTGGGCGAGGTCGCCGAGGCCTACGGCCCGCCACCGCCTGTGCCCGAGACGAGCATCGCCACCTACGAGGAGAGCGCGCGAGCCGGCGTGCGCGTGATCCCCACGCCCGGTCATGCCGCCCATCATCTGGCCTTCGAGCAGGGGGGCGTCCTCTTCTCGGGAGAGCTGGCCGGGACGCGGCATCCGCTGCCCGAGCACGACTACATGCGCCCGGCTACGCCTCCGCGCTTCATCCTGGAGGTGGCCGTGGATTCGATCGATCGCGTCCTGGCCCTCGATCCGTTGCCCGGAAGGATGGTCTTCGCCCACTACGGCGTCGTGGATGAGACCCGCGCCTACCTGCAGGCCGCCCGGCGCCAGCTCATTCAGTGGACCGAGACGGTGCGCGAGCTCAGTTGCGAGTCCACCGAGGATCTGCAGCGGCGCGCCCACGCGCGCTGGCTCGAGACCGACGCCTACTACGCGCAGTTTCCGCGCCTGCCCGAGGACATCCGCGAGCGCGAGTATCACTACATGGGCCAGTCGGTCGACGGAATGCTGGGCTACGTCCAGGCCGGCCGCGGCTAGCCCGGGCAGCCGGGGGCCATGGCGGCCGCCGGAGGAGGGCTGCGCGGATGGGACTACGGCGCCGCGCGCCCGCGCGGCGGGCCCCATCCTCGACGACGCACACCCGGGGCAGCTCCCTCCCGCCCTTGGCGCGGCTGGGGCCGCCATGCTATCGTGGCCCCCATTCGGTGCCGGGATCGGTGATCTGCGCCGCTCCCGCATGGCCTGCGCCGCGGAAGTCTCAAGGAGGAGCGATGCTGTTGGGACTCCCCGACCACTGGCTCACCTACCTCTATCAGTTCGGGGTGGGTGGAATCTTCTTCCTCGCCGGACTGCTGGTGATCATCAAGACCGGTGCCTGTGACCTGCGGATCCGCGCCGATCGGATCTGGTTCAGCGCGCTGATCATCGGCTTCGTCGGCCTGGCAACCGTCTACGCGCTCTGGATCCTGGCCGCCGTGAGCATACCGACCATCGCCACCGGCACACCGCTGGGCTAGGAAGGAGCGCACCCGGTCATGAAGGGCACCCCTCTCGACTACGTCATCGTCATGGTCTACTTCGCCGGCATCCTGGGCTTCGGCGCCTTTTTCGCACGCTACACCAGGAGCACCAAGGACTTCTTCTTCGGCGGTCAACGCTTCGCCTGGTGGTTGATCGCCGCGAGCCTGGTGGCCACCGGCATCGGGTCCTACAGCTTCATCAAGTATGCGCAGGCGGGGTTTCTGCGTGGCATGAGCTCGTCGATGACCTACCTCAACGACTGGCTCATGATCCCGCTCTTCATGTTCGGCTGGCTGCCGATCATCTACTTCGCGCGCATTCGTTCGGTGCCGGAGTACTTCGAGCGGCGCTTCGACCAGCGCACGCGCCTGATCGCCACGATCTTCACCCTCGGCTATCTGATCGGCTACATCGGGCTCAACTACTACCTGCTCGGCACGGCCCTGGAGAGCCTGCTGGGGATTCCGTTGAGCTACTCGGTGCCGATCGTGGCCGTGATCTCGGCGATCTACGTCACCGCCGGCGGCCAGACCGCGGTCATCTTCACCGATCTGATCCAGGGCTTCTTCCTCTATGCCGCCGGGGCGATCCTGTTGGTGCTGGGGATCTCGTACATCGGAGGCTTCTCCGAGTTCTGGGCGGGACTCGATATCGCCCACCGCCTCCCGCTGCCGAACTTCAACACGCCGCCCAGTTTCAATTTCTCGGGCATCTTCTGGGGCGAAGGCATCGTCGGCACCCTGGCCTTCACCTTCATCAACCAGGGCTTCATCATGCGCTACCTGGCGGTCAAGAGTGTCTACGAGGGTCGCAAGACCCTGACGTTCAACACGCTGTTGCTGATGCCGATCTCCGCGGTCGTCGTCGGTAGCGCGGGCTGGATCGCCTTCTCTGCGCTCACGCACGGTAAGTTCACCGCCCCCGAGGACTCGCGCCACGTCTTCATCGACATCGCCAACGTGATCACTCGTCCGGGGATCTTCGGTTTCGTGATCGCCGCCCTTACTGCGGCGCTGATGTCGACGATCGATACGCTGATCAACGCCTCCACGGCGATCGGCATCTACGACGTCTACAGGCCGCATATCAAGCGTGATGCGCCCGATCGCCACTACCTGAAGGCCTCGCGCTACGTCTCGGTTCTGGTGACACTGCTGGGACTAGGACTGGTCCCGGTCTTCAGTCAGGTGGAATCGATCTTCGCCGCGCACTACGCCTTCGTGGCGATGGTCACGCCGCCTCTGCTCGTGCCGATCTTCCTGGGTGTGCTCTGGCGGCGCTTCAGTCCGCAGGCCGCCTTCTGGTGCATGGTCGGCGGCGGCATCTTCATTCTGATTTCGGTTCGATTCCCGGAGATCGTCGCGCCGCTGGCGCATCTCCACGGCATCAACGTCCCGGGTACCCCGGACTTCGATCCCACGTACAACTACAAGTACTTCCGCGGTCTCTACGGCCTGCTCGTCACGATCCTGATCGGGGTCGTCGCCACATTCTTCACCAAGCCGAAGCCGAAAGAGGAGATCATCGGACTGACGCTGGGCACCATCCAGGCCGGCAAGGCGCTCTTCAAGGGGGGCAAGCCGAACGAAGAGTCGGGCCGGAAGATCCGCCTGCACCTGGCGATTCGGGAAACCCCGAGCGAGACCGTCCAGCTTCATCCGGACGACCTGGCGGTCCTGCGAGCGGAGCCCGGCGATCTGCTCTACGTGGCCGACGCGCGGCGGATCCTCGGCGGCCTACGCTCACTCCACGTCAAGGCGGGTGATCCCGGTCGCGAGCGCGGCATGCTGGGAATCTCCGCCGATCTGGTCGAGGAAGGCAATCTGCGCACCGACCGCGCGGTGCGCGTCGAGAAGATCCTCTAGACGGGTTCGCCTGATTTGCGAGTGTGGCGAGGGCCGAGCGCCTGCGCCGCTAGGCGGGCCGCGACTGGCGCAGCTTCCACAGACGCGCGCAGACCTTCTCGAGATGCGGACCGAGCTTTGCCGGATCATCGGTCCGCTCGGGTTCGTTGTCGAAGACGGCGTAGGGCACGCGCTGGCCGCGCACGTGAAGGTAGCCCGGGTCACGGGCCGAGAAGCGGTCCCAATCCGACTCCTTGTAGAGCATCTCCAGCTTGCGATCCTCGAGCGCATGCTCGAGGATGCTGTCGGGACGATCCGGGTTGTAGCGCCGTCGGTTCTTGCGCAGCGACTCGGCCCAGCTCACATCGATGTAGATCGTCGCCGCTCGCGCCAGCACCTCGTCGCTCAGATGCTCGTAGGCCTGCGCGAAGCCGCCGTGCTCGCTGCCGCGGGCGAATTCGAAGATCGCCGTGCGGGTCTCGTGATACCCGGGCACATCCCGACGGCGCTTGCTGTAGTCCATGCAGAGCTTCTCGATCAGCCAGTGCCAGAAGAAGGGGTCCTTGAAGACGTAGCCTTCGAAGCGCTGGCCCTGATACTCGAACTGCCGATCGGAGATCAGGCGCGGCTTGCCGTGACGCTCCCAGAGGTCGTCGTCCTCGAAGCGCTCCCAGAGGATCGGGAAGTCGTCGAACTCCTCGAACTCGCCGATGTGGAACCGACGACGACGTTCCTCGGGCGGGGTCTTCTTGAGGTAGTCGATGATCTCCGACTTCCCGGCTGCCGGGCGGCCGTTGAGGATCAGGATTGGGAAGATGTCACTCGGCATGCGGCGTTCCTTCTGGCTGGGATCGGATCGGTCAGGGCCTCTTCGATAGCAGACGGCGTCTCCACAACGGTTCAGCAGCGCGCCTGTGTCACGGAGTCATGCCCCATACCGCGGCGAGGACCTCCTCGGCGCCGGCGAGAGTTCGCCCGGCCTGCTTTCGCGTGAAGCTCTCGTGCGGAGTGCCCTCGACGAGACCGTTCGGATAGCGCCCGGCGATGTAGTAGAGATCGTGCTCCGCGGCGGCATCGCGCAGTGATTCGAGGGCGGGATGCACCTCGGCAGTGGCATCGAGCAGCTTGACCACCGAGTGGCCGATCACATTCCGCGCGCCCCGCCCATAAGGCAGCGCCTGGGGAGCCTTCTCGACGCACGGCTGGCAAACCAAGTGGACCTGGTGAAAGAACTCCCCTTCCAGGGCGTGACGGGCGAAGGCCAGATCGTTCCCGGCCGGGGAAAGCCACCGGCGCCCCTCAGCCTTCGGATCGTACATAGTTCTCGATGCCCTCCTGGTAGATGCGCGCGATCAGTGGATTGCCTTCGCGCTGCATTCGTTCGAGTTCCGCCTCGGCATAGACCAGCAGATCCAGGCCGAAGCCCAATCGGAACAGCGGCAGGTGCGCCAGCCCGCGCTCAACGAAGGGCAGGTTGGTCCGCTCGATCAGCAGCAGATCAAGATCGCTGGCCAGATCGGCATGCCCCGTTGCGTACGATCCGAAGAGGATCGCCCGCTGCACATCTGTCGTCGCCAAGTAGCTGCGGATGCGCTCGATGACCTGCTCCCGCGGCACAGACGGCGGTCCGGACTGCACGATGACGTCATCCATCTGCGCCTCACCGCCGGACTATAGCCCGACCCGGGGGTACGGGCCAACGGGACCCGCTCGCGTCGACTGCGATCGACCGGCCAACGGATCTCGAGGCATGAGGTTCGGGCACATCGCCGTATCTGCCTAATTCCGTCCGGGCCGCGCGGGAAACCAGCGAAGATTATTAGGCCGAGAAGTAGAAATCGAGCGCTTTCTGCGGTAGTCTCACGGCATGGATCGGATCGATCGGCAGATCATCGCCGCCCTGCAGGCGCGCGGGCGAACGACGAACGCCGAACTGGCCCGTCTGGCGAGCCTGGCCCCCTCCTCGACCCTCGATCGCGTGCGGCGGCTCGAAGAGCGCGGGGTCATCCGCGGCTACCGGGCCCTGCTCGCGCCGCAGGCGCTGGGGCTCGATGTGCAGGCGATGGTCTTGATCAATCTCGATCGCCATCAGGCCGGACCGATCGAGGAGTTCGAGGAACGCATCCGCGCCGTGCCCGGGGTCAAGGCCTGCTACCACCTCACCGGGCGCTACGACTACATGCTGCACCTGATCGCTCGCGACATCGATCACCTGCGCGAGTTGGTCACCCACACGATCGGCTCGGTGCGCGGGGTGGAGAAGCAGGAGACCTTCCTCGTCCTCTCGATGCCCAAGGAGGACGTGGGCTGCCCGTTGGATGTTCTGCCGAGTGCGGACCAGACCACCACACAGGAGGCTTAGGAGATGTCTGCCGAGATGCACCCCGAGGGCGTCGCCCGCTACGTCGCAGCCGCCAAGGAGTCGGCTCGCCGGCGCGGCGACGATATCGCCGCCATGCGTCGCTGCCGCTTCGACACGATTGCGGTGCACGGCCTCTACACCATGCGCGAATCCCTGGATTTCAATCAGGGATCGATCATCGAGCCGATCTACATGTCCTCCTCACAGGCCTATCGCGACTCCGACGAGATGGAGGCCGCGCTGGCCTACCAGATCCCGACCTGGTGCTACTCGCGCATCGCCAATCCCTCGATGTACTACTTCGAGAACGTCATGGCATTGCTCGAAGGCTACGGCTTCGACGGCCAGACGTCCTGTTGCGCCACCTCCTCGGGGATGGCCGCGATCATGTGCTCGACCGATGCCTTCCTGCAGGTCGATCGGAGCGATACGAGCCGTCCGATGAACTTCGTCTCCACCTGCCAGGTCTACGGTGGCACGTTCCAGCAGTTCTCCATGCGCAAGGACCACGATCGAGGCATCGAGTGCCGCTGGATCGTAGACTCCACCGACCTCGATGCGTGGCGCTCGAAGATCGACGAGAACACGCGCTTCCTCTACGGTGAGCTGCCGTCGAATCCGGGCCAGGCCTTCTTCGACATCGAGGCCGTCGCTGCGATCGCCCACGAGCACGGCCTGCCGCTGATCATCGACAACACCGTGGCGGGTCCGGCCCTGATGCGGCCTCTGCGGCACGGCGCC
>WJJG01000024.1 GCA_014729815.1 Candidatus Eiseniibacteriota bacterium
GCATGCCGGTCGCCTCTGGGTGGTCGCTGCCAGCGAGGTGCGGCGCAGCGGCGTCCGGAGTGCGCAGGCCGCGCGGCGGGAGTTCGGTGCGCGCCTGGCGATCACCGGCAGCATCCAGCGCGATGCCGAGCAGGTGACGGTGACCCTCAATCTCGTCGATACCGTCAGCCTGCGGCAGTTGCGATCGCGCGTCCTCTCGATCTCGGGTGCGGAGCTCCCACGCCTGCAGTCCGCCGCGGTGACGCAGGTCGCGGAAATGCTGGATCTGCAGCTGCCCGCGCAGCGGCTGGCGGACCTGAGGCGGGGGCAGACCGCGGTGCCGCTGGCTTCCGCACGCTACCTGGAGGGACGCGGCCATCTGCGCCGCTACGAACAGCGGGAGAACGTGGAGCGCGCGATCGACTGCTTCGATCGCGCCCTCACGGCGGATCCCACCTACGCCCTGGCGGCGGCGGCGTTGGGGGAGGCCGAGTGGCGGATGTACGAGTTGACGCTCGATCCCGAGCGCGTCTCGCGTGCCACCGCCGCCTGTCGACGCGCCCTCGAACTCAGCGACGATCTGGCGGCCACCCATCTCACGCTGGGCATGATCCATGGCGGGACCGGCCATCCGCAGCAGGCCGTCGCGGAGTTCCAGCTGGCGCTGGCCCGCGATTCGGCGAACGCGGATGCCTACCGCGAGCTGGCCGGCGCCTACGAAGCCCAGGGCCGCGCCGGCGAGGCCGAGGCTACCTATCGCCGCGCCATCGAGCTGCGACCCAATAGCTGGGCGGGGCACAACAATCTCGGACGCTTCTACTTCCGCCAGGGCCGCTATCCGGAAGCCGCGGAGCGATTCCGGCAACTGATCGCTCTGACCCCCGACAATGCGCGTGGCTATTCGAGTCTGGGCGCCGTCTACATTCTGATGGATCGGTGGGATGCGGCGCGTGAGATGCTCGGGCGCTCGCTGCAGATCGAGCCCACCTATGTGGCGTCCACGAATCTGGGCACGCTCTGTTTCCAACAGGCGCGCTACGCGGAAGCCGCCGAGGCCTACGAGCAGGCGGTGGCGTTCACGTCACAGGCCGATCATCGCACGTGGGGGAATCTGGGCTCCTGCTACGATCGGCTCGGCCGCCCGGCGGCCGCGCGAGAGGCGTTCGAGCGCGCCGTCCGCCTGGCGACGCAGCAGCGGCTGGTCAATCCGCGCGACCCGGACCTGCCCGGCTTCCTGGCGGTCTACCGAGAGATGCTGGGACACGACAGCCTGGCGGCATCCCTGCTCGCCGAGTGTATGTCGCTGGGACCGCAAAGCGTGGAGACCTGGTTCCAGGCCGCGCACACCTTCGAGAAGATCGGGCAGCGGCAACGGGCGCTCGACTGCCTGGCCGAGGCCTTGGAGCGAGGCTATCCGCTGGCCAAGATCGAGCGGGCCGGGGCGCTGGAGAAGCTGCGCGCGGATGTGCGGTACGGGACTCTGCGGCGCCGGTTCGCCTCGGGCCATGAGGTGCGAGCGCCTGAGGTGGCCCACTGATGGGGGAGGGGCGCGTGGGAGGTTCGCTGGTCTGGTTCCGTGACGATCTGCGTCTGCGCGATCATCCTCCGCTGCGTGCGGCGAACCGGCGCGGCGGGCCGATCGTGCCGGTCTTTGTCTGGCCCCCTACCGAGGACGCATCCCGGGCGCCGGGGGCCGTCCTGTGCTGGTGGCTGCATCATTCGCTGGAGGCTCTGGCAGGCGCGCTCGGAGAGCGCGGGCTACGGCTGATTCTGCGCCGCGGGCGACCGGGCGAGGTGCTTCGCGAGCTGGCCGAGGCGACGGGGGCGGATGCACTCTACTGCTCAGAGAGCTACGCACCCGCGCAGCGCGCGGCGGATCAGGAGATCGACTTGCACCTCGAACGCGCAGGCGTGCGCGTGCAACGCTTCCACTCGAATCTGCTGCTCGATCCGTACGGGGTCCGGACGCGGGCCGGGGATCCGTACCGCGTCTTCACGCCGTTCTGGAAGAGTTGCCTGCAGCGGCTTCCGCCGGAGGCCCCATCTCCCTTGCCCCGGCGCCTGACGGGGCCCCGCCGTTGGCCGGCGAGCGAATCACTCGCTGCGCTGGAGCTGTTGCCACGCGTCGAGCGGGCGGAGGGACTGCAAGAGAGCTGGAAGCCCGGGGAGGAGGGCGGGCGCCGTCAGCTGGCGAGGTTCGTCCGGCAGCACCTGGCGCACTATGCACTCGATCGAGATCGGCCGGATCTGCCGCACACCTCGCGCCTCTCGCCGCACCTGCGCTTCGGAGAGCTCAGCCCGCGGGAGGTGTGGCATGCGGTGGCACGGCGCAAGCCGCGCGGCGGACGAACGGGGCGCCGCGGCGGCGCCGCCGAGGCCTTCTTGCGGCAGTTGGGCTGGAGGGAGTTCGCCCATCACCTGCTGGTGCACTTCCCGCACACGCCGGAGGTGCCCCTGCGCCCGGAATTCGCCCGGTTTCCCTGGCGCACCGCCCCCGCCGACCTGCGCGCCTGGCAGCGGGGGTGTACCGGCTTTCCAATCGTGGATGCCGGAATGCGCCAGTTGTGGCACACGGGCTGGATGCACAACCGCGTGCGCATGATCGCGGCCTCTTTCCTGGTCAAGGACCTGCTGCTGCCCTGGAAGGCGGGTGCCGACTGGTTCTGGGAGACGCTGGTGGACGCGGATCTGGCCAACAATACGCTGGGGTGGCAATGGACGGCCGGGTGTGGCGCGGATGCGGCGCCTTTCTTCCGCATCTTCAATCCGGTGACACAGGGGCGGCGCTACGATCCCGACGGCGACTACGTGCGGCGCTGGGTGCCGGAGTTGGCTCGCGGCGCAACGGAGTGGATCCATCATCCATGGGACGCGCCGCGTGGGCGTCTGGAGCAGGCCGGTGTGCGGCTGGGCCGCGACTATCCCCACCCGATCGTCGATCATGGCATCGCGCGCGAGCGGGCCCTGTCGGCCTTCGCGCGCCTGCGTGGCTCCACCGGGAACCGCCCGCGCTGATCGGCGGAACTCCACTCCCGCCTGCGGGTGCCAGAGGCGCTCCCCCAAGGAGGTACGTATGTCGCACCCACGATCCTGCGCGAGCGTTCAGGGAGCCGGCGCCTACGTCCTGCTGCTTGCCCTGATCTTCGCTACGGGGTGTCAGGCGGACGAACCGGGTTCGGTGGCAGAAGGGGAGACCCGTATGGAGGAGGCAGAGATGCAGGTGCGCTACTCCTCATCCGGCTACGACATCACGCCGATGACCAGCGAGGAGCTGTCGGCCGCTCGTGAGGGCCTCACGCATGAACAGGAGTCGATCGCCTTTCACGCGGGCACCGAGGCGCCCTTCTGTGGGCTGTATACGGACACCGAGGAGCCGGGCATCTACGTTTCGGTGGTCAGCGGACTGCCGCTCTTTCGTTCTGATGCGAAGTTCCACTCCGCCAGCGGGTGGGCCAGCTTCTTCGAGCCGTTCGACCCGGCGCACGTGCTCGAACGCCCGGATCACAGCCACGGCATGCAGCGCGTTGAGATCCTCGATGCGCGCTCGGGCACACACCTCGGCCACGTCTTCGAGGACGGACCGCCGCCGACCGGCAAGCGCTACTGCCTGAATTCCGCCGTGCTGAGGTTCATTCCACAGGGGGAGCCGCTCCCGCCGGAGTCGCGGCCCGTCGAATTCCAGACCGCCTACTTCGCCGGCGGCTGCTTCTGGGGCATCGAGGATCGCTTCGCTCGCGTCCCCGGCGTGGTCGATGCCGTCTCGGGCTACATGGGGGGCGCAGTCGCTTCCCCGAGCTACCGGCAGGTCTGCCGGGGCGAGACCGGGCACGCCGAGACGGTCAAGGTGGTCTTCGATCCCAACCGGGTCTCCTACTGGAAGCTGCTGGGGGCCTTCTTCTCGATGCACGATCCGACCACGCGCAACCGCCAGGGCCCGGATGTCGGCACCCAGTATCGTTCGGCGATCTTCACCGCGAATGCCGATCAGGAGCGAGAGGCGCGCGACTTCGTGCGTGACCTCGCCGGCAGCGGACGCTTCGGAGGGAGGGAGATCGTCACCGAGATCGCGCCGGCCGAGACCTTCTACGAAGCAGAGGAGTACCACCAGGACTACCACGCGCGGCATGGCGGCTCCTGCGGCTTCTAGGTGGCTTCGCGTGACGTCCGAGTGCGGCGAGGGGCCGAGCGCCGCGACCGTCCGACGGGGCGTATGGACGCGCCCCCAGGACGATGCTCTGCGAAACCAGGCGGACCCGTTTCGAGCCATATCGGAGTCGAGCGGCGGGGCACGATCGAAACAGCTGCCTCGGGGGTGCCAGACGGCTCGACGTTTCTTGCGTACACGACGCGGCCGATCCCCCGTCGGGGAACCGGCCGCAGGCAGAGGGGACGCGGCCACCAGCGCCGGGGCGCCGCCGCCGCTGAGTCTAGAACCGTAGCCCGCCGAAGACGTAGATCCCGCGGTTCTTCTGTTCGATGGTCGTCGTGCTCCCCTCGGCGGGCTCGCCGATGTCGCTGAGCCCCAGGGAGTAGCGTCCCTCGAAAAAGAGCGCGTAGCTGCCCGCGGGAATCTCGAATCCGCCTCCGAAGCAGACCCCGAAGTCGAACTCGTGGTACCGTGCGCCGGCGTCGCCCTCGTAGGTCAGGCGATCCTCCGAGCCGTCGCGGTACGACTCCGAGGAGTCCGACGCCTCGAGCAGATAGCCGACCTCTCCTCCGAACTGGACGTAGGGCGCGAAGCCGCCGCGCGCGGCGGTGAAGCGGATCATGGGCGCGAAGACGAGATAGTCGAGTCGCGTGTTGGTGTCGATGTAGATCTCACGCCCTTCGATGTCACTGCCTTCGACATACGTGGCGCGCGCCTCGACACCCTTCTGCAGATAGAGCAGATCCAGCGCGAAGCAGACCGCCGGGGAGGCGAGCACGTCGAGCTCCATCCCGGCGCCGTATCCGGTCCGCTGGCCATAGGTGGTCTCTTCCGGAGGGGTGCTCCGGTCGACCTCTGAGAAGTTCACGCCGCCCTTCAGGCCGATGCGCACACCATGGTCGGCGGCGGCGGTCGTCGAGACCAGCATCATTGCGGACAGAAGAGAGAGGAAGAAGCGCATCACGGATGCCTCCTGGGTTCTGTTCCGACGAGCCCCCCGCGAACCGATGCGGGGCGCGTTCCTACTCCTAGATCGGACCGCTCACGCTACTTCTTGCGCATCGCGCAGCGGGGAATCATCCCCATCCCGCTCCCGCGCGGCTTGCCCCCGCAAGCTTGAGCGCGCCGCGAGACGTTGCTAGACTGCGGCTCTCCATCGGCGCAACTCCAGACGGGAGAAGGGGAAGGGCGTGAGCAGCCAGCGATTGGCCCGCGAGGGCGAGAGCCCCTGGATGCGAGAGAAGCGCGGGTGCGGGTCCTCGGGCAGCGCGCAGCGCCCTGGCCGTCCCCCGCCCGCTGGAGGCTGGCGGCCGTGGGGCGGGCGCCAGGTGAGGGTGCTGCTTGCGGCCGCCGCATGCGCGGGGTCGGCTGCCGCGACGACCCATGGAGCGGTTCCCGAGCCGCAGATTCCGTGGAGCCCGCGCGTCTATGTCTGCCGGGCGGCCTCCGCCGCCCCCCAGATCGATGGGCGACTGGCTGCCGGCGAGTGGGGGGATGCGGAGTGGACGGAAGCGTTCGTGGAGATCCGCGGCCCCACGGCCCCCCGGCCGCGCCATCGGACGCGGGTCAAGATGCTCTGGGACGCAGAGGCCTTCTACGTGGCGGCGCAGCTCGAGGAACCCCATCTATGGGCCACGCTGACGCGGCGCGATGCCGTCATCTACCAGGACAACGACTTCGAGGTCTTCATCGATCCGGACGGGGACAGCCACGAATACTACGAGCTGGAGATCAACACCCTGGGCACGGAATGGGACTTGCTGCTCGTGCGGCCCTATCGCGACGGCGGTCCGGCGGTGCATGCCTGGGACATCCCGGGGCTGCGGACCGCGGTCGACCTGCAGGGCACGCTGAACGATCCCGCGGATCGCGACGAGGGATGGAGCGTCGAAATCGCCTTCCCATGGGAAGCCCTGCGCGAATGCGCCCATACGGCGGTACCGCCGCGCGGCGGTGACCGCTGGCGGGTGAACTTCTCGCGCGTGCAATGGTCGCTGGACGTCGTCTCAGGCAGCTATCGCAAGGCCACCGATCCGGCCACCGGAGATCCGCTGCCCGAAGCGAACTGGGTCTGGTCGCCCCAGGGGCTCATCAACATGCACTACCCCGAGATGTGGGGCATCGTCGAGTTCGTGAATGCGCCCCGCGCGATCGGCCGGGAACCCACGGGGCCGGGCGCGCCGGGGACAGACGGTGTGCGCGCGACGACCGAAGAGGAGCGGGTCGCCTGGCTGTTGCGCCGCATCTACTACCGGCAGCGCAACCTGCGAGCCCGCACGGGGAATTACACGGCCGACTGGTCCGTGTTGGCGCTTGCCCAGCCGCGCGGATGGGCGGCCGCCTGGCCCCCGCGACTCGCGCGGACCGCCCACGGGTTCGTCTCCTGGGTCACGACAGGGGAGGGAAGGGGCATCGCCATTCGGACCGACGGCCGGGTGTGGCGCTACGAGCCATGGGGGGACTCTGCTGCTCGGGACCGGTAGGTCCGGTCCTCGGGGCCCCAAGCCCCGGTCTCGGAGCTGCAGGAGGAGGATCGTGGGACGAGGATTCGTGCTGAGCGACTGGTAACTTCTATCCGGGATAGAAGACACATCGGCTTTGGGGATGCCTGCTGAACTCTGCGGTACCCCCTCCCCAAGCCCTTCGGCCCCAGTCGCGTGGCCCAGGTCCAGCCCGAATCGTTGCATCGAACCCAGGGGGGAGCGCCACCCGTGAATCTCGCACCGCTGGACTGGGGGATCGTCGCGCTGATCCTGGCCACCATGGTGGGTGGCGTGGTCCTCAGCCGGCGCGGCATGCGCAGCGTTTCGGACTACCTCGCCGCCGGACGTTCGGCCGGCCGCTATCTGGTCAGCGTCTCGCAAGGGATCGCCGCGCTTGGCGCGATCACGATCGTGGGTCTCTTCGAGATGAACTACGTGGCCGGCTTCGCGATGACCTGGTGGGGGTTCACCATGGGCGTCGTGATCCTGCTGATCACCGTCTCCGGCTGGGTCATCTACCGCTTCCGCCAAACGCGCTCCCTTACACTGGCGGAGTTCTTCGAGCGGCGTTACAGCCGTCGCTTCCGCATCTTCGCCGGACTCCTGGCCTTCGTCTCGGGGGTCATCAACTTCGGCATCTTCCCCGCCGTGGGCGCACGCTTCTTCCTTCACTTCTGCGGCTTGCCGACCGAGATCGCCGTGGCGGGATTCGCGCTGCCCACCTTCCCGCTGCTGATGGCCATCCTGCTGGGCATCGCGCTCTACTTCGTATTCGCCGGCGGTCAGGTGGCGATCATCATGACCGATTTCCTGCAGGGCATCTTCGCCAACGTGGCCTTCCTGCTGATCATCGGATACCTGATGCTCGAGGTCGACTGGAGCCAGATCTTCACGGCGTTGCAGGGCGCGCCGGAGACCGCTTCGCTGATCAACCCCTTCAAGACCCGGCACGTCGAGGATTTCAACCTGGGCTACTTCCTGATCGGCGTGGCGGGCGTGATCTATGGAACCATGTCGTGGCAGGGCACGCAGGCCTACAATGCTTCGGCGCGCAGCGCACACGAGGCCAAGATGGGGCAGGCGCTGAGCAACTGGCGCGGCCTGCCGCAGACCCTCTTCCTGCTCTTCGTGCCGATCGTGGCCTACACCGTTCTCCACCACCCCGACTTCGCCCCACTCGCGCAGAACGTGGAGACCGGTCTGGCGGCCGTGGGGAACGAAGCGGTGCAAAGTCAGGTGCGCACGCCCCTGGTCTTGGTCCAGCTTCTGCCAGTCGGCCTGATGGGCGCCTTCGCGGCGGTGATGCTGGCCTGCTTCGTGAGCACGCACGACACCTACCTGCATTCCTGGGGAAGCATCTTCATCCAGGATGTGATCATGCCGTTCCGGCGGCGTCCGCTCTCGCGCCGGCAGCACCTCCGGCTCCTGCGCCTGGCGGTGCTCGGCGTGGCGCTCTTCATATTCGTCTTCAGCCTTCTCTTTCGGCAGAGCCAGTATATCTTTCTGTTCTTTGCAATCACCGGAGCGATCTTCGCCGGTGGATCGGGCGCGGTGATCATCGGGGGGCTCTACTGGAAGCGCGGCACCACCGCGGCGGCCTGGTCGGCGATGATCACCGGATCGGCGATCGCCGTGGGGGGAATCGTGGTCCACCAGATCGACCCCGACTTCCCGATCAACGGCCAGATGTTCTGGGGCATCGCCATGGCCGCCGCCAGTCTGGTGTATGTCGCCGTTTCGTTGCTCGGTCGCGCGACGCAGTGCGACCTCGACGCGCTCCTGCATCGCACGCCCCCGGACGCCTCGCCGGGGCCCCCGGAGTCGTTCGCGGGCGCTTCCCCACCCCCGGCGGCGGCGCGCGGCTGGAAGGCTCTGGGCATGGGAGCGGAATTCTCACGGGGCGATCGCATCCTCTACGTGGCGACCTACAGCTGGACGTTGGTCTGGACGCTGATCTTCATTGTCGGCACGATCTACAATCTGTCCCACGAGGTGGCCGATGACCGCTGGGCGCGGTTCTGGCGGTTCTACGTCTGGGTGCAATTGGGCGTCTCGGCGCTGGTCGTCATCTGGTTCGCGATTGGAGGGGGGCGCGACATCACCGCGATGATGCGTCGACTGCGTACGATGCAGCGCGACGATCGAGACGACGGAAGGGTCCGCCGCGGAGCCGGTGAGCGTCCTGACGCGCGCGAGGAGGAGGCATGATTCTCGAGCGCTCTGCGCGCAATCCGATTCTGACCCGCGCCTCGATTCCGGACTGCCCGCCAGAGATCATCGACGCCAGCGCGGTGTTCAATCCCGGGGCGATCAAACTTGGAGAGGAGTACTGGCTGCTGCTACGAGTGCAGACCCGCGGGCGCCAGACCCATCTCATGCGCGCCTGCAGCCGGGATGGAGAGCGGTTCGAGGTGCTGCCGGAGCTGATTCGACCACGCGGCCTGGAACGGGTGCGCGGGCGGCTGCATCATCTCTACGACCCCCGCCTCAGCTGGCTCGAAGGCCAGATCTACGCGGTCGTGGCGCTGGATGTGGATGCGGGATGCCGCGTCGGACTGCTGCGCGGCGCGGATCTCGCGTCGTTCGAACTGCTGGCGGTGATCTCCGACGCGGATGCGCGCAATGCAGTCCTCTTCCCCCAGAGGGTGGGCGGCCGCTACCTGCGGCTCGATCGACCGCACCGCGGCGCGGCCAGCGTCGGAGTGGGCAGCGGAGATGAGATCTGGCTCTCCGAGTCGGACGATCTGCTGCACTGGCGTCCGGTGCAGCGCGTCCTGGAGGGCCGCTGGCACTACTGGGATGAGCGCATCGGCCCCGGGCCACCACCGATTCGGACCCGCGAGGGCTGGCTCTGCATCTACCACGGAGTCGCGCATCATCTCAGTGCGGCGCACATCTACCAGGCCGGCGTCTTCCTGCTCGATCTCGAGGATCCCGCGCAGCTCTTGGCGCGAGGACGCGACAACATCCTCGAACCTCGGGAGCCGTACGAGATGGTCGGGCAGGTGCCCAACGTGGTCTTCCCCAGCGGGGTTATCGTCGAGAAGTCCGATGGCGGCGGCTTCGCGCGCCCCGAGAGCCTGGTGCGCATCTACTACGGGGCGGCGGACAGCTCTGTCGCGCTGGCGACCACCACGATCGCCGCGCTGCTGGACGCGGCGCGACGCTAGCACGCTGCGGATGCAGAGCGCCGCGAGGACGGAAGCATGGCGAGGGCCGAAAGCCCGCGGGGACCGTATGTCTCGAGGACCGCAGTGCCTCGAGGCGCGAAGTGCCGCCAGGGCCGAGCGGGACGGGACGTCCCCCGC
>WJJG01000199.1 GCA_014729815.1 Candidatus Eiseniibacteriota bacterium
CTGTCCGGCGCCGTCGTCGAAGACGGCCAGAAAGGCATCCCAGTCGCCGGCGCTGTGCAGTGTGGCGCCTCCGAAGTCGATCGATCCGCGGAAATGACCGCTCAGGTAGGTGCGGTCCGAGGGACCGATGGCGACGAAGCCGGCCAACTCCTCGGAATCATCCCCGAAGAGCGCGCTCGTGCGATGTCCGCCGTCCCCGGCGTCGAACGTCGCCAGGAAGACGTCCTGGCCGCCGGCGCTGACGAGGGCACCCCCGCCGAAGTCGATCGTCCCGGCGGCGCTGCCACCGAGCGACAGTCTCCGACAGTCCGCGGTCAGATCGAGTCCTACGACGGTTTCGTGGGACGGATCGCCGAATCCTCGGCTCCAATGATGCCCGCCGTTGGGCCAGAAGGATGCCAGATAGATGTCGGTGGCACCGGCGCTGGGGATGCCGCCGCCACCGAAGTCGACCGCGCCCTCGAAGTCGCCCGTGACGTAGAGTTCGCCTGCGTCGCCGAGCGCGACCTCGAGCGCTCGCTGCGAGCCATTGCTGTTCCAGCACTGGCTCCATACGTGTGCGCCCGCCTCGTCGAAGACCGCCACGGCCGGATCTTCCCCGAACGCGCCGAGCAGACCGCCGCCGAAGTCGACGGCCCCCTCGATCGTCGCGGCCAGCGCGATCCGGTCATAGCGGGTGACGTCGAGGCCGCGGGCCCGCTGATCTCGATCCTCCCCGAAGCGCTGGCTCCATAGGTGCCCGCCGACGGTTCCCGAGAGACGCGTCAGGAAGATGTCGTCGCCCCCGTGCGATGGCAGCGGGCCGCCGCCAAAATCGACCGCGCCGGCGAAGTAGCCACAGAGGATCGCATCGCCGGTGGCGCCGATGCCGATCGCCTCGCCCCACTGATCGGCGTGGTCGCCGAAGCCGCGGCTCCAGAGGCAGGTGCCGTCGGGCGTGAACTTGGCGACGAAGATGTCCCAGCCACCGGCGCTGGTCAGCGGTCCCGCGCCGAGGTCGATCGTCTCGAGGAAGCGGCCGATGACGAAGATGTTCCCATCGGAGTCGGTCGCGACACCACTGGCGTGTTGGCTGCGCAGGCTGCCGAAGCGTGCGCTCCAGAGATGCCCCCCGTCGGGGCTGAACTTGGCGATGTAGGCATCCCGATCCCCCGCGCTGACCAGCGGCCCCCCCCCGAAGTCGATCGTGCCGGCGAAGGAGCCGACCAGGATCAGGTTGCCCTGGGCGTCGGCGCTCACCCCGAAGCCGGTGTCCATCTCGGAATCCCCGTACGCGGCGCTCCAGAGATGGGGGAGAGGCTGCCCCCCTGCCGGGACGGTCAGGAGCAGGGCGACGGTCACGAGCCCGGCCGCCGATGGACGCATGATTTCCCTCCTTTCGCGGACTATCGTGCCCTGATTCTACTCCTTCGCGGCTACCGCCAGCAGCCCTCCGTTCGGGCCGCATCCCCCCCGATCGTCCCCCGCTGCCGGGCTCAAATGCCACGAAGTGGCGCTTCGTTCGGCGCCGTCGTGAGGTCGTCTAGGTGCCTTTCCGCGGCGCGATTGCAAGGCGCCAGGGGCGCGGGGGCGGGCGAAAAAGGACTCCGGAAGCCGAGCGGGTGACCGATCTATGGAACAGACCGCACTTGGAAAGGGCACCGATTGCAGGAGGATACTGTGCAGAAGATCAGCGACGATCTGCGACTACGGATCCAGGCCAGCCAGAGCCTTCCCTCGTTGCCCGCCGTGGCGCTCCAGATCCTGGAGCAATGCCGCAAGCCCGACGCTTCGGTGGCCGAGATCGCGCGTCTGATCGGGCGCGATCCGGCCCTGACGGTCAAGGTACTCAAGGTCGTCAACTCCCCCCTCTACGGCCTGCGCTCGCGCGTGACCACGCTCAGTCACAGCGTGACACTGCTGGGGCTCAACGCCGTGCGTTCGATCGCGCTCAGCTTCTCGCTGATCCGCGGGCTGCGGCGTACCGATGGCTCGAGCTTCGATCATCTGTGCTACTGGCGGCGCTCGATCGATGCGGCCGTGGCGGCTCAGACCCTGGCCGATCACCTGCGCCTGCCCAATCGGGAAGAAGTCTTCCTGGCCGCGTTGTTGCAGGACGTCGGCATGCTCGTGCTCAGCGAGGCGCTGCCCGAATACGGCGAGATCGTTGCCCGCGCCGATGGCGATCACGCCGAACTGGCGTCCCTCGAGCAGAGCAGCTTCGGCGTGGATCACGCCGGGGTCAGCGCCTGGCTGCTGGGAAGCTGGAAGCTCCCCGATCTGCACCAGCAGGCGGCCGACCGCAGCCACGATCCGCAGAGTGCAGAGGTCACCGACCCGGTGCAAAGGAAGATCATCTCGGTCGTAGCCCTCTCGGCCTTGCTCGCCGACATCTGGGTGGTCGAGGATACCGAGGCGGCGGCGCAGCTGGCGGCGATGCGCGCGCGCGAGTGGCTGGAGATCGATGACGTTGCCTTCGGGGCGATCCTCGAGAAGATCGCGACGCGTCTTCCCGAAACCTCGGCGCTCTTCGAGGTCGATCTGGGGTCGCCCGAGGCGGTCAGCGGGATCCTGGATCAAGCCAAGGAGGCCCTCGTCCTGCTCAACATCCAGTCGGCGCAGCAGGCGCCGCAGACCGAAGCGACCGCGGGGGGGCTGGCCGAGAGGAATCGGGCCCTGCAAGAGCGCTCGCAGCGCGACCCGCTCACGGGGCTGCGCAATCGAGCCCATCTCGACGAGGTGCTCAAGACCGAGTTCGAGCGAGCCAACAGCCGCGGCCTGCCGATCAGCATCATCTTCGCCGACATCGATCACTTCAAGAAGGTCAACGATTCCTGGGGGCATCAGGCCGGAGATCGGGTGCTGATCTCCGTGGGACATCTCCTGGCCGGCGGGCGGCGCAAGTTCGACTGCGTCGCGCGGTACGGTGGTGAGGAGTTCGTACTGGTACTCCCCGACACCGACCAGGCCGCCGCGACGCTGCTGGCGGAACGGCTGCGCACGACCGTGGCCGAGAGACAGCACCGTCTGGAAGACGGCCGATCGATCCAGGTGACCATATCGCTGGGCTGCGCGACCCATCGTGAGAGCTACACCTTCAATGGCGTGGCCGGCTTGATCAACGCCGCCGACAAGGCGCTCTATGCAGCCAAGAACACGGGCCGCAATCGCGTAGTGGCCCTCGGCGGTGCGGTCGCGCTCGATGACCCCCAGGAGCGGGCAGCCTAGGGAGGATCCGGGGCCGGCGGGGCAAGGAGTGCCTGCCATGCAAGCCCGTCGCATACGGGAGCTCGCCCGGCGACTGCACAGCGGCACCTCGCGGCACTCGGGAATCACGCGAAGCCATCTAGCCAGTGGGGCCCCCGGTGTGGCCGCCGCGGAGGCGCGCCATGAGCGACTCGAAGGCCGCATACAGGGATGGGATCAGCAGCAGCGTGAAGACCGCGCTGACCAGCACACCCCCCATGGTGACCACCGCCATGGCGATGCGGAACTCGGCGCCCGATCCGACGCTCAGCGCCTGCGGCACCATTGCGATGGCGATCGCCAGATTGGTCATGATCACCGCCCGCAGGCGCACGGGACAGGCCTCGAGGATGGCCGCGCGTAGGGCGAGACCCCGCCGGCGGAGCTGCGCGACGTAGTCGAGCAGCAGGATGGCGTTGTTCACCACGATACCGACCAGCATGACCATCGCCATGAGGCTGATGATGTTGATCGTCTGGCCTCCGAAGAAGAGACCGATCGCCGCACCGATCATCCCCAAGGGCAAGGTCACCATGACCGTGATCGGATGGATGAACGATTCGAGGATCATCGCCAGGACGACGTAGGTCAGGATGATCGCCAGGATCAGGGCCCGGAAGATCGAGGCGAACGACTCCTGCTGGAACTCATACATGCCGGCGAAGAAGATCCGGTAGCCCGCCGGTTTCGGCAGCGCGTCGAAGCGCGGCTGCGCCTCGCGCACGACATCACTGACCGTGCCCTGCGCGATGTTGGCGGTGACGGTCACACGGCGCATGCGATTGCGACGCAGGATCTCCGCCTCGCCGGCGCGCTCGCGGAGCGTGCCGAGCTGGGTCAGCGGGATCGGCTGCCCGCCGGCCAGCAGACGGACCTCGCGCAACGTGGCACGGTCCTCCCGCTCGTAGTCAGCGTACTGTACGCGGATCGCATACTCCTCGCCGCCCTCGCGCAGCACGGATTGGTCGTGACCCTCGAATCCGGTGCGCAGGGACTGGGCGACGAAGCCGGTCGAGAGCCCCCAACGCGAGAGCTCCGCGCGATCGGGCTCGAAGACGAGCTCCCGCCCCCCCTGGCGCCAGCTGATGTCGACATCGACCAGCCCGGGAGACTCGCGCAGAATCGAAGCGACCTCCCCGGCCAGGCGCCGCAGCTCGGCCGTCTCCTCGCCCATCACCTCGATCTCGAGGTCGGCCCCCGCGCCGCCCTCCTGCCGCTCTCCGGCGACGGAGATCGTGGCGCCGGGAATGCCGGACAGACGCGGACGCAGGGCATCGGCGATCTGCTCGGAGTGCCGCTCGCGCTCGGCGAGATCGACGAGCGAGGCCAGGATGACCGCTTCATGGACCCCGCGCTGGGAGCCGCCGATCGTACTCAGGGTGGAGGTGACCTCGGGCACCTCGTCGATGATCCGCTCGGCGTGTGCGACGGCCCGCTCGGTCATCTCCAGGGAGCTACCGGCCGGCAGCTCGAGGCTGACGCTGACCAGCCCCTCATCCATCGCGGGCATGAACTCGCCGCCCGAGAGGCCGAGCAGCACGAGCCCCAAGGCGAAGAGCGCCAGCGTGCCCAGCACCAGCACCACGCGATGGCGGGCGCGATCGAGACTCCAGGCCAGGATGCCCCGATAGCGGATCGCCAGGCGCTGCATCAGGCGATCCATCCAGTATCGGCGCGGTGCGACATC
>WJJG01000200.1 GCA_014729815.1 Candidatus Eiseniibacteriota bacterium
AAGCGGCGCCTCTTCCGAGGCGCCGCCTGCTGCGGTCCACGCGCTCACTCGCACGCCGCACGGTCACGATGGAGGCTTCGCAGAGCGCGGACCAGCCTGGGGCGCGTCTGAGGGCGGCCAGACGTGAATCCGGCCGTCCCTCAGCCCGCAAGGATCAATGAATCACCGTCAGCGCGCGCCGCTGCTGGACGGCGCGCGACGAGAAGCTCAGGTAGTAGACCCCGGCCGGGACCGGACGACCGGAGGGATCGCACCCGTCCCACCGGATCTCGTGCACGCCTCGGTCGCGATGGCCGGCCACCAACGAGTGCACCACTCGGCCGGCCGCATCGTAGACCTCCAGCTCTACATGTCCCGCTTCCGCCAGGGCGAAGCTGGCCCGCACACCGGCGGAGGTGGGATTCGGTCTGCAGGGGAGTAGTCCGGTCGTCAGCCGATCGCCATGCGGATCGATCTCCACGTCATCCGGCCCGGGTTCCTCGATGAGGATCCGGCGATCCGCGAGCACGTCGAACAGCTCGGAGACGCGTCCGCTCGGCCAGGTCACGCGCACCATCTCGACCCGTTCTGCCTCGCCCAGGCCGAACTCCTCGGTCACCGCCCCCTGTCCCAACGTGCCGGTACCGGCCGAGACCTCACGCATCTGCACCGATCGCATCCCGTCCGCGACCGTCGTGATCTCGATGCGCGCGCCAATGCCGTACCGGTTGGAGATCGCCCCGTCCAGATCCACGTGCAGCCAGTGGTTCCCCTCGGCCTGAACATTGGCCAGGAAGACGTTGTCGCTCTGCGTTTCGCCGCTGACGACGAACAGATCCACGTCTCCATCGCCGTCGTAGTCCGCCAGGGGGCCAGCGAAGAAGCCGCCGTCGGGCATCGGTTCGGGATCGTCGATGAGATCGAAGGTCCCCGTGCCGTCGTTGACCAACAAGCGATTTCCGCCGGTGTCGTTGACGATGTAGAGATCCAGATCGCCGTCGAGATCGAAGTCGCCCGCGCTGAGACCGCGACCCGCGCCGGCATCTCCCTCGGGACCCGCGGTCACGTCCTCGAACGGGTAGGCCATGATTCCTGTGCCGCGCAGCAGGCGGTTGGGACCATCGTAGTTGGCGATGTAGAGGTCGAGCAGACCGTCGTTCTGGAAGTCGCCCCACACTACACCACGCCCGGCGCCGGGATCGCCCTCGGGGCCCGACGTGACGTTCACGAATCCCAGCTCTCGATCGTTGCGCAGCAGCAGGTTCGATGCGCCATCGAGCATGATGTAGAGATCCGGATCGCCGTCATTGTCGTAATCCCCCCAGCCGGCTCCCACCGAGAGGTTCTGCTCCCAGTCCGGCTCTTCCGACGGCTGGCTGATCTCGAATGTCAGGTCTCCATTGTTGGTGCACAGCAGGTCCGCGGTGCCGTGATTGGTCAGGAAGAGATCGAGGTCTCCGTCCAGATCGTGGTCGGCCCAGGCCGCGCACCGGCCCGGGCCCGTGTCGTCCAGCCCTTCGGGCGTCACGTCCGCGAATCCTCCCAGGCCGTCGTTGGCGAAGAGCCGATTCGCGGAACCGGCGTTGACCAGGTAGACGTCGACGTCCCCATCGTTGTCGTAGTCGGCCCACGCGGCCGAGATGCTGTTGTCCAGCGTCGCCGTCAGGTCCCCCACATCGGCGATCTCGAAGGTCCCGGTCCCGAGATTGCGCAGCATCCGATTCTCGCTTCCGGCGTTGCAGATGAGGAAGTCGGGCCAGGTGTCCCCATCGTAGTCGACCCAACTCACCGAACGCCCCTCATCCATCGTGCCCAGCCAGGGGCAGGGCAATCGATCGCCGTCGCAGTGGCCGTTCCAGAGCTCCCACCAGCCCCACTCGAGGCTCTCCGAAATCCCGGACGTCTGCGAGTTGGATTGTGGCGGGCTGTTCGGCCCGCGCGTGGTTTCTGTGGCGTAGACGACCGCGTCGCGGGGCAGCATCTCGCCGACGACCGACCAGGACTCCTCGGTTCCTGACACGTCAGCCTGCCCGTAGTAGGCGCTGCAAGTGTCGGGTGTATCGTAGAAGACCTGGATTCTGGTGGGCACATCCGGGGGGTGCGCGTATCCGATCCGCCCCGCGACGACGCCCACCGCCGCGAATTCCGGCAGCAAGATCCGATTGCCCGCCTCCTCGACCTCCGGGGGCGGCAGCAGGTCATTGCCGTCCTCGATCAGGGCGATCGGCGCCGCGGCATTCCTGCAGATCCGATTCGTCAGCACGCGATTCTGCACCGGAACGTGCAGCGCCCCCGATTCGCCGATCCGTACCCCGGGGCCGACGTTGAACATGATCGTGTTGGGCGCGCGCTCGAAGTCCGGCCAGTCCCCGAGCTGATTGTTGATGAAGCCGGAACCGAACCACACGCCTCCGGACGCGTTGCCCATCTCGTCCCCGTCCGCGTTCGTGCCGATCAGATTCTGCAGAATCCGCGTTTCGTCCTGGATCTCGTCCGACGTGCAGCGGATGCCCCATCCGTCGTTCCAGCAGATCGTGTTTCCGGAGTTCAGCCCGGTTCCCCCGATCTGATTGCTGCCAGCCTTGAGCAGGATGCCGCTGCGCGCATTGCCCAACGCCAGCTCCGTGAGGACATCCGTCCCGATGCGATTGCTCAGGAGCTCGTTGTCGAAGGCGCCGTCCTGCACGCGGATACCGTCGCCGCCATTCCAGCCGATCACGCAGGCGCGCACGTAGTTCGTACGGGTGCTGTCCTCCAGGACGACACCGTCGTAGGAATTGCCCAGGTTGGCGCTGTTGGCGTCGGTCCCGATGAAGCACCCGCGCAAGAGGTTCTCCCCCGTGTCCGCGCCCGCGATCGTCACGCCCCGCCCGGCGTTGCTGGAGACCACGTTCTCCCAGATCGTATTGTAGGCGGGCGCGTAGCCGTCCCCGTCGAGCAATCCGATCCCAGCATACGTCGTCGAACCATCGCCGTTGTGCATGACGACGTTGTCGGGACCGATGCTGTTGGCATCGGTTTGCGCGTAGATCCCGAATCCGTGGTTGCCCATCGCCACTCCCGTATCGAGCACGCCGATCGCATTGGCCGCCACCGAGTCCTCGTCCGACTCCTCGAGCAGTGAAATGCCGTTGTGGGCATTGTCCACGATGACGTTCTCCAGAATGTAGTTGAACGGACTGCCTCCGGTCAGGCGCACGCCATCGAGGCCGTTGCCGGCCGCCGCGTCCGGCTCCTGCACCCCGATGCGATTGCGCCGGATCATCGTCTCCTGCAGCAGAGCTGGGAATGCGTCCCCGACACCGAGGATACCGTGCGAGTCATTCGCATAGATGTAGTTGCCTGCGATCAGATTGCCCTGCAGATCGGCAGTGTTGTACTCGCAGGTCGTCGTGAGCAGGACCCCGTTCGTTCCGTTCCCGTAGATGTAGTTGCGCTCGCCCTCGATGTCGGCGCCGATCGTGTTGAAGTCCGGTCCGGCGATGAGTTCGATTCCATTGTACTCGTTCTCGAATATGCGGCAGTTCCGCACCGCGTTCTGCTCGGTGTTCTCGCCGGGAATGGTGATGCCGCTGCGGTTCAGGCACAGATGGACGCGCTCGCATGATCCGGATCCGGGTGTGCCGATCTGATTGCCGGTCTTCCCCTCCGCGATGTAGATGCCGGGCCCCAAGCACTGGCGGATCTCGAGGCCGGTGACGATGCAGTCATGGGCTTCGACATACAGCCCCGGGCAGGGGCCCGCCAGGCTCCCATCGATCGTGAAACGTGGCAGGTCTCCGGGACAGGGATCGCCGCCGGAGTTGCGCTCCCCCCGAATCTGCGTGCCGTCGACGAGCAGATGAGGCAGCGAGCTCGTCGGCTGATAGACCCCTTCGACATCGAAGACGATCGTGTGCGGCCCACCCGGCAGCGTATTCGCCTCCTCTATGGCGACGCGGAGCGTGGTGGAGAATCCCTCGATGACGGAGGTCACCGGGATTTCGTCGGCCGGAGCGGACGAGAAAACACCGAGAACGACTCCCATCAGGAGCCCTGCACTAAGCCGCGTAGCGGCTCTCGCGGCCGCTTGCGCGCGGGACCGCGGCTGGCGGTGCGGCGCGGGGCTGCTGCGGCGGGTCAGCGGATCTCGGGGTCGCGTATGCATACTTCACCTCCTGTTGGAACGATCCGATCTTTCGAGCGAGTGAGCTCACTCCAGGACGCGTTCCTGAAGGGGGAATCGCGCAGTCGGGGGGGCGTCGCTCCGCCCGGGGCGCGGATCTGCGCCCCCGGTCCCTGCCATAAGGGCTTGCGACATAAGAACTAATCCTGCATCATCTGTCGCGTGGGTCATCACGTGATGGATGCGACACGGGGCCAGAATGAGTGACGACCACCGCCCAGACGTCACGCGGATCCTCCAGGAACTCTGCCAGGAAGGCGCCCAGAGCCCCGAGGTGACCGATCGCCTCTACGAGGCCGTCTACGACGAGCTGCGTCGCATCGCCGCGCGCCTCATGAAGAGCGAACGCGCCGACCATACCCTGCAGCCCACGGCGCTCGTCCATGAGGCCTACTTGCGTCTGGTCGATCAGACGAAGGTCGAATGGCGATGCCGCGCGCACTTCTTCGCCGTCGCCGCACGCGTCATGCGCCGCATTCTCGTCGATCACGCCCGCCGCCGGACCCGACAGAAGCGGGGCGGGGGCGAACAGCGCGTCACCTGGAATGAAGATCTGGGTCTCTGCCACAGTCGGACCCATGAGACCCTGGCGCTGGATCGGGCTCTCGCACGGCTTGCCGAGCTCGATCCGCGCATGGAGCGCGTCGTCGAGCTGCGGGTCTTCGGCGGTCTGACGATCCGTGAGGTCGCCTACGCCCTGGGGATCTCCACGCGAACGGTCGATGGCGACTGGATGGTCGCGAAGGGGTGGCTGGCCCGCGAGTTCACGAGGGAGTGACGCGCATCGTCCGCTGCCGGGAGGCGGTGACTACTCCCCGCGATCGTCGCGTCGGGGCAGCATCCTTCTCTTGAGCTTCGCCATCATGGCTTCGACGAAACTCCCGCGCTTGCCGGATTCGGGCGACGCAACACCGGCGCCCGCCTCGCGCGGCAGACGAGTGCCGCGCTTGCCTCCGCCGCGACGCTCCTCCCGGCCGGCGGCAGCGCCGCGTGTCTGCGCGGCGCGCTGGGACGCACCGCGGGACGTCTGTCGTCGGCCACGCCCGCCTCGCCTCCGGCCGCCACGCCGGGAGCGATCGCGCCGGGAGCCGCCACGCCTGGAGCGCGTCTCACGAGCGTCATCGGAGCGCTCCGTACGCGCCTCCTGCGAACTGGCGCCCCGGCTCCGTCGCGAACGAGCGCCGTCCGGCCGCCCCTGCTCGCGGTCGGCCGCGGAGTCGTGGGGC
>WJJG01000201.1 GCA_014729815.1 Candidatus Eiseniibacteriota bacterium
CAGCTCGGCCTCCTCGTCCTCGGGATCCCCGAGGGTCCAAAGCTCGCGCAGCTCGATCTCGCGGGTGCCCTCCGCCGGGGTGGCGGGATTGAGCACGTGGCGGATGCCGTCGCGCACCTCTTCGCGGCCCGCCCAGTCGGCGGTTGCCGGGGCGAGGCTCAGCAGGCTGAGCAGACAGATGCCACCCAGCGCGCAGAGCAGCGCCCCAGGCGTGCGCGGATCTCGTCCCGCGGCTTCTGGATTGTGGAAACGCGTTCCTCTGGTCGTCACGGACTTCTCCCCCTCTCCGGTCTCCAGCCGCCCGTAGCGGCGTCGGCCGTCTTGACAGCCATCGCGGAGCGCCGCACTCTCGATCCCGTCATCAACTCCTGCCGCAGGACGCGACACCGCGCGGCGGGTGCCGCCTGCCGAGCAGGGGTCCGAATAGTAGACGTCCGGCGCAGGAGGTTCCAGATGCCTCGGCCGCGGTCCGGTGCCGAGCCCGCCTCGCACGACCGCCCGCACGCCCCCCGCGCGCGGCGGGAGTGCACCGTTCCGGCACATCTTGCATTTCTGTATGTGTTTGTTTTGCTTGGCATTACAGGACTCCAAGCGCGCGCGGCCGACCCCCCTCCGATCCCCCGCGCCTTCCAGAGGGCGGCCCTCTACGAAATGCCGGATGGGAAACTCCACGGGCTCGGGCTGACACACATCTCTACCGGCATTCCGGTCGATCTATTCGTCAGCGCGGACGCCCCACAGGCGCTGCTCTACGTACGCACGCTGCCGGTCTCGGAGGCGGGCGAGCCCTGGATCGCGCAGCGACTGCTGCTCGGCGCCGCCCGCGACACGCTGGCCGCACGCGCGGACCCGGGTGCGGGCGAAGCGGGAGGCGTCCGGCTCGCGGCCCAGACGACGCAGAGCCGCACGGTTTTCCAGCTCGTCTGGCCATCGGAGGCGGGAGACTGGCTGGCGGAACTGGATACGGCTCTGGATGCGATCATCAATCCCCAGGTCTCCGAAGCGCGGATCCGCGAGCTGATCTGGAGCCTGGACGTCATCGCGTCCGACGTCTCCGGCCGACTCGAACTGATCGAGCAGGGTACGCTGTATCGTGAGGCCGTAGCTCGCGCGCGTGAACCGCGCGCGATCGCACGCGAGCTGATCTTCACGCTCTGCTACGGGCGCGATCACCCGATGGGCGCGCCGGCCCACGGCACCCCCAATGCGATGCGCGAGCTGCGGCCCGAGCAGGTGTGGGACTACCTGAGCCGGACCTACTATCCGGATGCACGCGTGGGGCTGATCCTCTTCGCCCCGCCGGCGGCTCCCGAGGCGGCGCAGGGCGAAGTGCGGACGCGCAACGCGCAGGTGTGGCCCCCCGCGGCGCTGCTCACCGAGTTGGATGCTCAGCTCCGCGGGCTGCGCGAGCGCCGCGATGCAGCCGAGGAGGTCAGCGACGCCGGGTTCTGGCGCAAGCCGCCGCCCGTGATCCCCCCCTTCTCCTCCCGGGACGCCAGCGCGCTCTACCAACTGTCCTTCCCCGCCGACTCGTCGCGGAGCGACGGAGTCGCGCTGCTGGGATGGCGCCCCCGGGCCGGCTTGGATGTCGCTACCACACTTCGGCAGCAACTCCTCTGGGGATTGCTCGCCCGACGGTTGAGCGGTCCTGGGGGACATCCGGATCTGCAGGTCGAGTTCCCCGCGCTGGAAGGCGACCCGGTGCTGCTCTGGCTGCCGTTCGACGCCACGCGCGGCGGAGCGATCGAGCGGCTGCGTGCCGTGCGACGCCAGATCACGACCCGGCTCGCGAGCCTGGCCGAGATGTCGGCCCCGCCGGAGTCGCTCTCCACTCTGCGCATCGACGCGCAGGCGGAGCTGGCGCAACTGCGGGAGACCCTCCGCGACCGCCTGGAAGCGCCGCCCGCCGAGGGCCAGAGCGGAGATGTACTCTTCTGGGTGATGCACTGCGCGCGCCTGCGACGGGAGGAGGGGTCGCGCAAGGATCTCGCCCTCGCGGCCGCCACCGAGATGCTATCGGACGAGGTGGCGAGCGGGGGCCCGTGGGCGGGCTGGGTGCGGAGATTCGATCTGCGGCGTGCCCCGTACATGGTTGCCGTGCGGCCCGATCCGGAGCGGGCGGCTGAGCTCGAAGCGGCGCGGCGCGCGCGGCTGCAGGAAGCCGCCGCAGCGCTGCAGGATCACTTCGGCGCGGCGGACTGGCAGGAGGCCCTCCGGCGCTTTCGCGACTTCCTGCGCGAGCGGCGTGGGTCGTCGCGGTAGCCGACCCGCCGGGCGCCCCGGGCAGCCGACCCGCGGCGCGGTAGCGGAGTTCGCGACAGCCTCCGAGCATCGCGAACCGCTAGCGCGGGCTTCCCTCGTGGCCGAGGCCTATGCTAGGTTGCCGTCTCGCGCCTGCCGCCCGCTCCGCCCCGCGCGGTGCGTACCGGCGGCCGGCGCGTGCGCATGTGTCCGTTCCCCTTGCAGAGATCGCACCGGGAGGAGCCGATGAGTCTTACGCAGCATGCCCGAGGGCTGGTCGATCGCGCGATCGCCAACAACCAGTGGCGCCAGCGGCGCTGCTTCAATCTGATCCCATCGGAGAACACCCCCAGCCTGCTGGTCAAGATGCTGGAGATCTCCGATCCCGCGGGGCGCTACGCCGAGCACCGTACCATGAAGGGCAAGGAGATCTACTTCTATCAGGGCATCGACTTCATCCGCGAGATCGAGGAGGAGTGCCGCGCGCAGATCTGTGCGTACTTCGATTGCTCAAGGGCGGAGCTGCGCACGATCAGCGGACAGATGGCCAACGAGGTGGTCTTCAAGGCGATGACCAACTTCGTCAATCGCGGCCGCGGCGACGATCAGCCCTGGCGACGACTGCGGGCCGTGATGAACAACGATCTCACGCTCGGCGGTCATCTCTCGTCACAGCCGATGGGTGCGCTGTTCAACTACGTGCAGCGGGACGAGAACGACAAGGAGCGCGTGGTCAACTTCCCGATCCGCAAGGACAATCTCTATCGGATCGACGAGGCCGCCCTGGCGGAGATGCTCCCCGACGTCCGGCCGGAGCTGATCATCTTCGGCAAGAGCATGTTCCTCTACCCCGAACCGGTCGCCATGGTGGCCGAGATGATCAAGGATTGGGAGCCTCGGCCAGTCGTGATGTACGACATGGCACATGTACTGGGCCTCTATGGCGCCTTCCAGGAGCCGCTGGCCGAGGGAGCGGACGTTGTCACCGGCAGCACGCACAAGACCTTCTTCGGTCCGCAGCGCGGCCTGGTGGCCACGACCATCCAGAAGGGCTCGCCCTTCTCCAAGCTCTGGATCGACATCAAGAGCCGGGCCTTCCCCGGGTCGACCAGCAATCATCACCTGGGCACCTTGCTGGCGCTCTTGATGGCCACCTACGAGATGAACGCCTTCAAGGACGAGTATCAGCAGCAGGTGCGCAAGAACGCCAAGGCCTGGGCCCGCGCGCTGGTCGATGCGGGACTGGACGTGCAGGGCGATCCGGCCGACGGCTACACCGAGACCCACCAGGTCCTGATCCGCGTCTCCTCTCATGGGCGTGGCGATGAGATCGCCCGGCGTCTCGAGGAGAACAACCTGGTCTGCAACTACCAGGCGCTGCCGGACGACGAGACCTTCCTCGAGGCGAGCGGCTTGCGTACCGGCGTGCAGGAGATGACGCGCTTCGGCATGCAGGAGGAGGACTTCGGTCCGCTGGCGCAGCTCTTCGCCGACTGCGTCCAGTCCGAGCGCGAGGTTGCCGAGGAGGTCGCGCGCTACCGCGCCAAGTTCCCCACGATGCGTTACTGCGTGCCCTCGGAGCAGGCCGCGGAGATGGCCGCGCGCGTGCTGGTGTCGGTCCTGCCGAGTGACGACTACGCGCGCGCCTTTGCCGACAATCTGGCCAAGCTGGTCTAGAGGGTCGCCCGCGGCGGCGCACGGAGGCGGGGCCACACGATCGCGAGCCCGAGGTTGCCGTGAGACGGTCCAACTTCTAGCCGGCCGGCTCCTGGTGCGGAATCAGGCAGATGAAGCGCAAAACGGTCTCGCCCGGATTGCGGAACTGGTGAGGCGTTCCGGGCCGGATCAGCGCGACGCTGCCCGGCTGCAGCTCGAAGACGCGCTTCCCCTCGGTCACCTCACCGGCACCGGCGAGCACGAAGATCTCGTGCTCGTAGTCGTGTGAATGGAACGGCGTGTGCCCTCCGGGCTCGACATCGAAGACGCGCATGGCGAAGTTCGGCGCCCCGTCGCGCGGTGTGATCACCTCGCGGATCAGCACCTGTTCGGCGCCCTCCATGGCAACCGGCTTGGCGGCGACCTGCTCGTAATGCTTGACGACCATAGCGCCCTCCTGGTCTGGACTCTGCCGTAGCGTATCAGGTGCGCGCGCCGGCCGCAGCCCCCGCCGCCGGCACAAGCCCCCGCGACGGTCTGCGCAAGACCCCCCTCGCCAGCGGCGAGGAGGGTCGCTGCACGTGCCCGCGTGCGATCCGGCACCAGCGCGCCGCGATGCAGATCACATCGCTGGCGCCGGGATGCCGTTTCGCAGACTACTGCCCCATCAGGAACTTCACGCCGCCCTGAATGAAGAGGTAGTCGGCGCCACCGTTGCTGTTGAAGCCGCCGCGCGCGGCGAAGTTCATGCTCTCGCTCAGGGGCAGCTCCGCTCCAGCGCCGATGTGGAAGCCGAACTCCAGATCGCTGCCATCGGTATCCCCGGCCCATTCGCTGTACGGCCCGTCGTAGTCGAGCGACCAGTTCCAGAGATGAAGTCCCAGGCCACCAAAGGCGAAGGGCATGAAGTCGCCCTCGACCGGGAACTCATAGCGCACCGTCCCCAGGAAGCCGATGTTGGTCCAGGTGTAGTCCCACGACTCACCGAAGATGTCCTCGCCCCAGTTCTTGGTCCAGAAATCGACCCCCGCTTCCAGACCGAAGTTCTCGGCCAGCGTGCCCAGGTCGGCGGTGCCGCTGAAGCCGATCGTGCTGCCCGCATCACTCTCGATGTTGACGAGGCCCGCGCGCACCTCGATCCCCTCCAAGCCGATCTCGGCGGCCTGCGCCGGGGCGCCTGCCAACGACACCACCGCCAGAACGCCCGCGATTCCCGCTACGATGGAAAACGACGACCTCACGGAGCCCTCCTTTCACCTGCCTCATGGCTGCGGCCCGCATGTCTGCCGGCCGATTACATTTCTTGTTCGATCCGTGGTCCTTCGCGACCCGTAGCCCGGAGAGCGACGCTATCCGATTTCCGGAATCCTGTCACGAAAAAGGGGCCAGCAGCGGTGCCACGCGACTTCGCGCGGCGGGCGAGGATCGCAGCGAGCCGAGCGGGGGGAGCACCCCCCCCCGCCCGCGGTCGGCATCTGTGGAGAGCGCCCCGGGAGGTCCCACGGCGTCCCCTAGCGGGGTCGCCCGATCGGCACGAGCAGGCGCGGCACCTGCCCGGCTGGCAGTCCGACCACTTCGGCGACCGCCTGGTCCTCGAAGGCGCCCACCGGCACGCCGCCGAGGCCGAGCGCCGTGGCTTGGAGGAGCAGGTTCTGACAAGCGAGGCCGCATTCGATGTCGACGTAGCGTTCTCCACGAGGTCCGTACTTGACCGTGGTGCGGGCCGGTTCGGCGGCGATCACGAAGACCGCCGGCGCTTCGCGCACCCAGGACTGTTGCAGCGCCGCGGCGGCCAGAGCGGCCCGCGCGTCCTCCGCGCGATGCCAGCGCAGGCGATGCTCGAACGGATCGTAGTGAGCCACACCTCGGGCGGTCAGCACGTAGATCTCCAGCGGATACAAGGCGCCGGCGGAGGGGATCGTGCGGTGCGTGAAATACGTACGCTGCGTCGTGCCGTTGGTCGCCCAGAGCAGCTGCCCGATCTGTACGAGGCTCAGTGGTTCGGGCGCGTATTCGCGCAGCGAGGTGCGCTGCTGCAGCAGGCTCTCGAACGGAGCTTCCCCAGTCCGTTCGGGCGCCGGCAACGCCATCACCTCCCCGGGCGACGGTCGATCGCTGGCCATGGCTTCCCCCCTTGCAAGCGGTCCGAGGAGGGCGAGGAGCATCGCCGCAATCCCGGGGAGCCACATCCAGCCGGATCTGCGGTATCGGCACGTTGACATCGCGACCTCCCTCGCCCGAGCGGCGCGTCGTGGGCGGGCCGCGCCGGTAGCCAGCGCCGCCGCGAGGCGCAGGATGGCGGCCGCGCGCGCTAGTCGGCGAGACCCAGGTAGTTGAGCATTCCGGCCGCCGCCTTGCGGCCGGCACCCATCGCCAGGATCACCGTAGCACCACCGGTAACGATGTCGCCACCGGCGAAGACGCCCGGAAGCGAAGTCATCTGGGTCTCTTCATCGACGACGATGTAGCCCCAGCGGTTGAGCTCGAGCCCCGGTGTCGTCTGGGCGATGATCGGATTGGCCTGTGTGCCGAGCGCGTTGACCACGGTGTCGCACGGCAGGACGAAGTTGGTGCCTTCCTTCGGAATCGGACGGCGACGTCCCGAGGCGTCCGGCTCACCAAGCTCCATCTCGATGCATTCCATCCCGGTCGCCCAGCCCTTCTCGTCCCCCAGGATGCGCACGGGGGTCGTCAGCCAGTGGAATTGGACCCCCTCCTCGACGGCATGGTGCAGCTCCTCGGCCCGCGCGGGCGACTCCTTGATCGTGCGGCGGTAGACGATCATCACCCTCTCGGCCCCCATGCGCAAAGAGACGCGGGCCGAGTCCATGGCCGTATTCCCGGCGCCGATGACCGCCACCTTCTTGCCCACGCCGACCGGGGTGTCGTACTGGGGGTGCAGGTAGCCACGCATCAGATTGCAGCGAGTCAGATACTCGTTGGAGGAAAAGACGCCGTTGAGCCCTTCGCCCTCGATGCCCAGAAACGTCGGCGCGCCGGCGCCGATGGCCACGAACACGGCGTCGTAGCCCATCTCGTTCATCAGCTTGGGGATCGTGAACGTACGCCCGATGATCGCATTGAGCTCGATGCTGACGCCCAGCTTGCACATCGCATCGATCTCGTAGTCGATGATGTCGTTGGGCAGACGGAACTCGGGGATTCCATAGCGCAGCACGCCGCCGGGGGCGTGCAGCGCTTCGAAGATCGTCACCTCGACCCCGGCCTTGGCCAGATCCGCCGCGCAGGTCAGGCCGGCCGGCCCCGATCCGACCACGGCCACCTTCTTGCCGGTCGGCTCGACGTCGGGGGGCTGGTCCCAACCGCGGTGCATGGCCATGTCGGAGACGAAGCGCTCGAGCCGACCGATGCCGACCGGGTCCTTGAGCCGGCCCAGCACGCACTGCTCCTCGCACTGGACCTCCTGCGGACAGACGCGACCGCACACCGCCGGCAGCGCGTTCGAGGCCTTCAGGATGCGATACGATTCGTGGATGTCCTTGCGTTGCAGGGCACCGATGAAACCGGGGATATCGATCGATACGGGACATCCGCTGACGCACTTCGGTTTGGGGCAGTCGAGACAGCGCTCGACCTCGCGCAGCGCCATCTCCAGGTCGTAGCCGAGTGCTACCTCCTCGAAGGTGTGGGCGCGCTGCTTGGCGTCGCGCTCGGGCATGGGCGTCTTCTTCTCTTCGATCTGCTTGACGTTCTTGCGCTCGGGCGCCTCGGGAGCCGCTTCCGGCTCAGGCAGTGATGGCAGCGTGCGCTCGGGTTCAGGTCCCAGCCCGACCCCCAAGCAGCTCTTGCGGCAGGTCTCGCGCACCTCGTAGACCGGGTCCTCGCCCTGGGAAAGCTTCAGCTCGTATTCCTCGTTCGAGAGTGTCTCTTCGCGACGGTAACGCACCTGACGCTGCACGAGCTCATCGAAGTCGACCTTGTGGGCATCGAATTCAGGACCGTCGACGCACGCAAAGGCCGTCTTGCCCCCAACGGTCACGCGGCAGGTGCCGCACATCCCAGTGCCGTCGACCATGATCGAATTGAGGCTGACGATCGTGGGGATCTGCAAGGGACGCGTCACGTCGGCACAGGCCTTCATCATGACCATCGGTCCGATGGCTACGCAGCGTTCCGGTTTCTGGGCGGCCTGTGCGAGCAGCTCCTTGAGCACGACGGTCACGAATCCCTTCGTGCCGTAAGAGCCATCGTCGGTCGCCACGTGCAGCTCGTCGCTGAACTCACGGAACTTCTCCTCCCAGAAGACCAGATCCTTGTTGCGGAAGCCGATGATCGAGATCGTGCGATTGCCGGCCTGTTTCATCCCGCGCAGGATCGGGAAGACGGGCGCCACGCCCAGGCCGCCGCCGACCAGGACCACCGTGCCGAACGACTCGAGTTCGCTGGGCTTGCCGAGCGGGCCGACGATGTCGGGGAAATCCTCCCCCTCGGGAATCTCCATCATCTGCTTCGTGGTCTTGCCGACCACCTGCACGACGAGGGTGACCGTGCCCCGCTCGCGATCGAAATCGGCGATCGTCAGGGGGATGCGCTCGCCCCGCTCATGCAGGCGGATGATGACGAACTGACCCGGCTGTGTCGCGCCAGCGATCGCCGGCGCTTCGACTTCCCAGAGAAACGACTGCGGCGAGAAGACCTCGCGCTTGGCAATGCGGAACATCGTCCCCTCCTCCTCCTCCACTCATGAACGAACGAGTATAGCCCTGCTTCCGCGCAATGACCAACAGCGGAAATACTTATCCAGGAGTCCAGTTCGGCTGTGCGCGTCTCGCCCGCCCCCCGCCCGCGCCAGCGATGCGCGCCGCGCCTGCGGCCTTGCGATGCGAGGGCCGTCTGGAGTAGGATTCACAGGTTCTATCTCAGAAACGAGCTATCGGACTTCCCAGCCATGCGGGGGCAGAGGATGACCGATTGGAGCGAGAGGCTCGCCGAATTCCTGGCTGTGGGCGACGCCCCGGCATCCGGATTGGATGCCGAGGCGCGAGCCACCGCCGGCCGTTACGTGCTGGAGGCCTCCGGTTCGACCGAACCGGAGGCCTTCTTGCATGAGCTGGATGAGCAGTATCCGGTGCGCATCCCCGGAGGCCAGCTGCATGCTCGACGTACCTACCTGCGGGGGCAGCTGGTGCAGGCCCTCGGCCGGCCGGCCGAAGCGCTCGAGACGCTGCTGCCGCTCTGCGAGAAGCTGGAGCAGGAGAGCCAATGGCCCGATCTGGCGGCCGTGGCCGATGAAATCCTACAGAGCATCGGCAGCGTGGAGGCGGCGCGCTACCTGGCCAAGGCGGTCGAGGTCGCCGGCGCGGCGGTGGCGCCCGAAGGCAGCCTGATGCGCGCCCTACGCCTCTTCCCCGAGGAGCATCGGGTCTGTTGGCTGGCCGCGGAGGAGCTGGAGCGCGGCGGCGAGAGCGAACGCGCCCTGGCGCTCTTCGTCGGCTGCCTGCCGTCGCTCGTCGAGGGACGGGATTTCGAGCGCATCGAGGAGACTTTCATCCGACTCGAGGAGGCCGAGGATGCCGAGACGGTGCGCCTCCTGCTCGACGCCTGCCTGCGCCTGGCGGCGGCCAAGGAATGGAAGCGGGCCGAGGGCTATCTCGAGACGCTGCTGCCGCGCATACGCAAGGCCGGACTGGTCCCGGAGGCCTGGGAGCGCCTGCTCAAGCTCCTGCCGAAGGCGCCCGCCGACTCGAATCTGCGCCGCCTGCTGATGGAGATCGCCCCGGATGCCCTGCCCGGGGTCGAGGGCGCGCTGGATCTGCTCGGACGTAGCGGAATCCTCGATCCGAAGGTCAAAGTCTCCAGTGCCCTGCGCAAGCTCGACGAGCTGCTCGAGTTCGCGCCCGGCTATCGCGTGCTGCACGCCAGCTGGGGCGCGGGGAAGATCCGCGCCAACGAGGGCGACGCCTTGATCATCGACTTCCCCGACCGCCCGAGCCACCGCATGTCGCTCAAGATCGCCCGCAACGCGCTGACCGTCATCCCGCCCGACGATCTGCGCGTGCTCTGGACGGAGAAGCCGGACGAGGTGCGCGAAGTGCTGCGCACGAATCCCGCGCAGGTCGCCTACCTGGCGATCCGCGAGATGGGCGGGCGCGTGACCACGCAACAGCTACGCCGGCGGATGACGGCGGAGATGATTCCCACCTCGCGCTGGGCCACTTGGTGGAAGGAGGCTCGGCAGGCGATGGAGCAGGACGAACGCTTCGATCTCTCCGAGGGCTTCCGCCAGGTCTACGCGATCCGCACGCGCGAGCAGCGCGATGAGGATCGCCTGCTCCCGCGCATGGATCGGCGCCGGGGCATCCGGGCCAACCTGAATCTCCTGCGCCGCTTCCTGGAACAGCACCCCCAGTACCAGGAACGGGCGGTCAAGATGTACTCGCCGGTGCTCACCCGGTGGCTGCGCGACGAGAAGACCCATCCCGAGGCGGCGCTGGCCATCTGCCTGCTCCTCGACCGCTGGGAGAAGCTGGAGATGCGCGATCTCGAAGCCAGCCTGCGTGCGGTGATGTCCCGCGGGGTGGAGGCTTCGGCCTACGCCAACGTCGACGATCAGCGCTTCCTGGTCAGCAACGCTCTGCGTCTCAAGGGCCTCGAGCGTGAGGCGGCGCTCTTCGCCCTCGGTTCGCGCTACCCGGAAATCCGCGAAATGGGCTGGGCGCAGCTGCGCAAGGATCCCGAGCAGGGCCGGCGGACGCTGGCCGAGCTGCTCAGCCGTCCCGAGGAGCGGCCCCATACGGCGCTGAGCGTGGCGCTCATGCTGATCGCCGAGGACACGCCGCGCGAGGCGTTCCATCCGCCGGTCTGGCGCGTGGCCGGATCGCTGTGCCGCCTGGTCGAGCGCACCGGACGCGATGTCCTGCGCGACCAAGTCATGCGCCTCTTCTCGCCGCGCAGCTCGCTCTTCGAGGTGCTGGAACGCGAGACGCCGGCCGATGAGGAGGTCGGATCACTGGGCAAGGAGCTCACGCGCTGGCGCGAGTCGGAGCGTTTCCTCTTCCCGATCCTGGAGTTCTTCGACGCCCTGGGCCTCTCCGAGATGGTCACGGCCGTGCGCAGCGATCGGATGGCGGCCACCAACCGCCTGATCGCCAGCCAGCACAGCGAAGAGGTCTTCGGCGGACTCTACATGACGCGCTCCTCCTACGAACGCCTCGAGCGCGAGCGGGCCGAGCTGCGGCGCGAGCTGAAGGAGGACATCCCGCGCATCATCGAGAAGGCTCGCGAACAGGGCGATCTGAGCGAGAATGCGGAGTATGACGCCGCCAAGGAGAAGCAGGCGCGATTCACCTCCCGCGTCTCGGAGATCGATCGCATCCTCGCGCAAGCGACGATGATCGAGAACGTGGAGGTGCCCGAGGGGCAGATCGGCCCGGGAAGCTGGGTCACCCTGCGCCTGGTGGCCGGCGCGAACACCGGAGCGGAGCGCCACTTCTGGGTGCTGGGCGAGGGCGACAGCCGCTTCGGCGACGAGGTCGTCTCGGCCTCGGCGCCGTTGGGCAAGCTGCTGCTCGGCCGCCGCATCGGCGATCGCGTGACCCTCGACCTGGAAGAGGGCGCCGCGGAAGCCGAGATCGTCGCCGCGCAGAAGCGCCTGCCCCAAAGTGAACCGGCCGAGCGCGGCTGATGCGCGCCGGCTTCTTCTTCGACTTCGACGGCACGCTCGTCGACACCTTCGGCGGCATCGTCACGGCGGTGCAGCAGCAGCGCGCCCAGCTCTCCGCGGAACCGCTGACGGCCGAGGAGATCCGCCGCCACATCGGTTGGGGCCTGGGCCACCTGCTCTCGCGCTGCCACCCCACGCTGGATGCCCGGCGACCGGCCGATCTCCCGCCTCCCGGACAGGCGCTGCCCGAGATCGAACGCGACCTGCCCGAGTTGATTCCCCAGTTCCGCCGCATCTATGCCGAGGTCATGATGCAGGGCACGCGCGTCTACCCGGGTCTGGCCGAGCTCTGCCGCCGCTGGGACCGCCGCGGCGCGGTCCTGGCGATCATCAGCAACAAGCCGGAGCGCTTCGTGCGCCTGATCCTGGCCGCCATCGGCCTCTGTGATCCGTTCGCGCTGGTGCTCGGCGGAGACAGCCTGGAAGTCCGCAAGCCCGATCCGAAAGTGGTGCGCCACACGATCCGCACACTGGAGCTGGCCACCGAGCGCTGCCTGATGATCGGCGATGGCGAGCTGGATCTCGAGGTCGCCGTCGCGGCCGGCATCTCCTCCTGCGGCGTGACCTGGGGCCTGTTGCCCGAAGCGCGGGTCCGCGAAATCGGCGCCACGCACATCGTGCGCAGCGCCGAGGAGCTAGACGCCTGTCTGGCGCGCTACGTCGGGTAGCAGATGGCCGACCCCACAAGCGCGTCCCCAGCCAGAGAGTGGCTATCCCGTCTTGCGAGCGCGGAGCGCCTCGAGCACCTCCTCATCCTCGGGAAAGCGGCCCATGTTGCGCTTCGAGAAGACCAGCTCTCCGTCCGCGGTCACCTCAAAGACGCCCCCCCCACTGGCGATCAACTGCGCCTCGACGCCGATCGCCTTGCGAATCGCTTCTGCCAGACTGGCAGCGCGCGGCTGGTAGTTTCACTCGCGGCAGTATTCGATCGAGATCTGCATGGTCCCTCCTTTGTCCTCATGCGTGATGCTCGCGGAACGCCTCCCATGCTACCGAACAGCGCCGCGGACGGCGAGTGGTTTCGGGCGGGGGCGGACCTTCTCGGCGTAGGGACACAGCCTCGTCCGTTGCTGAGCCGAGACAGGGTCATGTGATAGAATTGCATCGCTGGAGATCGTGCGTCTATGCGCCATGGTGCATTCCGTTGCCCGTACGCGCCGCGTGTCCGTCCGACCTGCTGCGCATCGCATTCCGGCGGCGCGTGACTCTCGCCCTCCGGAGTGCAGGAGGAACCGGCCATGCTTCGTACCGCCCCACGCTGCTTCCCGAGCCGTCCTGCCTTCCACCGACGCCTGCTCGCGCCGCTCTGGATCGCGTGCGCGCTCTCGCTCTGCGCCGCTCACGGCCGGGCGGACTCGGACGAACTGACCTCGGGCGTCTTTCTTTGCCATCACGATCCAGGCATCGGCTATTCGGTGCCGCCGGAGGGTTGGTGTCAGCACTACCTCGACGAGCTGGCGATCGTTTCGTGCGATGGACAGAATCCGCAGATCCTCGAGGGAGGGGAGACGGTTTGGTTCCTGTTGTCGGCCTTCTTGGAAGAAAAGACCTGGTGCGGCACCGAGTTCGGCTTCGGTGACTATCCGGCGGAGCTCTATGCGTTCGAGTCGTGGGGACCGTGCGCTCCGGGCGAGGTGCTCGAGTTGCCCACGGACGGCTGGCCCGGACCTCGGGAGGGTACCGGCTTCATCAGTGTCGACCTGCCCTGGAGTGGCAACTTCCTTCCCGTCTACTACTTCACCGGATACGCCTACGCCGAGCAGTCCGGACGGATCCCGATCGACATCGATCCGGCCACCGGCTTCGCGGGGTGGGGCAACTGCCTGGTCCCGCCGGAGACCTTCGGCGCCACCTGCCTGCCGTCTCTGGGTCTGATGATGGACGGCCACGCATGCTGCCCCGAGTCGCTGCGCGCGGCATGTTGCCTCGGCGAGGAGTGCTTCGTGCTGACGGAGGAGGCGTGCGCGGACCTGGGAGGGGTTTTGCGTCCCGAGCACGGCGACTGCGGTCCTCCGAATCCGTGCGTCTTCGAGCGCCATGCGTGTTGCCTCGGCGCGCAGTGCGAGCTGGTCACCGAGGATGAATGCGCGGCGCTCGGGGGCGAGTGGCATCCGGAGTGGGACGCGTGCGACCCGAACCCGTGCGACACGGAGTTGCATGCCTGCTGCGTGGGACCGGAATGCTATGTCACGCTGATGCAGCAGTGTTCCGATCTCGGTGGCGAATGGCATCCAGAGTGGGATGGTTGCTGGCCCAATCCCTGCCCCCTGTCATTGCACGCTTGCTGCCTGGATCTGATCTGCGAGCTGGTCACGCAGGAGGACTGCCAGGCGCTGGGAGGCGAATGGCACCCGGAGTGGGAGTCGTGCGATCCGAATCCGTGCACCGGTCCGCATCGCGTCTGCTGTCTGAACGGGAGCTGCATCGTGACGACCGAACAACACTGCACGGACCTGGGAGGGGACTGGTATCCGGACTGGGACTCCTGTTCGCCCAATCCCTGTCCCGAACCGCTGCGCGCCTGCTGTCTGGGCGAAGCCTGTCACCTCCTGACCGAGCAGGAGTGCCACGACATCTTCGGCGTCTGGCATCCAGAGTGGTCAGCGTGCTATCCGAATCCCTGCCTCTACGAGCGGCACGTATGCTGCATCGGTGAGTCCTGTATGATTCTGAACGAGCAGGAGTGCCTCGTTGGGGGTGGTGTCTGGCATCCGGATTGGGACGACTGCGATCCGAACCCCTGCCTGCTCGACACTGTCACGAACCTCACCGGCGGCGTCTTTCTCTGTCACCACGATCCCAGCATCGCCTATTCGGTGCCCGAGGATGACTGGTGTGCGGTCTACCGGGAGTACGCGCTCGAGAGCTGTGCGGAGCAGAATCCCTCGATCATGACCACAGAAGAGCGTGTCTGGTTCGTACTCTCGGCCTTCACCAGCGAGAAGCAGTGGTGCGGCGCCGAATTCGGCTTCGGCGACTACGCGGCGGACCTCTTCCACTTCACCGGCTGGGGCGCCTGCGCACCCGGCGAGTATCTCGAGCTCCCTTCCGAACAGTGGCCCGGCCCGGGCGAGGGCACCGCCATGGTGACCGTCGAGCAGCCTTGGAGGGGACAGATCGAACCGGTCTACTACTTCACCGGCTACATCGATCAGGGCGCCCCGGGACAGATCCCACTCGACGTCGACCCGCTCACCGGCTTCGCCGGATGGGGCAACTGCCTCTCGCCTCCGCAAACCTACGCCACCGGTTGCCATCCAGCCCTGGGACTGATGATGGAAGGCAGCGAATGCTATCCCGAGGCACCCCGTTACGCGTGCTGCCTCGGGGAGGAGTGCCATCTCCTGACGCCGGATGAATGCCAGGAGATCGGCGGCGTGTTGCACACCGAGGCGACCGATTGCGGTCCCCCCAATCCCTGTCTGCCGCCAGAGCTTGTCTGCTGTGTGGGCGAGGAATGCCGGATCCTCACGCAGGCGGAATGCGAAGATCTCGGCGGCGTGTTCCATCCCGAATACGAGGATTGTGGTCCTCCGAATCCGTGCAGCCCGCCGCACTACGGCGTCTGCTGCGTGGGCGAGGACTGCTACGTGGCGACG